>NZ_CP099399.1:3000000-3175000 GCF_024721175.1 Rhizobium sp. Pop5 | reverse complement strand
CAAATCCAAATATAGATGAGCATTGGCAATGAGAACGATTAAGTGTCGTAAGGGCATTTGGTGGATGCCTTGGCATGCACAGGCGATGAAGGACGTGATACGCTGCGAAAAGCCGTGGGGAGCTGCGAATGAGCTTTGATCCATGGATCTCCGAATGGGGCAACCCACCTTAAATGCTTGGAAAATCCAAACTGACTGCGGTCGGCTTGGGTTTCCAAGCATTGTGATAAGGTATCTACACCTGAATACATAGGGTGTAAGAAGCGAACGCAGGGAACTGAAACATCTAAGTACCTGCAGGAAAGGACATCAACCGAGACTCCGCAAGTAGTGGCGAGCGAACGCGGACCAGGCCAGTGGCAATTGTGATTAAAGTGGAACGCTCTGGAAAGTGCGGCCGTAGTGGGTGACAGCCCCGTACGCGTAGATATCACGATTGTCCTAGAGTAGGGCGGGACACGAGAAATCCTGTCTGAACATGGGGAGACCACTCTCCAAGCCTAAGTACTCGTGCATGACCGATAGCGAACAAGTACCGTGAGGGAAAGGTGAAAAGCACCCCGACAAGGGGAGTGAAATAGAACCTGAAACCGGATGCCTACAAACAGTCGGAGCCTGTAAGGGTGACGGCGTACCTTTTGTATAATGGGTCAACGACTTAGTGTAACAAGCAAGCTTAAGCCGATAGGTGTAGGCGCAGCGAAAGCGAGTCTGAATAGGGCGATATAGTTTGTTGCATTAGACCCGAAACCGAGTGATCTAGCCATGAGCAGGTTGAAGGTTGGGTAACACCAACTGGAGGACCGAACCCGCATCTGTTGCAATAGATTGGGATGACTTGTGGCTAGGGGTGAAAGGCCAATCAAACTCGGAAATAGCTGGTTCTCCGCGAAATCTATTTAGGTAGAGCGTCGAGCGAATACCCCCGGGGGTAGAGCACTGGATGGGCTATGGGGACTCACCGTCTTACTGATCCTAACCAAACTCCGAATACCGGGGAGTACTACTCGGCAGACACACGGCGGGTGCTAACGTCCGTCGTGAAAAGGGCAACAACCCTAACCTCCAGCTAAGGTCCCCAAGTCATGGCTAAGTGGGAAAGGATGTGAGGATCCCAAAACAACCAGGATGTTGGCTTAGAAGCAGCCATCATTTAAAGAAAGCGTAACAGCTCACTGGTCTAAATAAGGGTCTTTGCGCCGAAAATGTAACGGGGCTGAAGCCATGCACCGAAGCTGAGGATGTGTAGCAATACACGTGGTAGCGGAGCGTTCCGTAAGCTGATGAAGGGAGACCTGTGAGGGCTCCTGGAGGTATCGGAAGTGCGAATGTTGACATGAGTAACGATAAAGAGGGTGAGAGACCCTCTCGCCGAAAGACCAAGGGTTCCTGCTTAAAGTTAATCTGAGCAGGGTTAGCCGGCCCCTAAGACGAGGCGGACACGCGTAGTCGATGGGAACCACGTTAATATTCGTGGGCCTGGTGGTAGTGACGGATTGCACAAGTTGTTCATTCTTATTGGATTGGATGGGCAGCGGAGCGGTTCCAGGAAATAGCTCCACCGTATAGACCGTACCCGAAACCGACACAGGTGGTCAGGTAGAGTATACCAAGGCGCTTGAGAGAACTATGTTGAAGGAACTCGGCAAATTGCACGCGTAACTTCGGAAGAAGCGTGACCCCATGCTAGGCAACTATTATGGGGTGGCACAGACCAGGGGGTAGCGACTGTTTATCAAAAACACAGGGCTCTGCGAAGTCGCAAGACGACGTATAGGGTCTGACGCCTGCCCGGTGCTGGAAGGTTAAGAGGAGAGGTGCAAGCTTTGAATCGAAGCCCCAGTAAACGGCGGCCGTAACTATAACGGTCCTAAGGTAGCGAAATTCCTTGTCGGGTAAGTTCCGACCTGCACGAATGGCGTAACGACTTCCCCGCTGTCTCCAACATAGACTCAGTGAAATTGAATTCCCCGTGAAGATGCGGGGTTCCTGCGGTCAGACGGAAAGACCCCGTGCACCTTTACTATAGCTTTACACTGGCATTCGTGTCGGCATGTGTAGGATAGGTGGTAGGCTTTGAAGCGGGGACGCCAGTTTCCGTGGAGCCATCCTTGAAATACCACCCTTATCGTCATGGATGTCTAACCGCGACCCGTCATCCGGGTCCGGGACAGTGTATGGTGGGTAGTTTGACTGGGGCGGTCGCCTCCGAAAGAGTAACGGAGGCGCGCGATGGTGGGCTCAGACCGGTCGGAAATCGGTCGTCGAGTGCAATGGCATAAGCCCGCCTGACTGCGAGACTGACAAGTCGAGCAGAGACGAAAGTCGGTCATAGTGATCCGGTGGTCCCGCGTGGAAGGGCCATCGCTCAACGGATAAAAGGTACGCCGGGGATAACAGGCTGATGACCCCCAAGAGTCCATATCGACGGGGTTGTTTGGCACCTCGATGTCGGCTCATCGCATCCTGGGGCTGGAGCAGGTCCCAAGGGTTTGGCTGTTCGCCAATTAAAGCGGTACGTGAGCTGGGTTCAGAACGTCGTGAGACAGTTCGGTCCCTATCTGCCGTGGGTGTAGGAATATTGACAGGATCTGTCCCTAGTACGAGAGGACCGGGATGGACATATCTCTGGTGGACCTGTTGTCCTGCCAAGGGCATAGCAGGGTAGCTATATATGGACGGGATAACCGCTGAAGGCATCTAAGCGGGAAACCCACCTGAAAACGAGTGTTCCCTATCAGAGCCGTGGAAGACGACCACGTTGATAGGCCGGGTGTGGAAGTGCGGCAACGCATGAAGCTTACCGGTACTAATAGCTCGATCGGCTTGATCGTTCTCATTGACTATGCTCATCGAACAAAGTTCGATGAGCCTGACCTTCTGTCCTCACGCGCCAAAGGCGCTGCGGACGCGCCTTGCGCTTGCGGCCTCTGGCCGACGGCCATCGCGAAAGGTAAGACGTGTTCAAAAAAACAGGCTAACGCCTGCCAGCTTCTCAAACATTAAGTTGCGCTTTGCCGACCTGGTGGTTATGGCGGGGTGGCTGCACCCGTTCCCTTTCCGAACACGGCCGTGAAACGCCCCTGCGCCCATGGTACTTCGTCTTAAGACGCGGGAGAGTAGGTCGCTGCCAGGTCTGCAAAGCGCAACTCAATATCTTCTCTGAACAGCAAACGGCCCATGCCGTCACTAAAGGGCCGCTTAACGCGGCCTTTTGTGTTAATATACTGACGCAAATCAAAACGATTTGCGATGGCGCGGGGTGGAGCAGCCCGGTAGCTCGTCAGGCTCATAACCTGAAGGCCGCAGGTTCAAATCCTGCCCCCGCAACCAAATCTCTTCCCAGATATAAAGATCCAAGCCTGCCCCCTCGGCAGGCTTTTTTGATTCAAGAACAGGCCTGCTGCCGATAGCTCCGATGCGAACGAGTATCTTCGGCAGGGGCTCGAACCGGTTCTCTCAGCAGCGACCATCATTCCGAAGCGTCAGTCCTGCCTTATGGAGGCCCTCAACGCGGCGGTTAAAGTCCTCGGGGTTTTGGAATGGCAGGACGCGCCGGCGGCGTTCGATCGAGAAATCAGGGTTTATCCGAAACACTTTCTCCCAGGCCTCTCGACTCTCCTCGAACCGACCGAGGTGGCCGTAGCAGGAGGCAAGCAGGGCATAGGCGGTCTCCGATTGCGAGTTTTGTTGCAGCCGAAGCTCGATCCCAACAATCGCATCCTCATATTCGCCGAGAGAAAATCGCGCATCGGCGAGAAATTGGAGAAGAACTTCCGGATAGTGCGGGTCAAGCCGCATTGATGCATCAAGTGTCTCAAGGGCGCCTGCGGGATTGCCGGAGAATATCTGAATATGGGCCATCAGCATCAGGAGTTCGGCAGAGTTTGGCGAAAGCTCAAGGCCTCGCAACACCTCCGCCTGCGCTCGATCCAATTCTCGGTTCCACATGCAGGCCAGGCCCAGCGCAAAGTGGCAGTTTGGCTGTTCCTCGGCCATTTCCACGGCCTGTTGCGCGAGATCCATGCCTAAGCGAAGCGAGGCTTCAGGATCCTTGCTCCAGGCGTTGACGTAGTCGAGCACATGGGTAAAGGACAGGAGTGCCCGGGCCGCTGCATATTCTGGATCGATCGCGATAGCATCCGCCGCCAGGCTGCGGGCCGCTATATTCCCGGTTCGGGTATGGGTCGATGCCTGCTCGCGGCCACGCAATAAGAGCTCATAAGCGCCGACATCAACCGGGCGTCCTTGCGCCAACCGGTCTTGGTCGCCGTGCGTCAGGCTCAGCCTGAGCGCCGACACGATTTCCTGTGTGAGCTCATCCTGAACCGCAAAAATGTCGGTGAGGTCGCGATCGAACCGGCTGGCCCAGATATGTCCGCCATTGCTGGCGTCAATCAATTGGGCTGTGACGCGCACCCGATTACCGGATTTGCGCACGCTGCCTTCAAGAACATAGCGGACACCAAGCGCCCGGGCCATGTCCGGCACGGACGCTGTGACGTTCTTGTAGACGAAGGATGAGTTGCGGGCGATCACGTGCAACTCGGACAGCTTCGAGAGGTCGGTGATGATATCCTCGCTGATGCCGTCGGAGAAATATTCCTGTTCTGCGTCGCCGCTCATGTTGTTGAAGGCCAGCACGGCGATGGAGGGTTTATCGGGTACGGCTTTAACCGAAGGTATTTTCGTTGCGGGTGGCTGTGCTTGTCGCGCCGGCGGCAGGACGGTTCCGACCTGAAGGGAATAGACCCGCATCGGCTCGGCGATATTTTTAAGATGGATTGGGCCGAGATCGGTCACCGCAAGATCAAGCCGCGCTCTCACCTGGCGATAGGCGTCTTCAGAAAGGCAGATGGCGCCAGGCTTGGCGACGCTCTCTAACCGCGCGGCGATATTGACGCCGTCACCCATCAGATCTCCATCGCTCTCCTCTACGACATCACCGAGATGGATCCCGACCCGAAATTCGATGCGATGCTCAGGCTGGACACCTGCGTTGCGCTCAACCATGGCAGTCTGGACTTCGACCGCGCAACGCACGGCGTCCACAACGCTGCGGAACTCGATGAGACTTCCGTCTCCGGTACGCTTGACGATACGGCCATTGTGCACGGCGATTGTGGGATCGATGACATCACTGCGCAGTGTTCGCAGTCGCGCTAGGATGCGATCCTCGTCCGCCCCGGCGAGGCGACTGTAGCCGACCACATCCGCGACCAGGATCGCCGCAAGTTTTCGCGACACGCTCATAGCCTTGTTCCTTGTCGGACCAAAATAGCACAGAGGGCCGTTGACGTCGCCGAATCCCGAGTTGCCGTATGACCCGATTTCCAGGGTTTGAGCGGCTAATCTCCGTCTTTTAGAGAAAAGGCGAGCACGTAGTCGCCGACGTCCTTTGAATATGGCGCTCCGCCGACCGAAATTGCGACATATTGCTTGCCCGTCTTCGGCGAGATGTAGGTCATCGGTGTGGCGCTTGCGCCGACGGGCAGGGGATATTTCCAGAGCTCGGTGCCGTTCTCGGCATCATAGGCGCGGATGTAATAGTCCTGGAAGCCGGCGAAGAAGACGACGCCGCCGGCGGTCGCCGACGTGCCGGCATAACTCGGCAGGCCCATGGGCATCGGAAGTTTGGTCTTGATCTTGAACGGTCCCAGTTCTTCGGCAGTTCCGGCGGGAACCTGCCATACGATCTTGCGGGTGTTCAGATCAACGGCCGTGACCGTTCCGAACGGCGGTTGCGTGCAGGGAACGCGGAGCCTCGATGTCCACATCTCTGTGGTCATGCCATAGGGCGTGCCGCGCTGCGGGGCGGAGGGGCCGTGCGCGGTCGTCGTCAGGGCAAAATCGACAAATTCACTGCGCGGAACGAGCGCGAAGATGCTCGGCACGCGAATATCATTCATGAAGACCCGGTTGTTGGGCAGGTCGACGGAGACGCTTCCCCAGTTGAGGCCGCCGAGATTTCCCGGCTGCTGGATCGCAGGCTGCGTCCCGATCGGGGTGAAATCACCCTCGTAGCGCATCCTGCGAAAGGCGATCCGGCAGGCCAGCTGATCGAACATCGTCAGGCCCCAGGCCGTCTGTTCGCTCATCCGTTCCGCGCCGATCGTCGGCATGCCGACGGAATAGGGTTGGGTCGGAGACAGTTTCTCTTCCGGCGCGCCTCCCTGCTGCGGCACTGGCTTTTCCTGAACCTCGGCAAGTGGGGTGCCTGTCTGCCGGTTGAGGAGGAAAAGTTGCCCGCGCTTGGTGGTCTGCAGAAGAGCGGGTACGGTGGCGCCATTGCCGTCCGGCAGGTCGATCAGCGCCGGCTGTGATGGCAGATCATAGTCCCAGATATCGTGGTGCACGGTCTGGTACTTCCATCTCTCCCGGCCAGTCGTCACATCGAGCGCCACCAATGTCGCATTGTACTGATCGGCGAAGGCGGGACGGTTGGCGCCGTAATAGTCCGGCGTCGTATTGCCGAGCGGCGCGTAGATGAGGCCGAGCTTGTCGTCGAATGCGGCTGTCGTCCACATGTTGGGCGTCGCCCGCGTATAGGTCTCACCCTCCGGCGGGAGCTTGGTGATTTCGGGATTGCCGAGATCCCATGCCCATTCGAGCTCGCCAGTGACGACGTTGAAGGCGCGGATGACGCCCGAGGGTTCGCCTGTTTCCTGATTGTCGGTGACCCAGCCGCCGACGACGATCAGATTGCGGGCAATCAGCGGCGCCGAAGTCTGGAAATAATAGCCTGCCTTGACCTCGCCCATGCCCTGGGACAGCTGCACGGTGCCATTGTCTCCGAAGCCCCTGCAGGGTGCGCCGGTCTTGCTGTCGATCTCCAAAAGACGGGCATCGATCGTCGTCTGCACCAGGCGTTCGTTGCAGAGGCCATCGGCCGACTGGGCCTCTTTCGGCATCTTGTAATAACCGAGGCCGCGGCAACGTTGCCAGTAGGGCGCCGTCGCCTTGGGATCGAAGGTCCAGCGGGGTTTGCCGGTATCCGCATCGAGCGCTGCGATTACATCCGCCGGCGTGCAGGTGTAGAGTGTGTCGCCAATCTGCAGCGGCGTGTTCTGATCAGCGCCCTCGCTCTTTCCGGTGCGATACGTCCAGGCGAGATCCAGCTTGGAAATATTGTCGCGGTTGATCTGATCGAAGGGGGAATAGCGGTCTCCCGCCGTGGTACGGCCGTAGGATGTCCAGTCTGCAGGAGAATTGTCGCCCTTTGCTGGTTTATAAGCGGCGATATCGGCGGAGGGTCGGATGACGCCATGCGGAATGAAGCTGAGGCCGAAACCGGCGGCAAACAGGATCGCTGTGAGCAGGGCGCCGACATAGAAAAGCTTCCGGCCAGGCGCCGGGGATAACGACGGTGCAAAGAGAAGCGCAAAGGCCGCCAGCGCCAGCGGCGACATCAGGCGGGCGAAGAGCGCCCAGAAATTGATCCCCGACTCCCACAGCGCCCAGGGAACAGTCAAAACGGCGACAAGCAGGACGAGGAGACCGCCGGATGCCTTCCGGCGCCACAGCAGCAAGGCGGCAATGAGATAGGCAAGTCCGGCGATCGCGTAATAGGGCGAGCCGCCGAGGCCGATCAGCCAGGCGCCGGCTCCTGTCAGCCCCAGGCCGATGAGAAAGAGAACGATACAGAAAAGCAAAGCCAGAAATTTCATGGGTCTCCTCATCCAATATGATGCTCGATCGCCTCGATCTCATCCCGGCCATCATCTTCGGGAGAGGGCGCTCTCGTTCAATTTTTAATTGATGTACCTCTGGTCACTGACACGTGCCCCCGCGATGCGGCAATGATGTCGCAGCCGTTTTGCGGCGGCAGTCTGCCATTCCATATCGCGTCAATATTTCTGAAAGGGGCACAGATGGTTCTCGGGGAAAAGCTTGAACTAGCGAACGGGCGGCCGACAGGTTTTGATTATATGCGATTATTATTAGCTTTTTCAGTGCTTTGGATACATACGGCCCGCGTCACCTATGGCGATGATCTGTTTCTCTGGGAGTCACCCCTTCGTCCTTTGCTGAAGTCCGTCCTACCCATGTTCTTTGCCCTGAGCGGGTTCCTGGTGGCCGGCAGTCTCGAGCGATCGAAGACATTGATCTCCTTCCTGGGTAACCGGTTTATCCGGATCTATCCTGCACTCGCCGTAGAGGTATTGCTGGCCGCCTTTATACTCGGAGCGATCTATACAGAGTATGACCTGCGTGACTACTTCGCCGATCCGCAGTTCTTTTCATATCTCATGAATGTCACCGGGCACATTCATTACAATCTTCCGGGTGTCTTCCTGGACAATCCTGACGCAGCGATGGTCAACGGGCAGCTCTGGACGGTGCCCTTCGAGCTCGAATGCTACATGGTGATCGCCGCGCTCTTCCTGCTCGGCGTGGTCAGGCGGCGCGTTATCGCCCTCATCGCAACGCCTGTATTGATCATAGGCTTTGCAATTGCACGGTACTGGAAGCACGAAAGTGACTGGGGCGTCATGCCGACGACCGCATCGGGCAATCTGCTTATTTGTGCTTTCCTGGCGGGGGTGACCTTCTATCTCTACAGGGACAAGGTTCTCTGGGACCTCAGAATTTTCTTCGCCTCCGTGGCGGTCATCCTGGGCGCCTATTGGTTCACGTCCTTCGGGGATTTCATTGCCATTCCGGCAATGGGTTATGTCACGGTCTTCCTCGGTCTCACCTCACCGCCGAAGCTCAGCATCCTGCGCGGCGCCGACTATTCCTACGGCGTCTTCCTCTACGGTTATCCGATCCAGCAGGCGTTCGTGGCACTTGGGCCTTGGGCGCACAATTGGTGGCTGAACGGTATCGTCTGCAGTATCGTCGCCGCCTGCTTTGCCGCTTTTTCCTGGAGATTCATCGAGAGGCCGGCGCTGAAATTGCGCAAGCAAGTCACATGGCTCGAAAATCTCAGCCTGCAACGCGGTGCAAAGCAGGAATTGGCCGGCGCGGTCTCGAAATAGGCTTTCTGGTGTGGCCGGAACCTCCGGCCGCATGCCTTGTCCTGTCCATGACGGAGCATCGAGGCTGACAGTTCCATCGCAGGGGCTTTTACTGGTAAGAGATCCGCAGGGCTCGCCATCGTTGCGAGCCCTGTTTCGTTGATGCGTGGCTTGCCGCTCGGTGCGCGGGAAATCTCTGCCGAACCCGCGAGACGATACGCAGAGCATCTCTGCATTCATTGCCTAAATCTATGCTGGCGCTTGCCTTTTCCGGAACATCAAACGAAAGTCCAGCTCGGTGGGAGGTCGCCTTGGTTGCATCTCCCAGCGCTTATATAGGCCCGCAACAGTGAAATTTTTCCGGTCGTGGTATTCCTTGATTTCCCGGTTTTCTATGATTCTGTTTCTCCGTTCGATGAATAGTCGAATATTCCTCGACGCGCTTCCGGCGGCTTATTCGTAGATTTTAGCAATATTTTAACGATAACAGATAAAATACTTCGATCGAACTTCGTTTCGACTTCGGGTTTTGTCATGTCATTGAAGGCGACAATAGCTTGAAGGAGGCGTGAAGAGAGGGGTCGTAATGCTGAAGAGCGCGCTCGTCGTGGTTGCAGTCTCCATCGCTGCCGGAGCGACCATTCGCGCCTGGGCCTTTGTGGTTTTCGCATTTCTGCTGGTCACGGCCTTGGGCATCGTGATTTTGCTGAAGGGTTCCTCTTTGACGGAAACGATCGTTTCCTGCCTCGAAATGCTTCTCGTTATGGAGATATGTTATCTGGCGGGCCTCTTTGCCTTTTCCCTGGGGGGGCATATTCAAAAGCGCCGGAAAAAGAATTCCATTGCTGAGCGTTCGCATGTGACCGGCAAGGGCCCCAATGGATGAAATCATCACGTTTGCGGTGCTGCGCTGCGCGAGAGAGGCGCGGGCGCGATCTTCAGACTTTGCGCGAGATGCTTAGGAGTCCAGTCTGGGCAATAGAGCGTGCCGGGAAAGCTGGGCAGAGAGCGTTTTCGCCATGATCACGAAGTCCCATGCAAACGTCCAATTGGATAAGTATTCGACGTCGAGAGCAAGCTTCGTCTGATAGCTGGCGTCGCTGTGCGCACCGGTCCGCCAATGGCCGGTAAGGCCCGGACGGACGCTCATGTAGGCATAGGCATGCTCGCCGTAACGCGGCAATTCTTCTTTTGTAATCGCGCGCGGCCCGACGAGGCTCATTTGACCGAACAGCACGTTGATCAGCTGCGGAAGCTTGTCGAGCCTTGATCGTACGAGGGTATCGCCGATGACGGTCAAATGAGGATTGAGCGTCGCTTCGGCGCTTGCCGTGCGAAACCTGAGGCAACCAAACTCTTTCCCCTTATAACCGACCCGAATATGGCTTTTGAAAATGGGTCCCCGATCACTTAGCGTGACAATGGCTGCCACTGACAGAAGGAGCGGCGACAGCAGGAACAGGAGGCCCGCTGCAATGATAATGTCCAATGCGCGCTTTAGCATTCTGCTGATCGCATGAGATTGTGACGAATTGAACGGACGTCTTTGCTGCCGGGCCTTGGCGAAACTCTGCCAAGGTTCCATGAGGTTCATGCCCTGATTTTTTCCCGCCACCCGTATCTCCGTCAGCCCATGGTAGAAATCACAGCCAAAGCTTGTGTTAATGCAGGTTTAATGTCTGTGACCGCGGTCATATCCGGGAATAAATTCTTTGTGTTCTAAAGTGTATTTTGTGAATAAGCGAGGTAATAATTCTTAAATGATGTGGATTTTTGAAGAAATTACTTTAGAGTTTTTTGTTATCAATGGATGTGCTTGAGATTTTGAATTTTGTTCATTGAGCGAGTAATTGTATTTTATCGTATAAAAACGCCAGTTGATTAAAATTTCGCTTTTGTCTCTAGAATTGTTTATGATTTATTACTTATACAAAAGTGAGGAATCGTCATAATAGCGTATAACTTAAACACGTAGTTTTTATTATGCTGTTGTTTTACTTTCTAGTTTAACATAATACGAATGTTATTGACGGCAATAGGCCAATTTGTCTGCGTGGAGTTTCGCGTATGGGCGGGGTAGTTACCATCAGGGGCGACAAGACCGGAAGAAATACCTCAGGAATAAGCGAGGTGGATACTTTCCGGCCTGGTGTTCAATACGGTGGCGGAGCGAATTTGGATCACGAGTTCCCGTTTTCCCGGTCGAGTATTCGGAAATTTCGCCGTGGTGAAGTCATTGCCGGTGCCGGTGTCCTCATCGACATTTTCGCCCGCGTACAGCGCGGAATGGTAAGTGCGAGCACGCCTTTGCCTGACGGTCGGGAGTTCATCGTTGAATTCATTCCGAAGGGCGGCTTGATCGGCGAGCTGGAGGTACTGCGCAAGCAGCCTCTCAGTCTCGAATATCGGGCCTTGTCGGTTTGCGAACTGCATTTCTTCGACGGGCGCTTGCTACGGGAATTTTGCGCAAACAATCCGCAATTTCAGGTGAAAATCCTGTCGAAGGCCTTGGCGCGCGTTTCCGAACTCGAACTGCGTCTCATTTCCAATGCCGGGTCGAATTTAAGGCAGAGATTGGCCCGGACACTGCTGCGTCTTTCCGCCGTCTACAGGACGGATGCGCAGAATGGCGGCGACGAGCTCATCATCTCCCAGCATGATCTTGCCGCGACGCTGCCGGCATCGCGTGAAAAGGTCAATCAGTGCCTGCGGCGCTTGCGCGAGGGCAAGGTGGTCGATGGGGCACAGGGCAAGATCCGCATTCTCAATCGAAAGGCGCTGGAAGCTTATGCCGAGGGCGATGCATGAGGCGGCTGGATAAAGGCAAATAGAATAAGGGAAACCCGTCGAGACCCGCCGCCTGGCCGGTTGCGGCCGTATGCTTTAGACCTCGCTCTCCGAAGCGTTCTTCCAGTATTTCCATCCTTCGCCCTGGATCAGTCCGTGATCGGACAGATCCTTCCAGCTTCGGTAAGTGCCAGTATCGTCATAGACGAAATGATCGATCTCCTTACTCGAGGAATAAACGGTATATTCCTCCGTATGTTCAGCGCGGTGCGCCGCATCGGCGACCTTGTGTACGAAGGTCGACAGGAACTTGAAATGCAGGAGAGCGCCGGATACGCCGGGCGCCCCGCGCATCTCGCCCAAATTTAGGGAAAGCGGCCAGACCTGGTGCGACGACTTGAGGAACAGGCGTTCGCCGGCAACATAGACCAGGGGTATCTTGTTGAGCGCGGGGCCGTCCCAGAGCCGATTGCGGAAATAGACGCGCCCGCGGACGCCGCCCTTGATCCATATCGTCCGATTGCGTTTGTCGAAATGCGCGACATAACCGGATCGGTCGAAGAGATTGCAGACCTCCAGCGGGTTTCGACCGGGTTCGCATATGTTTTCAAGAACCGGGTGCGGGCTGTACATATCGATCATGACCGAGCGGAGGGAGTGGCCGCCCATGGATTCGATGTAGGCGGTCAATTGATCGATCGGCCGGATGTCGCAATGCGGATAGACCAGGAACTCGTCCGCATCGACATAGAGGACCCATTTGTCCCGGCAATGGCGATTGATGACTTCGTTGATCCAGTCGTTTCCGAACCTCGCTGCCTTATAGGACCCATGAGCGGAAATCAGGGAAACGTCGTCGAAGCCTGACAGCAATTCGATGGTGCCATCCGTCGAGCCGTTGTCGATACAGATGAAGTGCTCGAAGCCGAGATCGCGATAATATTGCAGGAAGAATGCCAGCCGGTGCCCTTCGTCACGGATCACGCAGATGAGGACGTGACGCGCCTGCTTGAGGCCGCTGCGCAGCCTGTTGTAGCGAAGCTGCCGGGCCTTGAGCGAGCGACGCAGGCGAGCTTTGACATAGTGCGAGATGCTGGCGGCGGAAGCGGCATAGCTCATCTCGGGGCGAACCAACAATGCATCGTCATACGGCATAGTCGCCGACCAGGAGGCTCTGGACCCGCGGATTGGGTCCGCCATTCTCGATGGCGTTGTGGATGCGCGCCCGTATCGACCGGTATTTATACAGCATCTTACGATCGAAGCTTATTCCGCGATACAGCGAGTTATAGATCGGATGTGCCTTGCGCAGGTCGACATAGACTTGGCTTTCCGTGTCGGTCCACGGAAAGAAGGTTCCATGCCACGGCTTTGGATGCGCCATATAATGGACGATCGACAAGGAGGACATGTTGACGAGGTGAAGGAACTGCTTGGGGAAATTCCAGCGGTTCGATATCAGGATGAGCGAGGTGCCGCAGACATAGTTCAATGCGCCCTGATCATGCTTGCCATCGCATGCTTCGGGATTTCTGGCAAAAAGTTCGAGCGCCTCCTGCCCGATCCAGCCGTTGCGATGGAACTTCAGGACACCGGCGTTGAAATAGTGGCTGTTCTTTCCTGTGGCGAGAAAGTCGTGGATCGCCGTGTAGTCGCGGGCCGCGAAAAACCGGCCCTCGGGAACGGCGGCGCTTTCGAATGCGCCGAGATCGCTGACGATCTGCGTATCCCCATCAAGGTAGATGATCTGGGTATAGTTGGCGGGCAGGACTTCGCAAAGGACCAGTTTGGCCATCGTGCTGACACTGATGCGTCCCTGAAAATGCGAACCGTCGAGCTTGCCGAGCGAATCCTGCAGCGCTTCGGCCGCATCGATCAATTCGACCCTGCTTGCCGCAAGCAGCGCTTTAAGCTCTTCGAAATTGGCGAGATGTTCGGACATGAGGACGCAGACATCTGTTGCAGGGCTTGCAAATTTGCGAGCCTGGAGCGCCGACAGAATGGTCGGAAAAGAATACTCGACGTCCGTGACGTAAACGATGCATTGGTTGTTCATGTCATCACCCTTCCGGTTGCCTGCAATAGCAGCGAAGCATTGTTGTCCTGCAGGTCGAGGGAACAGTTGTTGATAGAGCCGACGGACCTGTCGTATGACGGCCCAGTCCTGTATATATTGCGGCTGGCAGACCTGCCCGTTGGATGGAACGGCGCCTGGCTGCCGGCGGCTTTGGGATGATTCATTGTTGAGATATTCGCCATGAAGAGTGCCTTGCCTGTCTCGAGGCTGTGTTTTGATATCGTGTTCCGCGGGTCGAGGGTTACCGCGCGGACCGCTGTCGGGATGCAGAGGGAAGGAGGATTGTCATGCTGATCACCGCACTCGTGGCCGCTCTGGTTTCGATCGCTGCCGGCACTTCCATCCGGGCCTGGGCCTTCGCAATATTCGCGTTCCTTGTGGCAATCGGCTTCGGCAGGGTGACTTTCGCGGACGGGTCTTCCGTAGCTGCGGCGATGCTTTCCGGCATTGCTATCCTCGTGCTCATGGAAATCGGCTATGTCGCGGGCGTGTTCCTGTCCGGATTTGTACGGCGCAGCGCCAGGTCGCGGGAAAGCAGTTCCGCCGCAGACAGTGTCGCTGCCGCGAGCGAGCGTCAGCAAGGCTGATGTCGGGATAAAATCGGCGATCATCGCGTTACCAACGTCGGCGTTCTCGTAAGAGACGCCGAAGCCTCCGGTGGGCGCCGGTTCGTGAGCATCCGGGCGGCCGGATGCCGTGCGATGTAGGGGTCTGCCAGACACCCCGCCGCCAGACCGGCGGTGGTGCTGAACAACAGACCAAGATCGGTACCGCTTCCCGAGATTGCCGCCGAGCCGATCTGCGCAATGGATGCCATGATCGCGGCGTTTCCGATCGCATGCGTCTCGCGATCGCCGGATATGCGCCGGCCGGACGCTCTCAAAAGGCTGTAGAGGAAGCTGGCGAAAAGAAGGGTGCCGGTCAATCCGACATTGGACAGCAATGCGGCAATGAAACTTGAGGCCCGAACCGTGCCGAGCCCGGCGCCGAAAGTGGCGGTGTCGACGAAGGCGATCAATGCCAGCGTGTTCCAGGCGGTGCGTTCTTCGCCGGATTGCGACTGGAGCTTGTCCGAGACGGTGGTGTTCACGAGACCGGCAACGGAATCCCATGCATCGGGGACAAGGCTGAGCGCGACGATGGCGCAAGGGATCAGGAACAGCGTGATCACCAGGAACGTCACGTGCGAGGCGGCGGTCGGGCCGCGGATCAGTCGCTTCAGGCAGAACAGCACGAACATGCAGACGGCGATGACACCTGCGATATAGGCGGTTGTCGATGTGCACAGAACGATCGTCGGGCCGATGAGGAGAGTTGCAAGCCCCGCCAGGCCGCTTTGAACGCGCTCCAGCCAAAGCATGAGCGCGAAGCAGAAATAAGCCAATGCGACGGCGCCGTACATGCTCGCCTCGGGAAAGGGACCGACGATGCGCTTGAAGCCGTGGATCGCCTCGGCCGTATGCATCGTATAGTTCGCATTTCTGATGATATCGAGCAGCTGCGACTGGCCGGTCAGGAACGTTCCCCAATCGATAAGCGCGAAGGCGAAACATACGATCGAGGCTATGATCAGCTGCCGCGAGATGAAACGGGCATATCCCAGTCTCGCAAGCCCGGCGACGACCGCAAAGCAGGCGAGGTCACCCAGCAAATAGACGGACTGGCTGAGATTGGATGAGCCGGGAGCGAGCGGAGCGGCCACCGTCGACATCATGCCGGAGGGGTCTCGTGCGGAGGAATAGACGAGGGTCGCACCGGCAAAGATACGGGGCAGGAAGAAAGACGACACCACGGAAAACAGGATATAGGCGGCAAACCAGAAGCTGGGACCCGGATAGGCGAGGCTTGTGAGCGTGGCCTGCGTCTGAACGGGGCGCAGCAGGACGGCCGCGACGAGAAAGAGCACCAGAAGATGGCTCGGCTGAATGCTGCTGCCGCCAAGAGCGGGCAACTGCAGAGCGGCTGCGGCGCCGAGCAGCGTCAGCAGGCAAAGGGCCACGATCGCGAAGCGCGCACCGTTGACCATGGTGAGCACGCCAAGGAAGAGGGTGATGAAGCCGATCGGTTCTATCGACATGTTTCCGCTCCCGATCCCAGAGGAGAACCGCCGGGGCAGCGCTTTTGCCGAAGACCGGCGTCCACTTTTCGGCTTGCCCGGAGCGAAAGCCGCCGGCTGTCGTCGATGATCACAACAGCCTCCTAATTCGATCCCGCCTGGGATATCCAGCCGGCGGCCGCGCGATTGTCCACGGCCACATCGGACAATGGAGCTGTCGAGCTCTGCCTTTGCGGCGCGCCCTCAGGCTGCGGCTGTGATGGCGATGCCTGAAGGGCGGTGTCCAAACCGATTTCGACGAGATCATGCGGCAGCAATGCCGTTTGCTCGTCCGCCACGATGGTACAAGAGGTTCCGTCGTCGTTGCGACGGACGATCCTGTAGTTCTTCTGCGCTCTGCCGACGCCCGGCGTCTCTGCATGGATCTGGGCGAGTTGAGCATCGTAGCCGGCCTGCTCGCCCAGAAGCTGCGCCACCTGTATATCGATCGCCGCCCTGCCGATTGCGAGATTGACCTGGTTCAGCAGATCCTGATTTTCACTGTTCTGCCTGTTGACGATGTTGATCTTGGAGCGGTCGGCCTCGCTGAGGCCCTGGCGAGCCGTGGTGAGGGCAACTTCAAGATCGATCAGCGTGCCTTGAGCGTCCGCGACCCAGCGGTCGACCGAAACCTGGCGGGAGTTGCTGACAAGGCCCTTGGTCACGAGGCTGTTGACGTTGTCCAATTCCTTCTGGGCAAGCTCGATCTGCCGTTTTTGCGTGCTGATCTTGGCCTCGAGCGACTCGACCTGCTGTCCATAGAGACGGGTGAGATCGTTGGCCGCTTCGATCTGGCTGTCGATGTCGATGCGCCGCAGCCGCATCAGGTTCAATTCCTGGGCCTTCAGCTTGTCCACATCCGGCGTACCTACGAGTTCGGCAGGGATCTCGAAACTCTGCTCGCCGGCGATTTCGGCGCGCAGGCGTGCCTGGCGCATCAGGAGATCGCGCCGGTTGAGAACGGCGGTTCGATAGGAGCCGGCGGCTTGGATCCGGTCGCGCTCGTAGTAGGTATTGTCCTCGCGTTCCCGCAGAAAGCCGCCGGCGATGCTGACGGCCTTCATGACGGTCATGTTGGGTTCGAAGGGATAGCGCCCGGGGGTCTGGACGGTTCCGGTCACGAAGATCGGCGCATGTTCGGCAATCTCCAGGGCGATATACGGCTTGCCCGGAAGTTGCGCCTTTTCACCCAGCGCGCTGGCGATGGCATCGGCGAGTTCTTCGGTCGTCTTTCCGGTTGCCTGCACCTGGCCTGCGATCGGAATCGAGAGGTTGCCGGCGTCGTCGATGGTGTAGACACCGTCGAGCGCCTCCCAGCTGGCATAGCGCGAATCTGTAGAGCGCCATTCGACGACGCGCAGCCTTACCTTGTCTTCCGGCACGAGCGAAAATGTCTGCGCGTGAGCGGCGCTCCAACCGGCCATGAAGCAGAATGCCAGCAGGGCAAGTGCCGCTGAGATGAGGCGATCGGACAAGGAGGTGCGCTGCATCGGTCTATCTCCGTTTCGTTGCGATCGACGGCGAAGGCATTTCGCGCGGCAGGGGATTGGCGAATTCGAGAATGCGGGACGGAGAGGCGCGGCCGACGAAAAGGTCGGACAGCGCCAGCAGATTGCCGTTCAAACGTCCCCACCGGTCGATCAGGCGGTCGTTGGACAGAATGCCCGACGCATTCGCCAGAATGTTGCGGCCGATCTGCGTGATCGCGCGGCCCTTCGACATCGTGCCCTTGCGGATCAGGTAGGCGGGATTGGCAACCTGCGAATAGCCGAGCCTGCGGCCGGGCTGGCGTCCGGATCTGACGCCGAGATGCACGCCGCGGGCGCCTTCTACGCGCACGGACCTGCCATAGCGGGCGATGGACCTGCTGAAGTCGACATCCTCGAGCCAGCCATAAAGCGGCAGCGCTTCGTCAAAGCTGACCGCGTGCTCGATGACGGGTGAAAGGCGGACCGCCATGTTGCATCCGTAGGCGTTATAGACATCCGTCACCTGCTCGGCGGCTTCACCCGCGGTTTCGAGAACCCGCAGCGCTTCCGACATGTGGAGGCCGCCGTCCAGGACGCCGTCGGCGAGAACTTCGCCCGTGGCGATCACGACCTCGGGCTTCGTCGCGAAGACGTTCGCCATGCGCGACAGGAAGGTGGCGGCCGGAATGAAGTCGTCGTCCAGGAAGATCAGGATATCGGTATCGGCGGCGGCTGCCTGGATGATCCTGTTGCGCTGGGAGGTCAGGCCGCGGCTGCCGACGATGATGTCGAGGCCGCGACGGTCGGTGAGCCCGGCGGCGTCGTCGATCACAGGCACACAGACGATAAGCCGTTCCGCCTGGTCCGGCAGGCCGGCGAGATAATCGACCGTCTCCCGCAGTATCGAAGCGCGGCCCGCCGAAGCGATGCCGAAGGCAATTCTCAACGGACGGCCTGCATGCCCCGCCATGGCTTCGGGGCCGCAGGGAGCCGGCGTCGACCCGCCGTGACTGGTTGCTCCTGCCGAAGGTAAGGTCATGACTGCATTCTCTTCGGTGCATGGTTGATGACCGCGCCCAGGATTTCGGCGCCGACATTGCGCATGGTGTCGATGACGCGCGTCGTATCGTCGATCGAGGTGCGCCCATGCGAAGTGATCACGAGGACCCCATCCAGCTCCGGCGCAATGGCATTGGCGTCAGGCGACGTGGAGAAGGCGGAAATGTCGACGAATATGGCGTCGAATTCCTTCTTTAGCTCGGCGAAGCTTAGCTGCGTGCGACGGGAACTCAGGCGAATGGCCGGCGTCACCGCTTCGACCTTGCCGAGGGGAAGAAACTTCAGAGTCGGGGCGAGCGGCAATGCGGCCGTCTGTATCAACTCGCCATTGTCGAGAACATCGACGAGACCAATGGAACTATGGGGGGCGATCGATTTGCTGAGCGAGGATTTCTGCGCAGCCGCATCGATCAGCAGCGTTCGCGCCCCCGATATTGACGACAAAACCGCAAGTTCATAAGCGATGGTCGATGCCCCGTTGCCGGGATCGACGGCGACCACACCGATGACAACCCGGCGTTTGCGCCGAAGGCCGACGACCGTCGCGCTGAGTTCCGCCATGCCGGGAATGACGGGATAGGTGGTCGCGGTGCTGCTGCCCGCGCCGGCGGCGGGGGACCGCGCGAATTGTCCATTGCGGGTCTTCGTCGACCTCGACAGCAAAGTGACGAAGGGCAGCCCATTGACTTCCGCGATCTGATGGGGCCGGACGATCCGGCGGTCGCCGGCGTGCCTGATGATGGCGAGCGCCAGGCCAACGCCGAGGCCAACGGCGCCCGCGAAGGCGATGATGAGTGTGCTGCGCGGTCTTGCCTTCGAGAGCGGCAGCGTTGCCCGCGAAACGATCGTGGCGTCGGACACGGGATAGGTTATGCGCTGCTTGGCTTCGGTCAGCTGGGTCAGGGTGCTTTCATAAAGGGTGCGGCGGGCATCCGTCGCGCTCTGCAGTTCCGCGAGCTTGAACTGATCGCGCGGCGTATTGGTAAAGGTGCTCAAGGCGCTGGCGGCATCGGCCAGACCGCGCTGCTGTTCCCTGATGAATTTCTCCAGCCAATCGCTATATTGCCGGGAGGCGTCGGCCTTCATGGCGATGTTCTTCTGGATATATTGCGTGGCGAGCGTATCGGCGATGGCGACAGCCTTCTGAGGGGTCGATGCCGAAGCCGATATCTCGATGATCGTCGAGCTTCCGATCCGACGTATTTCGATCATGTTCACCAGCGTGGCGATCGCCCAGTCGTGGAGCCGCTCTTCCTCCGTCTGCGGCTGTGCGCCGCGCGTTCCTTTGCCTGCGGCTTCCTGCGATGCCGTCTCCGTTTGCGAAGAAATCCCCATCAGCCAGTTCTTCGTCCTATCCTGCAGCGAAGGCTCTCGATCGACAAACTCGGGATCGCTGTCGAGATCGAGCACTCTTACCGTTCCGCCGACGACGTCGCTGGACCTGGCGATCTCCAGCTGACCTTCTATGAAAGCGTCTTCTGCGAAAGCCCTCTGTGCTTCGGTGCCGCTCACCTGGGGAAAGATCACAAGCTGCGTGCTGGCGACGAAAGCCGGCACGGCGGTCACGAGGTAACCTGCCGCCATTGCGAGGAAGACGACGGTCGTCGCCACGATCCACAGCCAGCGCATCCTGAGAAAAAAGAGCATATCCCGCGGGGTCAGCGGCGAATTGCTCCCGCCGTTGGACGCCGGAGGCAGGGATATCGGGGAAACGCCGCTGAAGATCGTGCTTGAGGTCATGTCGTCCTAATCCAAAATGGCGAGACTACGGGAGAACCAGGTGTTGGCAGCTTGGAGGGGACGGGGGAGCAGCGCATCTTCCGATTTCCGGCATGATCGGCAGTTCCCCTGGATGCTCAGTAAGAGCCGCGCTGCGAAAACAGAGCAGGTATGGTCTTCGCGATGATGACGAAGTCCCGAGCGAGCGACCAGTTGTTGAGATAGTGAACGTCGAGGGAAACCCGATACTCGTAGCTGACGTCGTTGCGTCCGCTGGTTTGCCAGTGACCGGTGAGGCCTGGGCGGACGGCCATGTAGGCCCACATGTGCTCGCCGTAACGAGGCAACTCCTCGACGGTGATCGGACGGGGACCGACAAGGCTCATTTCGCCGCGCACGATGTTGATGAGCTGAGGAAGCTCGTCGATGCTCGAGCGCCGCAATATATCGCCGACGGCGGTAATTCTCGGATCGTCCTTCAGCTTGCGCGTCGCTTCCCATTCGCTGCGCGCAGCCGGATTGCTTTTCAACAGTTCGGCAAGCTGGGCGCTTGCATCGGTCTTCATGGTCCGGAATTTGAGGCATCCGAACGGTGCCCCGCCGACGCCGACGCGCGTATGGGAATAGAAGACCGGGCCGCGGTCGGAGAGCTTCACGATCAAGGCGACGAACAGCAGAAGCGGGGCGAGCAAGACCAGGGCGGTGATCGCGATAACAAGGTCTATCGCCCGTTTGGATGATCTGCTTGCCGCATGCGGCCGCGACGAATGGAGATCGCTGCCTTTTGCCGGCCTTCCGACGCGCGACCAGCCCTCGAAACTATGTGCTTCCCATGTCATCGGTGGTCTCCAAAACATCCGGTCAAGAACCGTCCGAACTTTGCTGCGCCGCAACGTGGTTGTCTGTTACCAAGGTCATAATCCTTAATAATTTCTTTATGCTACTACACGGCACAACCGAGTTTCGACTACCAATTCCCGCCCTATTTTCAGTCATATCAATGATATAACTTACCAAGAGGTGATTAATCCCCGTAAATTCATCTATAATTTTGATGTCACCATTTCGATTGTTGCTGCTTTTTAACTCACCAAGACTGTTTAATTAGCAGATAGTCCCGGATGGCGCGGCTTCTTCGATATTTTGAATTCAGCTAATGATGTAATTTTTGGTTCTCAACTAAATGTAGACTTCATCTTTACGCTGTCTCTTCGTGATGTTATTTGACTTCAATATTAAAGTAATATAAATGATGCAGTGCAGCATTGCCTATGGTCATTCTAGTACTAGGAGTTATGCGCATGGATGGAGTGACGCACGTATCGGATCGTAGGTCCGGCCTCGGCAAGGCGGGGATTCCCGCCGGAGGGGGCATTCATCTCAGCAGCCGCATCGTTCTCGATGACGATTTCCTTTCCTGCCGCTCGAGCGTTCGACGTTTTCGCCGCGGCGAGGTCATTGCCGGGGCCGGCGTCCTCGTCGATACTTTCGCACGCGTGCAGTCGGGACTGGTCAGTGCGAGCACGATGCTGCCGGACGGACGGGAGTTCATCGTCGAGATCATTCCGAAATCAGGCCTCATCGGCGAGCTCGAGGTCTTGCGCAGGCAGACGTTGACCCTCGAATACCGGGCCAGCTCCAATTGCGAGCTGCATTTCTTCGAGGGCCGGCTGCTGCGCGATATGTACGCCAGCGATCCCTCCTTCCGGGAAAGGGTCTTCTCCAGGGCGCTGGCGCGTATCTCCGAGCTTGAACTCAGGATCATTGCCAATGCCGCGTCGACCCTGCAGGCAAGATTGGCCAGCACATTGCTGCGGCTCTCCGCCGTTTACGCAAAAGATGCGGCCAACAACGGGGATGAATTGATCATCTCGCAAAACGACCTGGCTGCGACGCTGCCGGCGTCCCGCGAGAAGGTCAACCAGTGCCTGCGACGGCTGCGGGAATGCAAGATTATTGACGGAGGGCAGGGCAGGATCCGCATTGTCAACCGCAAGGCCCTCGAGGCTTGCGCCAACGGCGCGGTCTCGGTGAAGTGATGCGCCCGTCGCTGCCCGACGTCCTGCGATCCACCGCAAATGTCAGTCGTTTTCCCGGCCTCGGCAGGACAAAGATCGACCGCGTGGTGATCATCGACGACTATTCGACCGCCAGGGGTGGCGCGACGGCGCTGGCCGTGCTGTCGGCCAAGCTGTTTCGCGGCCTCGACATTCCCGTCACTTATATCTGCGGAGACGGCGCGGCCAATGCGGAGCTTGCCGCGCTCGGGGTCTCGATGGTCGGGCTGAACAGCCGCGACCTGCTCAGCGCCGAGCGCGCGAAGGCCTTCGTGACTGGCATCCATAATAGCGCCGCCATCCGCATGGTGGCGAACTGGATTGCCGCAAAAGACACGGCCAATACTGTCTACCACGTCCATGGCTGGCACCAGATCCTCTCTCCCGCGATTTTCAGGGCGCTGGCGCCGGTCGCCGCGCGATGCGTGGTTCACGCGCATGATTTCTTCACGGCCTGCCCCAACGGCGCTTTTTTCGATTATCAGGCGCAGAAAATCTGCCTCCGTCGTCCGCTCGGCGGAAGCTGCATTGCCACGGCCTGCGACAAGAGAAGCTATTCGCACAAATTATGGCGGGTCGCCCGCGGCTCCAACATCCTGCGGCTGCTGAAGGATCGGGCCGAATTCGGCCGGGTCATCCTGCTGCATGAGAAGATGGCTGGCTTTCTCGTCGGCGCCGGCTATGGCCCCGAACGGCTGACGACGATCCGCAATCCCGTTGCTCCCTTGTCGACGAAGCGCGTCGAGGCGGAGGCTAACGATGAGTTCGTCTTCATCGGGCGGCTGGACGAGGAAAAAGGCGTGGAGGATGCGATAGCAGCCACGCGCAGGGCCGGCGTCAGGCTCTGCGTGATCGGGGACGGACCGCTGATGCCGCTGGTCCAGGCTTCGGGAGATCACGTCAGGGCCGTCGGCTGGCAATCGCACGCCGAGATCGGCCCGATCGTCCGCAAGGCGCGGGCGCTGCTGATGCCCTCACGCTATCCCGAGCCATTCGGTCTTGTCGCGATCGAAGCGGCCCGGAGCGGCCTGCCCGTCATCATGTCACGCAGCGCCTTTCTTGCCGAGGAAATGGAGAGAGCCGGCATGGCGCTCGCCTGCGATATGGCCGATGAAAGCGCCTTTGCCGATACTTTGACGCGATTCAGCCGCATGCCGGAGCATGAGGTCCGCGCCATGAGCGAGCGCGCTTTTCTGAGGTCGCCGGATCTTGCCTCGACACACGAGGAATGGCGCGACGCGCTCCTTGCCGAATATCACGGCCTGCTTTCGACGAATGCGGATTGCGAGCTGACAGACGGTGTGGCGATAGAAGGAGTATTCAGTTGACCCTTGAAGCAACAACCTCTCTTCCCGATGCGAGAGCCTTTCTCGCCGATGCGCCTGTCCTGGCGAAAAGACGTGCGGCCGAGGCCGGAAGCCAAAGCGACAACAAACAGCTTCGTGTCGCCATCGTGCATTATTGGCTCGTTTCGATGCGTGGCGGCGAGAAGGTCGTCGAAGAGCTGTGCCGCATGTTTCCGCAGGCCGACATCTTCACGCTCGTCTGCAACCGGGATCGCATCAGCAATTTCCTGAAGACGCGCAATATCCGCACCTCCTTCCTCCAAAAGATCCCCGGCGCGCAGCGCCATTACACCAAGATGCTGCCGCTGATGCCCTTCGCGCTCGAACAGTTCGATCTGCAGGACTACGATCTCGTGCTGTCGAGCGAATCCGGCCCTGCCAAGGGCATCATCACGCGCGCCGACGCCCTTCATATCTGCTATTGCCATTCGCCGATGCGATACATCTGGGATCAGTTCCATGTCTACCGGCATGGTCTTCCCTGGGTGGGGCGCGCCCTGATGTCGATCACCGCGCCGATGCTGCGTGCGTGGGACGTTACGACAGCCTCCCGCGTCGACATGTTCGTCGCCAATTCCGACTACGTCGCAAGCCGCATCCGCCGCTTTTACGACCGGGAGTCCGTCGTCATCCATCCGCCGGTTGCAGTTGACGATTTCGCGATCGGGAAGGGGAAGGGCGAGTTCTATCTCTATGCGGGGCAGCTGACCGCCTACAAGCGGCCCGATATCGCCGTTCGCGCCTGCACCGAGGCCGGCCGGAAATTGGTCGTGATCGGCGAGGGAGAGCAGTTGCCCTATCTGAAGTCGATCGCCGGACCGACCGTTGAGTTTCTCGGCCATCAGCCCTTCAACGTTCTGCGCGATCACATGTCGCGGTGCCGCGCCCTCCTGTTTCCCGGCATCGAGGATTTCGGCATCCTTCCTGTGGAAGTCATGGCATCAGGGCGGCCGGTTCTCGCTTTCGACGCCGGCGGCGCCAGGGAAACCGTTTCCTCGCCGCAGGTCGGATTCCGCTTCGCCCAGCAGACTACGGAAGCCCTGCTGGAAACGATGGCGGCGTTCGAGGAGGTCGAGGACGATATCGATCCGCAGGCGATCCGCGCGCACGCGCTGAAATTCTCCTCCACCGTGTTCCGCGATAGTCTGGCGGGCCTTATCGAGCAGCAATTGTCCCATCATGGCGACCGGGCGGCCGCCGTCTTCAAAAGACGGCCGGGCTGACGGCAGGCAACGGAGCTGCCTGCCGTACCACCGCGATCGAAGCCGTCTCCAACTGCCGACGAGGAATGATAACAGATCATGTCAAGCGTATCTCAGCGGACGGCGACGGCGAGCATCTGGACGATCAGCGGAAAATTCCTGGCGCGCCTGCTTGATTTCGTCAGCCTCCTTGTCCTCGCAAGGCTTTTGAGCCCGACGGATTTCGGCCTGGTCGCCATCGCGACCTCGGTGCTTGTCATCGTCGAGGCAGTCCTGGACCTGCCGCTGACGCAGGCACTGTTGCGCCAGCCGTCGCCTTCCGACGAGATGTTCGCCACTGCCTTCACCCTCAGCCTGCTTCGGGGGGCGGCCATCGGCCTGTTGATGATCTTCATTTCCTGGCCGATGGCCATAATCTATGACGACCACAGGCTTTTTGCCCTTGTCGCCGTTCTCTCGATTGCCCCCGCCATGCGCAGCATGATCAGTCCGCGCATGGTCCTCTTCATGCAGCGTTTCGATTTCAAACGCGAATTCGCGCTCGATCTCATCACCAAGGGATCGACATTGCTGTTCGGGGTTGGAGTGGCTGCGACGACCGGCAGCTATTGGGGGCTGGCGATCGGGGCGGTCGCGGGACCGACCGCCGCGATGATCACCTCCTACATCTTCGCGCCGATGCGGCCGGCTTTCGGCCTTTCCGAGTGGAAGCGTTTTCAGGACATGATCAGCTGGAATACCGTGTCGCAAGTGCTGAATTCGATCAACTGGCAGCTGGACCGGCTGCTGCTGCCGCGGTTCAGCGGGCTGTCGACATTCGGCGCCTATAGCGTCGCCGACAATATTGCCGGCATTCCATACCAAACCTTCGTCGGACCGCTGCTGCGCCCGCTGATGGCTGCATTCTCCACCGTCGAAGACCGCCGCAATCTGGTCGCTGCCTATCTGAAAGCGACGAATGCGATCACTTTCGTCGCGGCGCCCATCCTCATCGCGCTCGCCATGTTCGCCGAGCCGACCGTACGTATTCTTGTCGGCGAGAAATGGGCGCCGGCGGCGCCGATCCTGCAATGGCTCTGCCTCGTCAGCCTGCTTGGTCTTCCCACCAACATCATGCCGGCATTGGCCATGGTTCTGGACAATACCCGCTCCCTGGCGCTCAGGATGTTTGTCGAGTTCGCCGTCAGAGTGCCGGTCACCATCCTGGGCATCGTCTATTTTCAGGTGGCGGGGGCGCTCGGCGCGCGGATCGTCGCGGTGCTCGTCGCCTATGCCGCATCGCTCGTCATCACGAGGCGGATGATCGGCGCGAGTTTTGCCGCGCAGCTGAATGCCTATTGCCGGCCGCTGGTCGCCGGCCTGCCGATGATCCTTTTCCTGTTCTGGGCGGAGCCGATGCTGGCCGCCATGCCGACGGGCCTCAACCTGATCGTCGGGCTGGCGCTTTGCGGCGGGGCAGGTGCGGCGATCTTCTGGGTCTTCGCGCTGCTGGTATGGCAGATTCTGGGAAGGCCCGACGGCATCGAGACCATTATCGTTCAAAGGCTGATGCCGCGGCGCAATGAGATTCTCACTTCATGACAGAGACAAGTGCAGTCCAACGAATTGTTTGGCGTTTTTGGAGGCGCGGAATGCGTTACGGCATATCTTCCAAGGCTTTGGGTTTGCTCGTCGTCCTCGGCCTCGGGGCTTTACCCGGCCAGCCCAGCGTGGCCCAGGAACCGATCAACTTGAATGCGTACCAGCTGACGTTCGAGGAGAATTTCGACAGCCTCGACGTCTCTGCATGGGGAGAGAAAAGCTCCCGCTGGATCGCTCACACGCCTTGGAACGGCGATTTCGGCGATGCCCGCTTCACCGATCCGGCCCCCGGCTTTCCGTTCACCACCGATCAGGGCATCCTGAAGATCGAGGCGCGCAAGGGAGAGGACGGAACCTGGCGTTCGGGCCTGCTGTCGGCAGTGAACCCCAAAGGCGAAGGCTTCTCGCAGCAATTCGGCTATTTCGAAGTACGGATGAAGCTGCCGCCGGGCAAGGGGGTCTGGCCCGCCTTCTGGCTGATTGGGCTCGATCGGTCGAAGTATACGGCCGAGATCGACGTGCTCGAATACTATGGACGCGCGCCCTACGAGTTCAGCATGGGCTTTCATATCTGGCGCCAGGCCCAGGGCGGCCAGAATTCCACCGGCGGCCATTGGCAAACGGTTCAGGACGGAATTTTGAACAGCGACTATCATACCTACGGCGTCGATATCCAACCGGACAAGACGAGCTTCTACTTCGACCGCCAGTTCATCTGGAGCTTCGACACGCCGGAGGAGTTCCACATGCCGTTTTATCCGCTGGTGAACCTCGCTCTCGGCGCGGGCTGGCCGATCGATGAAACGCCGAACCCCTCCGCGCTACTCGTCGACTACATTCATGTCTACAAGCGCAAGCCCATCGACGCCGCCAATTGAAAAAACGGCCGCGTTGCCTGCCTTATCGCTCGTGGAGACAACTAAGCCCCGTTTGAGGATCGAAGAGATGCATCGCCTCCTCGTCGAAGAAGAGGGTGAGCTTTTTGTTGTCGCGAACCGGGGTGCGCGGCGGCAGGCAGGCCATCAGGCGCTGGTTTCCCGCAAGGGCGGTGAGGACGAGTTCCGGTCCAGTGAGTTCGGCGACTTCCGGGATCGCCTCGATCGCAGGGCCGGCGCCGTCCAGGCGAAGCGCCTCCGGGCGAATGCCGAGGATGAGATCGCGGCCGTTGCCGGCCTCTCCGAAACGGGCGGGTAGAGGCAGGCTCGCGCCGGCGTCTGAAAGCGCCAGGCGGCCGTCACGCACCGTCACCTTCAGCAGGTTCATCGGCGGCGCGCCGACGAAGGTCGCGACATAGAGCGTTGCTGGATGGTTGTAGATCTCTTCCGGTGTGCCCAGCTGTTCGATGCGGCCGTCGCGCATGACGGCGATGCGGCTGGCAAGCGTCATCGCCTCGATCTGGTCGTGGGTGACGTAGACGATTGTGGTCTTCAGCATCTGATGCAACCGCTTGATCTCTGTGCGCATCTCCATGCGCAGCTTGGCGTCGAGATTGGAGAGCGGTTCGTCGAACAGGAACACCTCCGGCTTGCGCACCAGCGCGCGGCCGATGGCGACGCGCTGGCGCTGGCCGCCGGAAAGCTGGCTCGGCTTGCGGTCGAGGAGGTTTTCAATCTGCAGGAGTTTTGCGGCGTCACGCACAGCCCGGTCGCGCTCGGGTGGCGGAACTCTACGCATTTCCAGGCCGAAGCCGATGTTCCGGTGCACCGAGAGATTGGGATAAAGCGCGTAGGATTGGAAGACCATTGCGATATCGCGGTCCTTCGGATGCACGCCGAGCACCGAGCGCCCGCCGATCCTGACATCGCCGCTCGTTGCCTCGGCAAGGCCGGCGATGATGTTCAGGAGCGTGGACTTGCCGCAGCCGGAGGAGCCGAGCAGCACGAGGAACTCGCCGCTTTCCAGCGAGATGTCGATGCCTTTCAGCGTCTCGACCTCGCCGTAGGTCTTGCGGATGTTCTGGATTTCGAGCGCGCTCATCGCATGGGCTCCTCGGAAGATGGCGGGCCATAGTTGCGGGGAAGGGTGGAGATGGCGCGCGAGGCAACTTCGGTTCCCGAGGTCAGGCAGGAAGCCAGAGGCTTGCCGTCCGCGAGCGCGGCGAGGAAGGCGGCGTTGAAGACATCGCCGGCGCCGATCGTATCGACGACCTTGACGACGGGTGCGGCCACGGACGCCAGCAGGTCGTCCGGGCCGATCGCAATGGCGCCTTCCGGGCCGCGCTTGACGATGACGGTTGCACCCTCCGGCATATGCGACCTGATCTCACGGGCGGCCTCGATCGGATCGGCGATGCCGGCCAGCGTCGTCGTCTCGACCTCGTTCAGCAGCGCAATGCGGCTGCGGGAAAGCCAGGCACGTGTCGCCGCGCAATTCTCTTCCGTCCAGCCGTCGAGCGGCCAACCGGTGTCGAGCGCGACAGTGATCTCGTGGCGGTCGGCCCAGTCGAACAAGGCGTCGTACTCCTTTGCCAGGTCGTTGGTCAGGAAACCGCCGCAGAGAAGCGCGTAACCGCCGCGAAGCATTTCGCCGTCGAGGACGGCGAAGACATCGGCGAGGCTGAAGCGCGGCAGATGACCCGTCGTCGTGAAGAAGGTACGTTCGCCGTCCGGATGGGTGATGCCGACCGAGAGTGTCGTTTTCTCGGGGCGCATCGGCCATTTCTCGGACCGGTGGCCGAAAGCTTCGGCCAGCCATCGGCCGAACTGGTCGCTGCCGATATTGGCGGCGATCTCGAAGTCGACGCCGAGGGCCTGCCAGGCGAGCGCGCTGTTGCCGGCAGATCCGCCGACCCTGAGTTCGTCATGATCGACGATGATTTCGGTGCCGGCCTTCGGCCAGGGGGCGGCCGGTCCGAGGATGAGGTCGACATTGACGTTGCCGATGACTGCAAGCGGCCGCATTCATTCGCTCCGGGTAATCTTGGTGGATCGAACAGGCGTTCCGGCATTCTCGACGCGGGCATCGGCAAAGGCGATCATCAGACGCTGGGCGATCGGCAGCATGGCGAAGATCGCGGCAAGGCCCGTTGCCGGGGTAAAACGGATCGTCACCGCACCGGCGACCGGCGGTTGCCCGGATGCGTCGAACAGGACGACGGGGGCGCCGGTCTCGACGGCGGAGGTCGCCATAACGGTGACGAGGCCGGCTGTCTCATCGAGGCTGCGGAACAGCACGACGCCGATCTCCGGTCCCAGCATCTCCATCGGGCCATGGCGGAGCTGGCCGCCTTCGAGGGAAAAGCAGGGACGGCGCGACAGCTCTGTCAATCCGAGCGCCAATGCTTCGGCAACACCCTGCAGACGGCGGCCGGAGGTGACGACGGTCGCGACGTTTTCCAGTGCGGCGAGCGCGGCTGTGATGTCCTGGTCTTCGGGGTTCTCGAGGACGGCAAGTGCGGCGGCCGGATCTTCGCCGAGGGCGGAAAGGATTGCGAGATGCAGGGCGAAAGTCACCGTCAGGCTGCGAGTGGCGGCAAAGGCGAGCTCGGTGCCGCCGCTGCCCACCAGCGATGGAGCGGTTCGCGCCAGGAAAGAGCCGGCTTCGAGCGTCAGGCCGAAGGTATCCGCCGTGCCGCCGGTTTCGTTGAACCAGCGCAGGACTTCGGCGCTTTCCCCGGATTGCGAGGTGACGAAGATCGTCCTGCCGTCAATCGGCAGCGGCTGGCCGAGCTGCTCGGAGAGCGGCAGGGCGACGGCGTCGATGCCGAGCGCGCGGTAGAGCGGCTCGACGGCGCGGTTGACGGCATGCGAACCGCCCATGCCGATCAGGAGCAGGCGGCCGGTCTTCTCTAGCGAGGCGGCGGCTGTGGCTGCCATCGGTTCGGCCGCTTCATAGGAGGCGATCGCATCGGCGTGCTGACGGGCCATTTCGCGGTCGATCGCCGCAAGTCCGGCGGGCCGGTTTCTTTCTGTGGTCATGTTCATCCTTTGACGCCGCCGCTGGTTAGCCCCGAAATCAGGGCGCGTTGCATGACGAGACCGATCAGCACCGGGGGCAGGGCGGCGAGCACGCCTGCCGTGGCGATCAGTCCGTAATCGGAAACGCGGCCGCCGGCGAGATCGGCAATGGCGACGGTCAGCGTCTTGGCGCGCTGGTCCGATGTGAAGAGCAGCGCGTAGAAGAATTCATCCCAGGCAAGCAGGAATGCAAAGAGGCTTGACGTTGCGACGACGGGGGCGGCGAGCGGCAGCGTGATGATCCGGAGCGTCTGGAACAGCCCGGCGCCGTCGATCATCGCGGCGGATTCGATCTCGCGGGGGATGGAATCGAAGCCTGATTTCATCAGCCAGGTGGTGAAGGGCGCGAGAATGGTGAGATAGACGAGGGCAAGGCCGAAGACGTTATTCAGCATGCCGAGATGGGAGAGGCCCATATAGAGCGGCACAGCGAGCGCCACCGGCGGCAACATATAGGTTGCGATCACCATCGACAGCGACCACCCGACAGAAGGCGTGCGCGATACGGCCCAGCCGGCCGGAACGGCGAGTGCGATGGCGGCAATCGTCGCCATGCCCGCCACTTCGATGCTGTTGCTCAGCGAGGAGGTGAAGGCGGCGCCGGCGCTGTTTTCGAGCCTCGAAAGCAGCACCTGGTATCGTGAAAAATCGACCGCCTGCGGCCACCAGCGCAGCGGCTTTGCGGCAAGATCGGCGGCCGGCGAAATGCTCATGATGAAGAGCCACAGGATCGGCGCCAGGATGACGGCGGCGAGCAGCAGCGCCGAGAGGTGAATGAAAGCGGAAAAGAGCGGGCTCTGGCGTTCCATCAGGCGGCACTCCCGGCGGTCTTGCGCACGAGCGCGGCGTAGCCGGCGGCAAGCAGCGTCACCAGTAGCGTGACGATCAAGGCGAGCGATGCGCCAGAGCCCGCGCGCTGGAAGGAGAAGGCTTCCTGATAGACCAGGATCGAAAGCGTGCGGGTGCTGTTGGCCGGCCCGCCGCGGGTCATGACCCAGATGATGTCGAACACCTTGAAGGCTTCGATCGTGCGCAGCACGAGCGCCACCATCAGCGGGCCGGCGAGATAGGGCAGGATGACGAAGCGGAAGCGGGCGAATGGACCGGCGCCGTCGACCAGCGAGGCGGCGGTGATGTCGCGCGGCACGGCCTGGAGTGCGGCGAGCGCAATCAGCGCCACCAGCGGGAAATTCTTCCAGCAGTCGGCGACGATGAGGGCGGCGAGCGCCGTGCCCGGTTCGCCGAGCCAGGAGCGATAGGCATCGAGCAGGCCGAGCTGCGTCAGCGCGGCGTTCAGCGCGCCGTATTCCGGATTGTAGATCAGCCGCCAGAGCGTGGCGTTGACGACAGTCGGCAGCGCCCAGGGCAGGATCATCAGGGCGCGAAGCGCGGTGCGGCCACGAAACTGCTGGTTCAGCAGGAGGGCGGCGAGGACGCCGATCACCATTTCGGCGGCGACCGAGACGATTGCGAACCAGGCGGTGGTGACGAGCGTTCGCTGGAAATTCGAACCGGAGATCATCTTTGCGTAATTGTCGATGCCGACGAAGCTTCCTTGAGTGCCCACGAGCTTGGCATCAGTGAAGGAGAGGCCGACCGTATCGATCAGCGGCCAGCCGATGACCGAGATCATCACCACGAGAAGCGGCAGCATCAAAAGCCACGCGCGGGTTGTCAGCCAAGTGCCCGACATCGAGGCGCCCCTTCTTCATTCATAGGTTTGGGACCGGGCGGCAGGGCCGCCCGGGGTTTCAATCCGCGCTCAGAGGCCGCTGTTTTCGGCGGCCGACTTCAGAGCGTCCTCGGGAGAGGACTGGCCGAGCAGCGATTCCTGGATCGCCTGCTGAAGGGCGGTCGAAAGCTCCTGATATTTCGGCGTCGTCGGGCGCGGATACATGGCGGCCAGGCCGACCTTGGCGGCCAAGATCAGCTCTTCCTGGCCCTTGGTAACGGCAGGGTCCTCATAGGAGGAGGCCCAGATCGGCAGGCTGAGCTTGGCATAGGCATTCTGCGTCGCCTGCGAGGTCATGAAGGCGATGTATTTCCAGGCCTCGTCGGGGTGCTGGCTGGCGGAAGTGATGCCGAGGCCCATCGAGCCGTTGACGGCCGAAGCCTCGCTCTTGCCGGCGACGCCCGGCGCCGGCACGACGCCGACCTTGCCGGCGATCTTGCTGTCCTTCGGGTCGTTGGCCATGTTGTACATGTAGGTCCAATTCAAAGCGAAGGCGGCATCACCGTTTTCGAAGACCTTGCGGACGTCCTCTTCCAGGAATTCCTTGGAGTTCGGGTTCGTCAGCCCTGACGTATAGCTGGAGACCATGTATTTCAGCGCATCGAGGCCGCCGCCGCTCTGGAAGGCCGGCTTGCCGTCCTTGAGGAAATCGCCGCCATAGGCGCTGACGAGGGTGGTGTAGTCGCAGATCGCCGCTTCGGCCTGCGACCAGCTCCAGGCGATCGGCGTGGCGAGCAGACCCTTATCCTTGATCGCCTTTGCCTGTTCGGTCAGTTCGTCCCAGGTCTTCGGCGGGTTTTTGATGCCGGCCTTTTCGAGGATTTCCTTGTTGTAAAACAGGTATTTGGTATCGAGGATCCACGGCATGCCGTAATATTTGCCGTCATACTGCACGGTGGTCCAGGCGCCCGGCAGCACGCCCTTCTTCATGTCGTCCGTGATACGGGAGGAGACGTCGACCAGCACCTTGTTGGTGGCGTATTCGGCCGGCCAGATGACGTCGAAGAGAACGACGTCGTAACCGCCGCCGGAACCCTGCGCCAGCACGGTCTTGTCGTGCAAGCCTTCATAGGGGACGAATTCGAGATTGACCTTGATATCAGGGTTCGCCTTGGCGAAGGCGTCGGTCATGGCGCGCACATCGGCCTCGCTGTAAGCGGCCTGTGCCATGAAAAGCGCGTTCAGCGTCGTTTCGGCGAAAGCATGCGGTGCAAGGGACGCGCCGATCAAAGCCGCGCCCAGAAGTGTCTTGTTAAAAGATTTCAGCATTGCAGCCTCCAGTTTTTGACATTTACGCCTGGCCGAGGGCGGGCTTCGCCGCCATCGGTGTTCGAGAAGACACGCATTGAGAACGTGCCGGTCCATCATCTCGGAGCGTCGTCGGAGGCCTCGCCGGGCTTCCTGCGTTCCCTGGGACTCTCTGGTCCCTTATTAAGTCAAATGTATTGACTTAATAGTTCTTCAACATTCTAATGGAGTCAAGAGGCAATCGCACATGAATGACAGTCGCCCGATCCGGGCCAAGAGCGGCACCAACCATGAAGGCACCAGCGCGCATAACCGGCGCGTGATGATCGATGCCCTGCGGATCAACGGTGCGCTCTCTCGCGCCGATCTGGCGCGGGCGACGCGGCTGACCAAGCAGACGGTGTCCAATATCATCGAAGAGCTCGAGCGCGACGGACTCGTCGGTTCGAGGGACGCGGTGAAGAAGGGCAGGGGCCAGCCCTCGACGCCCTACGGGCTCGTGCCCGAAGGCGCCTTTGCGATCGGCCTGCAGATCGACCGGCACGTGACGCGGGCGGTTGCCGTCGATCTCGTCGGCAGCGTTCTCGTGCGTGATCAGGCTGGTCTACCGCCCGGAGGTCCCTCGACGGGAGTGAAGGTCATCCTCGATCTCGTCGCCGGCGTGCGTTCGAAGCTTGCCAAGGTCGTCCAGCAGTCGGAAAAACGGCTCGTCGGCCTCGGCGCCGCCATGCCCGGACCCTTCGGGGTCGCCGGCAGCGGTGACGATCCGTGGATGATGGAGGCGTGGCAGAAGTTTCCGCTTTTGGAAACGCTGGCCGCCGGCAGCGGGCTCGATGTCGGCCTACAGAATGACGCGGCGGCAGCCGCGACTGCCGAGCGTATGGTCGGAGCCGCCCATGGTCTCGACCATGCTGTCTGTCTCTTCGTCGGCTACGGCATCGGCGCCGGTCTCATTCTGAACGGAGAACTCTACGGCGGCGCCAACGGCAATGCCGGCGAGATCGGCATGGCGCTGCTATTTGCCGACGGCAAATCGACGCCGCTCGAACATCGCGCCTCGCTCGCTTCGCTCTACCAGCATCTTTCGGCCGATCCTGCCGACCCCGCTCTTCATGCTCGCATCGACGAACTTATCTCCAGGAACGATCAAATCATCCGGGCCTGGATCGAAGCGGCGGCGGCGGACCTGCGCTGGAGTATCCATCTCATCGAAACGGTCTTCGATCCGCAGACGGTGATCCTCTGCGGCAGCGCGCCGGAGGCGCTGGTGAAGAGGTTGATTGCGGCGATCGGCCCGTTGCTGCCCTCTATCGCCGAACGGCGCGGCCGGATGCTGCCCCGCCTGCAACCCGGCATGGCCGACCCCTGGTCGGTGGCGCTCGGCGCCGCCGCCGGACCGATCAGTCGCGCATTCGACCCGCGTTTTGCTGCAATTTTGAAGGACTCTCTCTGATTTTTGGCTGAAACCGGGCGTTGCACAGCAGTGCAACGGCAAAAATGGGGATGTTTTCGGAAAGTTTCGTCGCGATGTGCGCGCCAATAAAGGCACTCTGTTGCAATATAAGTAAATATTATGTATTTTCTGAAACTGCGTTTCTTTGGCTGGGGGTCCATGGGAATAGAAGTATATTTGAAGGACTTGCAAAGCTTCTTCGAATATTTCTCGTGACATGGGGAATAACGATTGCATGTCAGTTTTGTGACGACTAGCATTCGAACATTTCATGTCATGTAATATTCATTGGCCGTGGCAATTTGGACCAGCTAATAGGGCGTGCGCTGAAAGTGCGCGTCCATTTTACGTTCGAGGTTCTCATGCAAGCCAAGCTTCTCGGCGCCGTTGGCGCCCTTCTCGCTACAGCGTTTCTTGCCGGTCCCGCTGCCGCCGCCGATAAGACCAAGATTGACTTCTGGTTCGGCAATTCCGGTGACATCGCAAAGCGTGTCCAGGAACAGTGCGATCGCTTCAACCAGTCGCAGTCCGATTACGAAGTCGTCTGCACCAGCCAGGGCAGCTACGACGCTTCCCTGCAGAACACGATTGCAGCCTTCCGCGCCGGCAAGCAGCCGACCATCGCCCAGGTTTCCGACGCCGGCACGCTCGACATCATGCTCTCCGGCGCTTACTACCCGGCAAACAAGCTGATGGCCGACACGGGCTATAACGTCGACTGGAAAGATTACTTCTCCGGCATCGCAAACTACTATGCGACGTCCAAGGGCGAGATGTATTCCTTCCCCTTCAACTCGTCGACCGCTCTGCTCTATTGGAACAAGGACGCCTTCGCCAAGATCGGCAAGGACCATGCCCCGGCCACCTGGAAGGAAGCCGGTGAAGACTTCAAGGCTCTGAAGGACGCCGGCTACGCTTGCCCGCTCGCCTTCGACATCTCCAACAACGAAGTCTGGCAGTACATCGAGCAGTTCGAAGCCGTCAACGGCGAGGCGATCGCCACGAAGAAGAACGGCTTCGAAGGTCTCGACGCCGAGCTGGTGTTCAACAAGAACCCGCTTCTCGTCAGCTACATCAAGGACCTCAAGTCCTGGTACGACAACAAGCTTGCCGTCATCAAGAACAAGACCGTCGGCCAGACCTTCGTCGAAGCCTTCGCTGCCGGCGATTGCCAGGTCATCCTGACCTCGGTCGGCGACCATGGCAACATCGGTCGTACCGCCAAGCAGGGCATGAACTGGGGCGTTTCGATGCTCCCGACCTATGGCGACGCCACCCGTCACAGCTCTTTCGTCGGCGGCGCTTCGCTCTGGGTTCTGAAGGGCCACACCGACGCCGAATACAAGGCTGCGGCTGCCTTCTTCAATTTCATCGCCAAGCCGGAAGAAGCTCTGACCTGGTCGACCGTCACCGGCTATATCCCGGTTCGTAACTCCGGCTTCGAATATCTGAAGAAGCAGGGCTTCTACGACAAGGCCCCTTATGCCGGCCGCGAACTCGCCATTCAGAGCCTGACCGCATCGCCTGCTGGCGACACTGCTCCGCACGGTATCCGCCTCGGCGGCCTGCTGCAGGTTCGCACCGAAATCGCCAACAGCCTGCAGGCGATCTTCGTCAACAACGCTGATGTTCAGGCTTCGCTCGACGGTGCTGCCGAACGCGGCAACCAGCTCCTGCGCCGCTTCCAGCAGACCTACAAGAACGTTCAGCTTCCCTGATCGACTGACATGAGCCGCACCCGGCCCGCATTGCGCGAGCCGGGTGTCTCTTTGTACACTCCCTACCGGCTGCGGAGGCGAACTCGCCGACCGCGCCTAAACAAAATCCGGACGAAAACGACCACTCATGGAAAAGCGCGTCACTTTCTCCTCGACGACGATCGGATTGCTCTTCGCATTTCCGATGCTGCTGCTGATTTTCGTCTTCTTCTATTGGCCGAGCGCGCAAGCGCTGTATTGGGCATTCACGCTCGAGCAGCCATGGGGCGGCGGCAACGCCTGGGTCGGTTTCGACAATTTCAAACAGCTGCTCGGCGATCCGATCTATTGGGAGTCGGTTACCCGCAGCATGGTTTTCGGCTTCAGTTCGACCGCCATCGCCATGGGACTGGCGCTCATTCTGGCGCTTTTGACGGACCGCGAATTGCGCGGCCACAAAATCTACCGGTCGGTCTTCATCTGGCCTTACGCGATCGCCGCTCCCGCCCTCGGTCTCGCTTTCCGCTTCATCCTGGCGCCGGAGGCCGGCCTTCTCTCGGTCATCAACCACATCTGGCCAGGCCTCTGGAACCCCGCGCTCGACGGCAAGGACGCGATGATCGCTGTCATCATCGCCTTTTCCTGGAAATATATCGGCTATAACTTCATCTTCTTCCTCTCGGCTCTTCAGGGCATTCCGCGCTCGTTGATCGAAGCCGCCGCCATGGACGGCTCGGGGCCGATGCGCCGTATCTGGGATATTCAGCTGCCGCTGCTGACGCCGACGCTGTTCTTCCTGCTCGTCATCAACATCACCGAAAGCTTCCAGGATTCCTTCGGTATCGTCGACGTCATGACGCAGGGCGGCCCGGCCCGCGCCACCGAGCTCATGGTCTACAAGATCTATTTCGACGGCTTCAGAGGGCTCGACTATTCGGGCGCCGCTGCGCAATCCATTATCCTGATGCTGCTCGTCATCCTACTCACCATCTTCCAGTTCCGCTTCATCGAGCGGCGCGTGCATTACAAGTGAGGTCGCGGACATGATCGAACGCACGCCGATATTCAACTTCATCTGCTACACGCTTCTGGCCCTCGGCATGGTGATCGCGCTTCTGCCTTTCGTCATCGTCATCATCGCGTCGACCCTCGATCTCGAGACGGTCAATCGCGTGCCGCTGCCGCTCACCCCGGGCTCGCATTTCTGGGAAAACATACAGACCGCCTGGGTTCGCGCCGATCTCGGCAACAAGCTGTTCCACAGCATCATCTTCGCCACGGCCGTCGGCGCCGGCAAGGTCATCCTTTCCGCGATGGCCGCCTTCTCGATCGTCTACTTCCGTTTCCGCGGCCGGCATGTGATTTTCTGGATCATCTTCATCACGCTGATGCTGCCGCTGGAGGTCCGCATCGTGCCGACCTATTCGATCGCGGCCAATGCGCTGCAGCCGTTCCAGACGATCCTCGACTTCACCGGCATAAGCTGGCTCGTTCAGCAGGTCACCGGCATCCAGATCAAGCTCGAATGGGGGCTCTTGAATTCCTATCCCGGTCTCGTTCTGCCGCTGGTCGCGACGGCAACTGGCACCTTCCTTTACCGGCAGTTCTACCTGACGGTTCCTGACGAACTTGCCGAGGCCTCGAAGATGGACGGGTCGGGCGCGGTTCGGTTCTTCTGGGACATTCTGCTGCCGCTTTCGCGCCCGAACATGATCGCGCTGTTCACCATCATGTTCGTCTGGGCCTGGAACCAGTATCTCTGGCCGCTTTTGATCACCACCGATCCGAAATTCGGCATTGCGGTGACGCAGCTCAAGACCCTCATCCCGTCCGAATTCGGCCTGCCCGACTGGAACGTCGCCATGGCCGGAACCCTTATCATCATGTTGCCGCCACTGGTGCTCGTCATTCTGATGCAGCGCTGGTTCGTGCGCGGCCTTATCTCCACCGAGAAGTGAAGGAGTAGTCCTTTGGCACCGATCTCAATCCGCGATGTGAAGAAGAACTACGGCAAGAATCCCGTTGTTCACGGCGTCGATCTCGAAATCCAATCCGGCGAATTCATCGTCATCCTCGGCCCGTCCGGCTGCGGCAAGTCCACGCTGCTGCGCATGATCGCTGGCCTCGAGGAAATCAGCGGCGGCGAAATCGCCATTGACGGGCGCGTCGTCAACCAGCTGGAGCCGCGCGAGCGCGGCTGCGCCATGGTGTTCCAGAACTACGCGCTTTATCCGCACATGACCGTCGCCGAGAATATCGGCTACGCATTGAAGGTAGCCGGCGTTGCGAAGGCGGAGCGCGCCCGGCGCATCAGCGAGGTCGCCAAGGCGCTGAGCCTCGAACCGTTCCTCGAACGCCGGCCGGCGGCCCTTTCCGGCGGTCAGCGCCAGCGTGTCGCCATGGGCCGCGCGATGATCCGCGAGCCGAAGGTGTTCCTCTTTGACGAGCCGCTGTCGAACCTCGACGCCAAGCTGCGCATCGCCATGCGCGCCGAAATCCGCCGCCTGCACCGCCGCCTCGGCGCCACCTCGATCTTCGTGACGCACGACCAGACCGAGGCGATGACGCTGGCCGACCGGCTGGTGGTGATGAACGGCGGCAGGGTCGAACAGGTTGGCACGCCGGAAGAGGTCTATCATCATCCGGTCTCGCGCTTCGTCGCCGGTTTCGTCGGCACGCCGGCAATGAACCTGCTGGAAGGCACGATCAACGACGAAGGCGTCTTCGTCTACGATCAGAGCCGCAAGATCCCGCTGCCGCGCGAACGTGCCGCACCGCTGAAGGGCAAACGCGTCGTGCTTGGCATGCGCGCCGAAGCCGCCCGGCTGGTGGCGCCGGATGCGCCCGGCGCATTGGTGGCGACGGCCGATTTCATCGAAGAGCTTGGCGCGAGCCGCGTCGTTCACGCCGATTTCGATGGGCTGCCTTTTGCCGTGGCGCTGACCGAAGCCGTCACCGTAAAATCGGGCGACCCCATCGGCATTGCGATCGATCACAATGCGATCCACCTCTATGCCGCCGACACCGGCCGGATCATCGAGAACCCCGCGATGGTCAGCGCCGGCGCCGTTCACGCCTGACGGGCGCGATGCTTGGATCAGCGATGGATCGGGTCGATCCAGGGGACGTCTTCGGGCTTCTCGACAGGCTCGATATCGAGGTTGACGACGACAGGTTCCTGGCCTGAACGGACGAGCACGCATTCCAGCGTCTCGTCGCGGCTGGCATTGATCTCCTGGTGGGGCACGAAGGGCGGGACGTAAATGAAATCGCCGGGGCCGGCCTCGGCGGTATATTCCAGATGCTCGCCCCAGCGCATGCGGGCCTTGCCCTTGACCACGTAGATGATGCTTTCGAGATCGCCGTGATGATGGGCGCCGGTCTTGGCATTGGCATGGATCGTCACCGTGCCGGCCCAGATCTTTTCGGCGCCGGCGCGCGCATTGTTGATTGCGGTCGCGCGGTTCATGCCCGGCGTCTGTGCTGTGTTCGGATCGAGCGAATTGCCGGGAATGACCTTGACGCCATGTTCGCGCCAGTCGACGTGATGATGCTCGTGGTCACTCATGTCTTGCCTCCGCCTTCGATTTGGTCAGTCTAGGCGGGAGCTGCACGGCGGCCAAGCGGATTTGCCGCTATGCCCCTGCACAAAAAGGAAAGTACCGGTCCGATGAGCCACCTTCCGCAGATCGACTACGCCGACGCCTCTGAAGAGATCCGTGCGGCGCATGATGAAGAAATCAGGCTGCGCGGGCGGATGACCAATATGAAGCGGACGCTTTTACATTCGCCGGTTGCCCATCGCATCTATGCCGAATGGTTTACGTTGCGGGCCGAACTCGATCCTCAGATCAGCGACCGCGAGATCTGGATCTTCTCGCATGCGATCTCGAAGGCAGCAAAATCAAAGATTGCAATCACCTTCTTTCGCCGGGCGTTGATCAACAAAGGGTTCGATCCCGACGCGCTGGAGTTTTCCGAGGTGGAAGTGCTGCTAGACGCCTTCGGCAAGGCGATCGTCGCCGAATCCAACGCCGTTCCGGCCGAGCTCTGGGCGAGACTGAAGGAGCGTTACGACACCAAGACACTTGTCGATCTCGTTGCTTTTGCCGGCATCATGCTGGCGACCGCCGTGTTCAACAATGTGGTCGAGGTCGAACTCGACCCTGAGCTTGAAGTCTTCGCGGAAAGGCTCTAGCCGCCAAGTGAGGCGATCGCTGCCCTGACCGCGTCGGCGCCGGATCCGGTCGGCCGGTATTCGAGGCCGACGGCGCCGTCATAGCCGTTGGCGAAGATCCAGTTGAGGCGGTGGGCGAGATCGATGCCTCCGGAACTCGGTTCGTTGCGGCCGGGGTGATCGGCGACATGGACGTGGAAAACACGGTCGAGACGGCCGGCCAGCACGTCTTCGGTGCGTTCGTCCATCACGGCAGAATGGTAGATGTCGTAGACGATGCCGATCTCGGGGCGGGCGATGTCGTCGACGATGTCGAGGCCTTCTCGGGTCGAGTCGAGGAAGTAGCCGATATGGTCGATGCGGATGTTGAGCGGCTCGACGCCGAGGCGCACGCCGCTGCCTTCAAGGATATCGGCGCCTGATTTCAGTGTTTCGGTGAGCGCCAGGCGCTGCTCCTCGCGGGTGAAGCCTGGGAGATCGTCGCCAGCCTGGGCAATCAGCACGGGTGCGCCGAGACGTCTGGCGACGGCAACGGATTCGGCAAGGCCTGCAAGCCAGGCCTGCCGGTTGGTGGCGTCGGTCAGCGCGATCATCGGCTCGGCGACGAGGCTGGTGACGACAAGACCGGTTTCCCCGAGCACCGCCTCGATGGCCTCCAGATCCTTGTCGGTCCAGCGCCAGAATTCTACCGCCGTCAGGCCGCCGGCATGAGCGCGGCGGATGCGATCGGCAAAGCTGTCGCCCTCTTTAGCAAACAGCCATTCTATGCAGGCGGAATAACGTCGCATGAAAACTCCTCCCAAGGTGAATGCAGGCTGCGACAGAACGGAGCCTGCCGCAAGAGGCGTTCTTGTGCTTGACGCCCGGATTCATTGGCGGAACACTCGCCATATCGCCGGGGTCGCCGGCTGCTTCGGGAGGAAGATATGGATCTGGGATTGAAGGGAAAGATCGCCGTCATAACGGGCGCGTCGGTCGGCATCGGGCTGGCGATCGCCGAAGGGCTGGCGGCCGAGGGCGTCGACCTGGTGCTGGCGGCGCGCGGCGGCGAACGGCTGGAGGCGGAAGCCGCCCGCATTGCCGAGAAATATGGCGTCAGCGCCACCGCCGTCGTCGCCGACGTTGCGACGGTTGAGGGAACGGAGGCGATCATTGCGGCGGCGGCCGAAAAGGGCGGCGCCGATATACTCATCAACAATGCCGGCACCGGATCGAACGAGACCGTCATGGAGGCGCCAGACGAGAAGTGGCAGGCTTACTGGGACCTGCATGTGATGGCCGCTGTGCGGCTTGCGCGGGGCATCGCGCCGCAGATGAAGAAACGCGGCGGCGGTGTGATCCTGCACAATGCCTCGATCTGCGCCGTCCAGCCGCTCTGGTACGAGCCGATCTACAACGTCAGCAAGTCGGCGCTGATGATGTTTTCGAAGACACTTTCGACCGAGCTCATCCAGGACAATATCCGCGTCAACTGCGTCAATGCCGGCCTGATCCTGACGCCCGACTGGATCAAGACCGCCAAGCAGCTGACGGCCGAGACCGGCGGGAACTGGGAAGGCTATCTGCAGGCCGTCGCCAACGAACACGCCGCCTCCAAACGCTTCGGCACGCCTGAGGAATTGGCGAATGTATTCGTTTTCCTAAGCTCGGAGCGGGCAAGTTATTGCATCGGCTCGACCTATTTCGTCGATGGCGGCATGCTGAAAACGATCTGATTTCGGCTGGTTACCAATATAAGCTATAAATAATAGCTATTTTGTTGTATGTTCACGCTTTTGGCGCTATTTGCCTGCTATTGGGCGGGATGAATACTGCGATTCCACAAGGCGACGACGATGCTGACGAAAAAGGGAAAATACGGGCTGAAGGCACTGGTCGATCTGGCGCGGCTCGCGCCCGGTGAAACCGCCTTCATCAATGACGTCGCAGCCCGCAACAATATCCCGAAGAAGTTTCTCGACACGATCCTGCTCGAGCTGCGCAATGTCGGCATCCTGCGCTCGAAAAAGGGGCCGGGCGGCGGATATTCCCTGTCGCGGCCGGCCTCCGAGATCCGCATCGGCCATGTCATCCGCACGCTGGACGGCCCCCTGGCGCCGATCCGCTGCGCCAGCCGCACGGCATACGAGGCCTGCGACGACTGCGCCGATCCGGAAACCTGTCAGGTGCGGCGCTCGATGACCGATGTTCGCGATGCGATCGCCGCCATTCTCGACAATATGACCCTGGAGCAGTTCGTTGCCGATAACGGCCGCATCGAGGGCGAGAATGAAGAATTCCCGATCTCCGCCGCCAGCTGAGCTTCCACCCTCTACTGGCGTGCCTCAGGCTGCGCCGGGCGCAGACATATATCTGCCGGCGGCACGCATCAGTTGATCCCGCGGCAGCGACAGCGCGTGGATGCGGGCATTGCGCCAATGGCGATCGAGATTGAGCCCGATGCCGGCGGATCGTTCCCCTGCAAGTTCGAACAGCGCATTTGCGGTGCCGAGCGCCGTTTCCCCGGCGAGGATCGCGGCCGCCGAAGCGGAGAAATGCGCGTCCGCCATTGCAGCCTCCACGGGATTGACCTGAGCGATGTCGAGCTTGCGGCCAGCCCGCTCCAAGGCTGCCGCCGCCGTTTCGATGCGGATCGCCTGCTCGCCGAGCTTGGCAAGGACGGTGGTGCGATCGCCGATCACCGTCATCAGGTCGGTCCATGCGGCCCTGGCAATGCCGAGGCTGACGCCGGCCTTGAGCAGCAGACCGAGCGAAATGCCGGTCGGATATGCGGAGGAGGGGGAAGGCGCAATCGCATCGGCATCGACATGAAGCTTGCCGACGATGCCCGTCGCCGATCCGTTCGTACGCTGGCCGAAACCGTCCCAATCATCGATCGCCTGCACGCTGTCATCGCCGCTTGCAAGGTAGAGCGTCACGGAATGGTTCGGCGGAGCGGTGGCGGTAGCCGCGATCCAGTCGGCGAAGAGAATGCCGGGCGCCTGCCGTGTGCGCCCGCTCAGGCGATAGCCCGGGCCTTCCGCCGTCAATTCAGTTCCCTCGGTAAAGACGGTGGCAGCGAAACGATCGCCAAGCAGTACGCGGGCAAACAGCGACGCCTTCAGAGCCTCGGGGGCCTGTGCGCGAAGCGTCTCAAGCACGCTGAAATGGTTTTCCAATACCTCGCCGATCGAGGCATCGCCCTCGGCGACGATCGCAACGATTTCGGCGAGCAGGGTATTCGACACATCGAGTCCCTGGTACTCGGGCGGAGTCGTGATTGCCGTCAGCCCCGACACCGACAGCGCGTCGAGTTCCGTATGGGGCAAGATGCGGTTGATATCGCGTTCGCTCGCCTGCCGCCGGAACGCGGCTGCGAGGTCGCGGGCCGTCGATATCGCCTCCTCTTCGCTTTCGATACGGTGAGCGGGAGGCCTCAGGCTGTCATGAAACTGCGATACCGTTCCCATCGGTCACTCTTTCCTCGACCATTACAGGAGTGGGGGATTGGCGCTCAGATGGTAAGGCCGGTTTTTCTACAAACCTCGTGTCCTTTGAATTTTCCTACCAGCTTGATTGCCTGGTCCCCCACTCTACTTAAGGTCAATTAGGGTCAATCCAATCGAGAAACATGATGAGCGACTCTCTCGCCCGCAACAGCGAGGTCTGGAAAATGGGGCGCCAGCCGAGACCGCGTCTGACGCTTGATATTGCCGAGATCCCGACCTATGCGATCGGCGATATTCACGGCCGGTACGACCTGCTTTTGAAAGCCGAGGAGGCGATCCTGCGCGACGGCGCGCGGCTGCCGGGGCGCAAGCTGATCGTGACGCTCGGCGACTATATCGATCGCGGCCCGGAATCGGCGCAGGTCATTTCCCACCTCATGGAGCCGCCGCCCGAGGGCTTCGATCGCATCTGCCTTGCCGGCAATCATGAAAACACCATGCTCGACTATATCGACGGCTGGGTCTCCTATGACGACTGGATGGGCATGGGATCGGCCGAGCTGCTCAAATCCTATGGCCTCGATCCGGAGCATCTGCCGCTGGTCTTCCCCTCCGGCGCGAAGCTCGACGCCTTCATCCGCCAGTCGCTGCCGCACACGCATATCGATTTCATGCGGGCGATGCCGATCATGCTGGACACGCCGAATGTGGTGTTCGTGCATGCCGGCATAGATCCGACGCTACCGCTTGCCGCGCAGAGGGACGACGATCTGGTCTTCATCCGCAACCGTTTTCTCGAAAGCAAGGTGCCTTTGCCGAAACTCGTCGTTCACGGCCACACGCCGAACGACGAGCCCGACATACGCTCGCGGCGGCTCAATCTCGATACGCGCGCCTATCGCAGCGGCAAGCTCACCGCTGCCCGTTTCTGGCAGGGCCAGGTGCATCTGTTTTCCACCTGACCTTGGCGGTTTCAAACCGTTTCTCTTTCGGCGGGGACGGCTTCCGCCGGTTTTTCGGCCGGCTTGCTGCGGCGCCAGCCGCGCAGAACGACATAGAAGACCGGCGTCAGGAATAGGCCGAAGAGGGTCACGCCGAGCATGCCCGAAAAGACGGCGGTGCCGAGCGACTGGCGCATCTCCGCGCCGGGGCCGGTGGCGATGGCAAGCGGCAGGACGCCGAAGATGAAGGCGAATGCCGTCATCAGGATCGGGCGGAGGCGAAGATGGCTCGCCTCGATCGCCGCCTCCACCGGCGACTTGCCTTCCTCTTCCGCCTGTCTTGCGAATTCGACGATCAGAATGGCGTTCTTGGCGGCAAGGCCGATCAGGACGATGAGGCCGATCTGCGTCAGGACATTGTTGTCCATTCCTCTCAGCGAGACCCCGATCAATGCTGCAAGCACCGCAAGCGGCACGATGAGAATGATCGCCAGCGGCAGAACCCAGCTTTCATATTGAGCAGCCAGCGCCAGGAAGACGAAAATGACAGACAGGGCGAAGATATAGATCGCCGTATTGCCGGTGTGGGTCTCCTGGTAGGCGAGTTCCGTCCATTCGAAGGTCGTTCCCGGCGGCAGGATCTTCGCCGCCAGCGCTTCCATCTTCTTGATGGCGTCGCCCGTTGATGTGCCTGGGGTCGGATTGCCCTGAAGCGGCACCGAGACATACATGTTGTAACGCTGGACGAGTGCCGGGCCGCTGGAATCCTGGATGTCCATCAGGGTTCCTAAGGGCACCAGCGCGCCGGTCGCCGAGCGGACCTTCAGGGCAAGAATGTCTTCCCTGTCCATGCGGTATTGCCGGTCGGCCTGGGCGCGGACCTGGTAGACGCGGCCGAACGCATTGAAATCGTTGACATAGGCGACGCCGAGATTGATCGAAAGCGCGTTGAAGATGTTGGGGATCGGCACATTCAGGAAGCGCGCCTTGTCGCGGTCGATCGACAGGAAATATTGCGGGCTGGCGTCCGAGAAGGTCGTGAAGACCCCGGTCAGCCCTTCGGTCGTGGCCGCAGCCCCCATCATCTGGCGGGCGAGGCCGAGCACTCGCGTCATATCGGCGTTTTCAAGGTCGGAAATCTGCATCTTGAAGCCGCCGGAATTGCCGACGCCGCGCACGGATGGCGGCGGGATGGCGATGATGAAGGCCTCTTGGATACTCTGCAGCTTGCCGAAGAGCTCGCCAATGATCTTGTTTGCGCTGTCTCCGCCTTCCTCGCGTTCGGCGAAGGATTTGAAGGGCACGAAGACGACGCCTGCATTCGAGGCATTGGTGAACGTCGCCCCGCTGAAGCCGGCAAACTGCACGGCGTTGCCGACGCCGGGCACGGTCCGGGCTATGTCGCCCACCTGCTTGACGACGGCGTCGGTACGGGCAAGCGAGGCACCGTCGGGAAGCTGCACGACGACGATCGCGTAACCCTGGTCCATGGTCGGGATGAAGCCCGAGGGAACCCGGTTGCCCATGTACCAGGTGGCGCCGAGCAGGCAGGCGAAGGCGAGCATTGAGCAGGTCAATCCGATCCAGCTGCTGACCAGATGCCGGACGATCCACGAATAGCCGACACTCATCCGGTCGAAGCCGCGGTTGAAGCCGTTCGCAAGACCTGTTCCCAGGCGTGACGCGATGCTCCTGCGCTTCGTTTCATGATCATGGGCTCTCAGCAATATGCCGGCGAGCGCTGGCGACAGCGTCAGCGAGTTCAAGGCCGATATCGCTGTTGTGACCGAGATCGTGACCGCGAACTGCCTATAGAACTGGCCTGTGATGCCAGGGATGAAGGCCGTCGGCACGAACACCGCAATCAGCACCAGGGAGATCGCCACGACCGCGGTTCCGACCTCGTCCATGGTGACGTGCGACGCCTGCTTCGGCGTCATGCCGCGCGCCAGATTGCGCTCGACGTTTTCCACCACCACGATTGCGTCGTCGACGACGATGCCGATCGCCAGCACGAGGCCGAAAAGCGTCAGCATGTTGAGCGAAAAGCCGAAGGCGAGCAGGATGGCGAAAGTACCGATCAGCGACACGGGAATGGCGACGATCGGTATGATCGCGGTGCGCCAGGATTGCAGGAAGACCAGCACGACGATCGCCACCAGGATCGCCGCTTCGGCGATGGTCCGATAGACCTCGTTGATCGAATCCGAGATGAATTCGGTCGTGTCGTAGACGATGCGATATTCCAGGCCCTCCGGAAAATTCTGTGAAACCTCCTTCATGAGGGTCTGGACCTGGTGCGCGGTATCCAGCGCATTGGTTCCCGGCCTGGCGAAAATGCCGAGCGCGACGGCGGGGTCATTGTTGAGGTAGCTGTTGGTGACGTAATCCTGCGCGCCGAGTTCGATGCGGGCGACGTCCTGCAGTTGCACCAGCCGGCCCGCTCCCGTCGATTTGACGATGACATATCGGAACTCGCGCACGTCGGAGAAGCGCCCGTCCGTTCGCACTGTATATTCGAAGGCGTTCTTGCCGGTTACCGGCGGCGCGCCAATCTTGCCGCCCGATACCTGGACGTTCTGGTCCCTCAAGGCGGAGACGACATCGTCTGAAGTCATGCCGTAGGCGGAGAGCTTTTCCGGATCCAGCCAGATGCGCATGGAATACTGGCGTTCGCCGAAGATCTGCACGTCGCCGACGCCGTCGAGGCGCACGAGCACGTCGCGGATGCGGTTGCGGGCGTAGTTGGAGACGTAAAGCTGGTCATAGCGATGCGACGGCGACAGGAGGTGCACCACCATCATCAGGTCGGGCGAACTCTTGTCGGTGGTCACGCCGAGCCGCTGAACCTCTTCGGGGAGACGGGGAAGGGCGATGGAAACGCGGTTCTGGACAAGCACCTGCACCTTGTCGAGATCGGTACCGAGCTTGAAGGTGATGGTCAGCGACATGGCGCCGTCGGCGCTGGAATAGGAAGACATATAGAGCATGTCTTCGACGCCGTTGATCTGCTGTTCGAGCGGGGTCGAAACGGTGTCGGCGATGGTCTGCGGGTCGGCGCCCGGATAGGAGGTGCGCACGACGATGGTCGGCGGCGCGATCTCCGGATATTGGGAAACCGGCAATTGCGTATAGGCAATGCCGCCGACGACGAGAAAGAGGATCGAGATGACGGCCGCAAAGATCGGCCGATCCACGAAGAAATGTGCAAATCTCATTGTCCGGTCTCCGCGTTTGCGGCTTCCGGCGCAGTGTCCTGCCGCTCCTGCGGCAGTTCGGTCATCTGAGGCGTGATCTTCGAACCCGGCCGGGCGCGCATCAGGCCGTTGACGATGATCGTCTCGGTGCCGTCGAGGCCCTCCCGGATCACGCGATAGCCGTAGAGCCGCGGTCCGGGCCGCACGGACTTTGTCGAAACCTTGCCATCGTCAGCGACGACATAGACGACGCGCTCATTCTGGTCCGAACCGATCGCTTCGTCGGGGACGAGAATGGCCTTGTAGGTGTTGGAGGCTGCGACCTGAACACGGCCGAAGAGGCCCGGCTGCAGGACGAGATCGGGATTTGCAAGGCGGGCACGGATGCGAATGGTGCCGCTCTCATTATCGACCCGGTTCTCGGCGAAATCGAGTTTTCCCTTGAAGGGTTTGGCGTTGGGATCGGAGATCGTGACGGAGACGTCCACGCCGCCGCCGCCCAGCTGGAGGTCCGTGCCCATCTTGCGGGCGGTGTCGGCGAAATTCAGCAGGCGGCGCTCGTCGACGTCGAAATAGAAATCGATCGGATCGAGGGAAACGATGGTGGTGAGTACCGTCTGGTCGGCCTGCACGAGGTTGCCGGTCGAGATCAGGTGGCGGTCGATACGGCCGCTGAGCGGCGCTTTGATCTCGGTATATTCCATGTCGAGCGCTGCGCGGTCGGCCGCGGCCTGGGCGCCGCGGACATTGGCCTGGGCGGAATCAAATTCGCGGCGGCGATCGTCGAGCGTCTGTGCGGACTGGCTGCCGCTCGATGCGAGCGACTGGGCGCGCTTGTACTGAGCATCGGCGAAGACAAGGGTAGACTGCGAAGCCTCGAGCGCGGCCTTTGCCTGGTTGAGCGCGGTTATGAACGGCCGCTGGTCGATGACGAAGAGCAGGTCGCCCTTCTTGACCAGCGCGCCATCCTCGAAATGGACTTCCTGCAGATAGCCGCCGACGCGTGAACGTACGGAGACTTCGTCGACCGGCTGGAAGCGGCCGATGAATTCGTCATTGTCGATGACATCGCGCACCACCGGCTTTGCGACTGTGACAGGGGGAGGGGCGGACGGTGCGCCCTGCGCCATCGCGACCAGGGGCATGAACGTGGCGATGCAGCCGAGCATCAATATCCGTCGAAGCGCGAAAGTCATATCGGTCCCTCCAATCGCGGCGGCCGAGCGACTGCCACCGAACTTAAGATGAAGTGATGCTAGTCATGTCTTGCTGCTTTGAACGAAAGCCTTGGGCTTCCGCGATTTCCCCGGCGTCCAATCCTTGGAAGAGAGAGCCGGCATGCGATGCACAATGGAAAAATCGTAACGCTATGGAACGGGATATAAACGGCAGCGGCGAAAAATAGCAAATGCCAATTATTTGCTTTTCTCGAATCCATGAAACTTCTTTGAGCGGCATCAGCTTTCGACGATCTCGTCTCGGCCGGGCGGCAGAACGGCGAGCTCGGCCCAGTCAAGCTCCTGTTCCAGCATGTGAAAAGACGTCGTCGTCGATCTCGTCGGCGCGGCGCATCGCGGCGAGTTTGCGGCGTTTCGCACCGATGACGTTGCGGCGCTGCTTGTCGAGCCTGCTGACCTCGCGTGGGTGTTTGCCTGCGCCTCCGGCGGAGGTGATTTCCGACTGGAAACTAGGGCAAAGGGGCGTCGCGGTTACTCTTTGGCGTCGGACTGATCCACGGATGGGAAGGCTGCAAGGCGGCCCCGAGCGCCGCTGCGGCATTTTCACCGCGGCTGCTGATTTTTCCGCTCACGCTCTTGTGCGCCGCGCATGCTCAATATATCTACCGATATCATAAGTATGCTTATAAATAGCTGGCACAGGTTTCCATGAACGCTACACCCACCCTCGGTTTTCTTCTCCACGACGTCGCACGGCTGCTGCGCAAGCGGTTCGAGCAGCGGGCGAAGTGCCTTGGGCTAACGCGGTCGCAATGGCAGACGCTCGCCTATCTCTCGAACAACGAGGGCATCCATCAGAGCGGTCTTGCGGAAATTCTCGAAGTCGAGCCGATCACGTTGGTGCGCATCCTCGACAAGCTTGCCGAGCGCGGGCTGATAGAACGCCGCCAGCACCCTACCGACCGGCGCATCTGGCTGCTCTATATGCGCGAGGAGGCGCATCCGCTGCTCGCCGAGATGCGCGAACTCGGGGATGTCACCCGCGGGGAGGCGCTGGATGGCGTCTCCGTCGAGCAGCGCGAACAGCTTTACCAAATCCTCTCCGTAATGAAGACGAACCTGGTGCAGGCTTGCCGAACACCGGTCGAAGAGAATGAGATGAACGATGGCTGATCAACCCTCTCTCCGCGTCGTTGCCGACGCCAATGCCAAGACATCTGTCGAAGAAAACCAAGTCAAACAGCAGGAAACGGTAGCCGAAGCGCCTTCATCCAATTCAGTGCCGGCTGCCGCCGTGGCTGCGCCCGGCGGCAACAAGGTCCGCCGCCGGCGCAGTCTCACGCGGCCGATCCTTTTCGCCCTGTTGCCGGTGGCTCTCGCCGTCGGCGGTTACTATTACGTCAATGGCGGCCAGGTGATGTCGACCGACAACGCCTATATCCAGGCCGATATGGTCGGAGTCACCACCGATGTCTCAGGCATCGTCGAGCGGATCGACGTGCATGAGAATGAGGCTGTGAAGGCCGGGCAGGTGCTCTTCAGCTTGAGAGCCGATTCCTTCAAGATCGCGCTCGATGGCGCCAAGGCGCAGCTCGGCGCGCAGCGCAACCAGATCATGAATCTCAAGGCGAGCTATCAGCAATCACTCGCCGAGATCACGCAGGCTGAAGCCGATCTGCCCTATTACCAGGATCAGTTCGATCGGCAGCAGAACCTCGTCAACAACGGCAGCGCGACGCAGTCGGCTTATGACGAGGCCAAGCACAATCTCGAGGCCGCCCAGCAGAAGGTCGCCGTCGCCAAGGCGGAAGCGGCAACGACGCTCGCCCAGCTCGGCGGCAGCGCCGATCAGCCGGTCGAGGAAAATCCGCTCTACCTGCAGGCCAAGTCGCAGGTCGACAACGCCCAGCGCGAGTTCGACCACAGCGTCGTTAAGGCGCCCTTCGACGGCATCGTCACCAATGTCAACTCATTGCAGGTCGGCTCCTACCTGCAGGCTTCGCAGCAGGCTTTCTCGCTTGTCGCCACCGACCATCTGTGGATCGCCGCCAGCCCGAAGGAAACCGAGCTGACCTATGTCAAGCCAGGGCAGACGGCCGAGATCTATGTCGACACCTATCCCGGCGTGACCTGGAAGGGCAAGGTCGAGAGCATCAGCCCGGCGTCCGGTTCCAGCTTCTCGCTGCTGCCGGCGCAGAACACGACCGGCAACTGGGTGAAGGTCGTCCAGCGCATTCCGATGCGCGTCAGCATCGAAGATGCCGAAGGCAAGCCGCCGCTTCGCGTCGGCATGAGCACGGTGGTCGACGTCGATACCGGCCATGCCCGCGGACTGCCTGACTTCGTCAACAAGCTTCTGGGCCAGGCTCAGGGCAAGGACCATGAGTAACGCTCCCGCATCTTCGGCGAGCCACGTCGCCAATCGCGGCGCGATCACGGCCTGCGTCATCCTCGCCGTCATCATGCAGGCGCTTGACACGACGATCGCCAACGTGGCGCTGCCCTATATTCAGGGCAGTGTCTCGGCGAGTGCCGATCAGATCAACTGGGTGCTCACCTCCTATATCGTCGCGGCGGCGATCATGACGCCGCCCTCCGGTTTCCTTGCCGCCAAGTTCGGCCGCAAGCGGGTGCTGCTCGTCGCCATCGCCGGCTTCGTCGCCGCCTCGGTGCTTTGCGGCCTTGCGCAGTCGCTCAATCAGATCGTCGCCTTCCGCCTGCTGCAGGGTCTGTTCGGCGCGTCGCTCGTGCCGCTTTCCCAGGGCATCCTCCTCGACATCTATACAATCGAGGAGCGCGGTTCGGCCATGGCGCTTTTCGGCGTCTCGGTCATGGTCGGGCCGGTCCTCGGCCCCGTCATCGGCGGCTGGCTGACCGACAATATCAGCTGGCGCTGGGTGTTCTACATCAACGTGCCGATCGGCGCGCTCGCCTTCATGGGCATCGTCGTCTTCGTCACCGAGACCAAGAGGGATCTGCTCGCCAAACTGGACTGGTTCGGCTTCGGGATGATGAGCCTCGGCATCGGCGCGCTGCAGCTTTTTCTCGACCGCGGCGAACAGCTCGACTGGTTTTCCTCAGGCGAGATCGTCATCGAGGCGCTGATCTGCGCTGCCGCGTTCTACCTGCTAATCGTGCATACGCTGACAGCGGAGAAATCCTTCGTCAATCCAAAGCTGTTTCTCGACCAGAACTTCACGGTCAGCATGATCTTCATCTTCGTCGTTGGCGTCACCTATCTCGCCTCGCTGGCGCTGATGACGCCCTATCTGCAGACGCTGATGGGCTATCCCGTCATCACCGCCGGCATCGTCATGGGGCCGCGCGGTCTCGGCACCATGCTCTGCATGTTCATCGTCGGCCGGCTGATCGGCAAGGTCGATACGCGCCTGCTGCTGGTGCTCGGCCTCGGCCTGACTGCCTGGGCGATGTACGACATGACGGGCTGGACGCCCGACGTCTCGCAATGGACGATCGTCTCGGTCGGCTTCATCCAGGGCGCCGGGCTCGGCTTCCTCTTCGTGCCGTTGACGACGATCGCTTTCGCGACGCTCCCCGCCCATATGCGCGGCGACGGCACGGGCCTCTACAACCTGTCGCGAAACATCGGCTCGGCGGTCGGCATCTCCATCGTTTCTGCGCTGATCGTCGAGAATACGCAGAGCAATCATGAATCGATCGCGGCCTATGTGACGCCATTCAACCACGCCTTCGATGCCGTGGCGGCGCAGGGGCTCAGTCCCTTAACAGCCGCTGGCCGCGCCTCGCTCAACGAGATCATCACGCTGCAATCGACGATCATCGCCTATATGGACGATTTCAAGCTCTTGATGCTGATGTCGCTTGCGGTCATCCCGCTGGTGCTGCTGCTACGCAAGCCGAAGGCGGCACCCGCCGTCGATCACAGCGCGGTCATGGAATAGGCTTCAAGCGTTTGCGCAATTCCTGGGGAAAGCGGTTTCCGGTTTCCCGGCAAAACCGCTTCGCGCTTTTGCTGGAATTGCTTAGCGGAACGGCTTGCTGAGATATCGCGATCCCTGAATGCCGAAGCGCCAAGGTGCTTCGGCATTTCTAGTGATGCCGATGCGTTTTCCCGAGACAACAGGCACCGGTGCGGAGGGCGTGAGCGCGTAAGGCGCGCGGTCGAGCAGCCTGTCGTTGATTTCGATATCGATGCCGAGCGCCTGGCAGAGCTTGCCGGGGCCGCTGCAGAGCGCCGTCAGCATCTCGGTGCCGCGCCGCTCCATCATGGCGGGGATTCCGGTTTCAGGTTCGAGCGCGCGGATCAGCACGGCCGAGCCCGGATGGCAGACGAAGTTCAGGCACCAGTACATGCCGTAGATGCGGTAGATGTAGACATTGCCTGGCCGGCCGTACATGGCGCCGTTGCGCTTCGTAGGTCCGCGAAAACTGTGCGAGGCCTCGTCATCGGGGAAATAGGCTTCCGTCTCGGTGATGCGGCCGCCGAGGCCATCGACGGCCAGGTGACAGCCGAGGAGGTCGCGGGCAACGGCGATCGCGTCGCGCTCGAAAAACGCCCTGAGGCCCTCGCCGGCAAGCGCGCCGGCGCCGATCGCGCCTGATATCGTTCCACCATCGGTCATGGCCAAGGCTGATAACATTCAGTCGGCGCGCCGTCATCCCAAAACGGTTTCACGCGGGCATTAGCGGCCGGCATTCGGATCGCGCATGGGGATCGAGGTTGATGTGACCGAAACCGGGTCGCTCGCCGGGAAGGAATCTTCCAGACCTTCCTCCAGTTCCTCTTCGAGAAGAGCGGGGTCCTTGGTGCGCGCGCTGTCGCCATGGACCGGTTCGATTGCCGCCGCAAGCAGGGTCTTGGCGCGCGCGACGGCGTTTTCCGAGGTCAGTTCGGGCGTGCTGCGCAGCGTCACGGCAATGCTGTCTTCGCCTTCGCCGCCGAATTCGACGACGAAGCCGTCTTCCGTCTGGTAGACGGTGATATCGTTGAGTGCCATGGCGGTTCCCCTCGGGTGCTTATATTAGGAAAGCGTGTTTTCGGAATTTTGTCGAGCGAAGACCTTCACCAGCCAGTCGATGAAGACGCGCACACGCGGCGAAAGCTGGCGGTTGCGGGGATAGAGCAGCGAGACCGGGGTCGGGGTCGGCGGGAAATCCTTAAGCACCTGGATCAGCGTTCCCGCGGCCAGATCGCTTTCTGCGTGATAGCGCGGGATCTGGATCAGGCCGAGGCCGAGCCTTGCCGCTGAGGTATAGCTTTCGCCGCCGTTGACGGAAACGGTGGTGGGAATGACGATGTTGCGCACAACGCCATCAACGATGAATTCGAGCGGCAGCACGCCGCCGGTGGCGCTGGAGTGAAACCCGACCATGCGGTGGCCGGCAAGCCGGTCCGGATGCTGCGGCAGGCCATGGGCGGCGATGTAGGCAGGGGAGGCGAGGGTGATCTCTTCGAGCAGGGCCACGCGCCGGGCAACCATGTCGCTATCCCCCAGGGTGCTGGCGCGCAATACGCAATCGATGCCTTCGCGCACGAGATCGACCAGCCGATCGCCCTCGCTCATGTAGAATTCGATCTCGGGATAAGTCTCGAGGAAGGAGGGCAGGCTCGGCAGCACGAAATGGCGCGCGAGTGTGCCGTGCACGTCGACGCGCAGAAGGCCTTTCGGTTTGGCGCCGGCAAAGGCGCCTTCTGCATCCTCGATGTCGGCGAGGATCGACAGGCAGCGTTGATAGTAGGCCTCCCCGTCGAGCGTCGGGCTGACATGGCGTGTCGTGCGCTGGAGCAGGCGCACACCGAGGCGGGCTTCGAGCTGCTTGATCGCGTCGGTGACAGTCGAGCGCGGCAGGCCGGTGTCTTCGGCGGCAAGCGTGAAACTGCGGCGTTCCGCGACACGGCAAAACACCCGCATGGCATCCACTCTGTCCATTTCTTTTGTTCGCCTTTTCCGGATAGTGATGCCGAAATATGCAAGATTATCCGCCGATGGAAAAGTCGCATCTTCTCTTCACCGAAAACGCGCTGCCGCGCAGGGTGAAGGAGAAGAACGATGGCTTCCAACGAAAACGGCAAGGTCGCACTGGTAACCGGCGCTTCCCGAGGCATCGGCGCTGAAATCGCCCGACGCCTCGCCAAGGACGGATTTACCGTCGTCGTCAATTATTCCGGCAGTGCGGCCCAGGCCGAGGAACTGGCGCGCGAGATCGAGCAGGCCGGCGGCAAAGCGCTGACGGCCAAGGCCGATGTCAGTGACGCCGAAGCCGTCCGCCATATGTTCGATGCGGCGGAAACCGCTTTCGGCGGCATCGACGTGCTCGTCAACAATGCCGGCATCATGATGCTTTCGACGCTGGCCGAGACTGACGACGCCAATTTCGACCGCCAGGTCGCCGTCAATCTCAAGGGCACCTTCAATACGCTCAGGGAAGCGGCCAAGCGCCTGCGCGATGGCGGCCGGGTCGTCAATTTCTCCACCTCGGTCGTGGGGCTGAAGCTCGAAACCTATGGCGTCTACGCCGCCACCAAGGCAGCTGTGGAAACGCTGACGGCGATCATGGCCAAGGAGATGCGCGGCCGGGGCATCACCGTCAACGCCGTGGCGCCCGGCCCTGTCGCCACAGATCTATTCCTCAACGGCAAGTCGGATGAACTCGTCGCCCGCATGGCGAAGATGAACCCGATGGAACGCTTGGGCACGCCTGATGATATCGCATCCGTGGTTGCCTTCCTCGCCGGTCCGGAGGGCGGCTGGATCAACGGCCAGGCGCTGCGCGCCAATGGTGGCATGATCTGACGAAGCTTTGCGGCTTCAGGGCTGCCGCCGCACGCGGGAAGACGAGGTGCCAAGCCGCCATCGCAATTATGTGAACGATACTTGCAGCGTTTCCCTCTTACAATTTTGTGGAGAGTAGATATAACAGGTTTATCGCGAGAGAGTGGAATCCCTGCTGCTCTCTTCCGAACCTCCAGAGCCTGCCGCGCCTTTCTGCGGGTGCGACAGGCCCGATGTTCAAAGCCATTGCGGCCCGTCGAAGGTTTCCCCTGCCTTCCGGGCCGTGTCTGTTTCTGCCGTTCAACCGTCGTTCAGTCTCGACTCGACAAGCAGCTTCACCAGCCAGTCGACGAAGACACGGACCTTGTTGCTGAGATGGCGGTTCGGCGGGTAGACCACGTAGAGCGGCACTGGATCACGCTGCCAGTCCGGCAGCACGCGGATGAGTTCGCCCCTCGCGATAGGCTCGCGCGCCATGAAGACCGGCACCTGCGCCACGCCGAGACCCGTCAGGACCGCGGTCAGATAGGTGCGGCTGTCGTTGACGGAGGCGATGCAACGCGGCGTGATATCGATGATTTCATTGTTCCGGCGGAATTCGAAGGGCATCGTCCGGTTGTTCTGGGCGCGGAAATAATTGACCGAGTAATGCGTCGTCTCCAGATCTTCCGGCCGTTCGGGCATGCCGAATTTCTGGATGTAGCTCGGCGACGCACAGGTGACCAGTTCCACTTCCGAAACGCGCCGGGCAATCAGCGACTGGTCGGTCGGCGTGCCGGCGCGCAATGCGCAGTCGACATTTTCGGCAAGGTAATCCACCGTGCGGTCGCTGACGCCGAGATCCAGGCGGATATCGGGATAGCGCTGATAGAAATCGCAAAGCGCTGGAACGATGATGGAATCGGCGAAGGCGCCGCTCATTTCGACGCGCAGCCGGCCGCTCGGAAGGCTTTGCGAATTGGAGAGGCTGCCGTCGAGTTCTTCCAGTTCCGAGATGATCTGGGCGGCGCGTTCGTAATAAAGCGCGCCGTCCGTGGTCACCATGACCCGGCGCGTGGTACGGTTCAGAAGCTTGGTGCGCAGATGCGCCTCCAGGCCCTGGATGAGATTGGTCACCGTCGCCTTGGGCATGGCGAGCATGTCGGCGGCGCGGGTGAAATTGCCCGTTTCCACCACCCGGATGAAGACGCGCATTGCCGAAAGCTGATCCATCGGTTTTCAAATCCGCAGTTTGCGTTGCACTATTATTCGAGAATTGGAACAGTGTTATCGCGATATCGCTTCTTATTCCCTGATCTGAATAACAATATCTTTTTTATACAAAATGCAAGCGTCACGCGTTGTCCGCTTATGGCTCGCGCGCAGAAGAGACCGGAACCATGACGGTGGAATGGAAAGATATGTTGCTGGACAAGGTGGCCATCGGCCCCGTCTCCGCACGTATCTACCAGGGCGCCGATTACGGCAAGGGTCCGCCGATCGTGCTTTACCTTCACGGCGGCGCCTTTCTCGACAGCGAGAAGAATGTCGATCGGCCGGTGGCGATGAGTCTCGCCAAATCGGGCGCTATTGTCGCCGCCATTGACTACAGCAGCCTGTCCGGCAATCTGTTTCCGAAGGCGCTGGAAGTCTCCTTCTCCGTTTTTACTTATCTCGCCAACAAGCGCGCCGCCGGTCTCGGTGACCGCAAGTCGCTGCTTTTTGTCGCCGGCGAAGAGGCGGGCGGCAATGTCGCAGCTGGCGTGGCGCTGAAGGCGCGCGACCAGATGCCGGATGCGCTCGACGGCCAGGTTCTGATTTCGCCGCTGCTCGATCCGTTCATGGGAACGTCCTCGATCCGCAAGGCGGATGCCATTGGCATGCGCCAGCGCTGGACGGAGGGCTGGAGCCATTATTTGAGCGGTGGCGGCTGCCATCCTTATGCGGCGCCCTGCCTCTGTTCGCGTCTTTCGGGCGTTGCGCCGGCGCTGATATTCACCGCCGAGGACGATCCTCTGCATGACGAGACACTTGGTTACGGTGCCCGCCTGAAAAAGGCCGGCGTCGGCGTGCGCCAGCATGTCCTCCCCGCCGGGACGGGCTGGCCCTCGATTTATGGTGGGAAATCCGGGGAAGCGCCCGACTGGCAGGAACACGTCAGCCGTCATTTCGGAAGCTTCCTTCAGGACGTATGCGTCCAACCGCAATTGCATTGAAGAAGAGCTGATATTTCAGCGGCCTGGAGCCGCAAGGAGAGTACTGATGACGTCCAGAAGCAAGCGCTGGGCCCTGGTGGGCGCCGGCATAGGTCTCATTGCGTCCGTTTCAGGCGCTGCATTGTTTTTCGAACTGCCGATGAGCACGACCGCTACGGCAGCTTCCGCCCCCGCGCAGGCTCCCGCTGTGCCGGTGACGGTTGCCGTCGTCGCGGCGCGCGACGTGACGGCCTGGGAAAGCTTCTCCGGCCGTCTCGAAGCGGTCGATCGCGTCCAGGTTCGGCCCCGCGTCGAGGGCGCCATCCTTTCGGTGGCTTTCCGTGAGGGTGCGCTGGTGAAGCAGGGCGACCTGCTCTTCACCATCGATCCGGCTCCTTACCAGGCGAGCGTGGCGCAGGCGCAAGGCCAGGTCGCTTCGGCCGAAGCCAAGGTCAGCCTGGCGCAGACCGAACTCGAACGTGGCCGCAGGCTTTCCGACAACCGCACCATCTCCCAGAGCGATCTCGATCAGCGCCAGAGCGCGCTGGCCGAGGCGCAGGCGGGGTTGCGCTCGGCGCAGGCAGCATTGCAGTCGGCCCAGCTCAATCTCGATTATACCCAGGTGCGGGCGCCGGTTTCCGGCCGCATCGGCAAGATCGAGGTGACAACAGGTAATCTGGTTGCGGCCGGATCGGCCTCGCCTGAACTGACGACGCTCGTTTCGGTCGATCCGATCTATGCGAGCTTCAATGCCAGCGAAGAAATGGTGACGCGCGCTCTTGCCCAGCTGCCGCAGACGGACAGTGCCTTGCCTGCGGTCGAGCAGATTCCGGTCGAGGTCGGCACCCTGGCCGATAGCGGCACGCCCATCAAGGGCAAGCTGCAACTGATCGACAACGAGGTCGATGCCTCAAGCGGCACGATCGGCGTGCGCGCCGTCTTCGACAATCCGGGCGGTCGTCTCATCCCCGGCCAGTTCGTGCGTGTGCGCATGGGCCAGCCGAAGGCCGAGAACAAGATCGTCATCAGCGACCGCGCCGTCGGCACCGACCAGGACAAAAAGTTCGTCTTCGTCGTAGACGCAGAGAACAAGGTAGCCTACCGCCAGGTCCAGCTCGGCACGCTGTCTGATGGTCAGCGGGTGGTCGAAAGCGGCCTCACCGCCGGCGAAAAGATCGTTGTCAACGGCCTGCAGCGCATCCGTCCCGGCGCCGTCGTCGTGCCTCAGATGGAAGAAAAAGTCGCGACCGCGCAGTAAAAGACTTCGCCTTCCCCGCTCGGGGAGGGCCGATATCCGAAATGACATGACCCGCCGGCGGCTCCCATCCGCCGAAAGGGACGTTGCATCCATGTTCACCCCGGAGAGGGCTTTGATATGAACATCTCCAGATTCTTTGTGGACCGCCCGGTCTTTGCCGGCGTTCTTTCGGTCCTCATCGTGGTCGCCGGCCTGATCGGCCTGCGCGCGCTGCCGATTTCCGAATATCCGGAAGTCGTGCCGCCATCGATCGTCGTGCGCGCCACCTATCCCGGTGCGAACCCGACCGTCATCGCCGAAACGGTGGCGACGCCGCTCGAAGAGCAGATCAACGGCGTCGAGGGCATGCTCTACATGTCCAGCCAGGCGACCTCGGACGGCGTGCTCAACGTGACCGTCACCTTCAAGCTCGGCACCGACCCCGACAAGGCGCAGCAGCTCGTGCAGAACCGCGTCAGCCAGGCCGAACCGCGCCTGCCGGCGGAAGTCCGCTCGCTCGGCATTACGACGGTCAAGAGTTCGCCGAACTTCATCATGGTCGTCAACCTCGTCTCTGACGGGGACAGTCACGACATTACCTATCTCCGCAACTATGCGACCTTGAACATCAAGGATCGGCTCGCCCGTATTGCGGGCGTCGGCCAGGTGCAGGTCTTCGGCGCCGGTGACTATTCGATGCGCGTCTGGATCGATCCGCAGAAGGCCGCCGAGCATGATCTCGCCGCTAGCGACATCAGCAACGCGATCAGCTCGCAGAACGTCCAGGCGGCCGCCGGCATCATCGGCGCTTCGCCGAGCCAGCCGGGAGTCGATCTGCAGCTCAACGTGAACGCCCAGGGCCGCCTGCGCACGCCCGAGGAATTCGGCAACATCATCGTCAAGACGGGCGCCAGCGGCGAGATCACCCGCCTTCGCGACGTCGCCCGCATCGAGCTCGGGGCCGCGGACTATACGCTGCGTTCGCTGCTCGACGGCAAGCCGGCCGTCGCCGTGGCGGTGCTTCAGGCGCCCGGCTCGAACGCCATCGAGATCGCCGACAATGTGCGCTCGACCATGGATCAGCTGCAGCTCGCCATGCCGCAGGGGGTCAAATACGAGATCGTCTACGATACGACGAAGTTCGTGCGCGCCTCGATCGAGAAGGTCATCGACACGCTGCTCGAAGCCATCGCGCTCGTCGTTCTCGTCGTCATCCTCTTCCTGCAGACATGGCGCGCTTCGATCATTCCGCTGATCGCGGTTCCGGTCTCGATCATCGGCACATTCGCGGTCATGTATGTCTTCGGCTTCTCGATCAATGCGCTCAGCCTGTTCGGGCTGGTGCTTGCGATCGGTATCGTCGTCGACGACGCGATCGTGGTGGTCGAAAACGTCGAGCGCAATATCGAGCATGGTCTTTCGCCGCGAGCTGCCACCTACAAGGCTATGAAGGAAGTGTCCGGCCCGATCGTCGCGATCGCGCTGGTGCTCGTCGCGGTCTTTGTGCCGCTCGCCTTCATCTCCGGCCTGTCGGGTCAGTTCTACCGTCAGTTCGCGCTGACGATCGCAATCTCGACCGTCATCTCGGCCTTCAATTCGCTGACGCTGTCTCCGGCGCTCGCAGCTCTTCTGCTGAAGGGCCACCATGCACCGAAGGATTGGCTCACGCGCTTCATGGACGCGATCTTCGGCTGGTTCTTCCGCGGCTTCAACCGCGTCTTCGGCGCCGGCTCGAATGCCTATGGCAAGGGTGTCGGCGGACTGGTGTCGCGCAAGAGCATCGTCATGATCGTCTATCTGGCGCTGGTCGGCGCGACCTACAGCCTGTTCAGCTCCGTTCCCGGCGGCTTCGTGCCTTCCCAGGACAAGCAGTATCTGATCGGCTTCGCCCAACTACCCGATGCCGCAAGCCTCGACCGCACGGAAGACGTTATCAAGCGCATGACCGACATCGCGCTCGCCGAGCCCGGCGTCGCCAATGCGATCGCCTTCCCGGGCCTGTCGATCAACGGCTTCACCAACTCGTCGAATGCCGGCATCGTCTTCGTGACGCTGAAGGACTTCGAGGAACGCAAGACGCCTCAACTCTCGGGCGGCGCCATCGCCATGGCGCTGAACCAGAAATTCGGCGCCATCCAAGATGCTTTTATCGCCATGTTCCCGCCGCCGCCGGTCAACGGCCTCGGCACGACGGGCGGCTTCAAGCTGCAGATCGAAGATCGCGCCGGCTTGGGCAACCAGGCGCTCGACGAGGCGACAAAGGCCGTTCTCGGCAAGGCCTACCAGACGCCTGAGCTTGCCGGGCTGTTCTCCAGCTTCCAGATCAACGTGCCGCAGCTCTATGCCGATCTCGACCGCGCCAAGGCCGAGCAGCTCGGGGTTTCGGTCACGGACGTCTTCCAGACGCTGCAGATCTATCTCGGTTCGCTCTACGTCAACGACTTCAACGCCTTCGGCCGCACCTACAGCGTCCGTGTGCAGGCCGATGCGAAATTCCGCGCCCAGCCGGAAGACATCGGCCAGTTGAAGGTCCGTTCGGCGTCGGGCCAGATGATCCCGCTTTCGGCCCTGCTGAAGGTGGAGCCGAGCACGGGTCCGGAGCGCGCGAACCGCTACAACGGCTTCCTCGCCGCCGATATCAACGGCGGTCCGGCTCCGGGCTTCTCGTCCGGCCAGGCACAGGCGGCCATCGAGAAGATCCTGCATGAAACCCTTCCGGCGGGCATCGACTTCGAATGGACCGATCTGACCTATCAGCAGATCCTCGCCGGCAATTCGAGCGTCGTCGTCTTCCCCTTGGCGCTGCTGCTGGTCTTCCTGGTACTTGCCGCCCAGTATGAAAGCCTGACGCTGCCGCTTGCGATCATCATGATCGTGCCGATGGGTGTTCTGGCGGCGCTGACCGGCGTCTGGCTCACCGGTGGAGACAACAACATCTTCACCCAGATCGGCCTCGTCGTCCTTGTCGGCCTATCGGCGAAGAACGCGATCCTCATCGTGGAGTTCGCCCGCGAACTGGAGTTCGAGGGCCGGACACCGCGCGAAGCCGCGGTCGAAGCCAGCCGCCTTCGCCTTCGCCCGATCCTCATGACTTCCATGGCCTTCATCATGGGCGTCGTGCCGCTCGTCGTCTCCACAGGCGCTGGTGCGGAAATGCGCGCGGCCATGGGCGTCGCGGTCTTCTCGGGCATGATCGGCGTGACCTTCTTCGGCATCTTCATGACGCCGGTGTTCTACGTGCTGCTGCGGCGACTGACGGGCAACCGCCCGCTCGTCCAGCACAAGCCGGACGAACACAAGGAAGAGGAGGCCGAGGTCATCCGGCTCGCGGCGGAATAACGGAATTCAACCTTCCTTTGTCGAGTAAATCGGGCGGGAACTTCGGTTCTCGCCCGTATCGTTTGGGCCGGTCTATAAAAATGCGTTACGTTCATCAAAACGGTTTGCAACGGCGGAAGAGGGAACTATCAAGGACGGACAGCAGTTGGGAGGACTGAATGACAGCTTCGGGTAAAGGTCAGGGCGGGAGGCGGATCGCCTTTCTCGGCACTGGCCTGATGGGGGCGCCAATGGCTCGCCGGTTGATCGGCGCGGGTTTTACCGTCACCGTCTGGAACCGCGATCCCGGCAAGGCCGCGGCACTTGCGGCAGATGGTGCAGTCTGCGCGGAAACGCCCGCGGAGGCCGTCTCGGGCGCCGACGTCGTCATTACCATGCTGACCAATGCCGAGGCGGTGGGGGACGTTCTCTTCGACCGCAGAGCGGCCGATGCGATCGCGCCTGGCGCCGCCGTCATCGACATGAGTTCGATCGCCCCGCATTTTGCCCGCGACCATGCGCTAAGGCTCGCCGAACGCGGCATCCATCACGTCGATGCGCCGGTTTCCGGCGGCGTTGTCGGAGCGGAGGCCGGGACGCTCGCGATCATGGCGGGCGGCGACAAGGACTTGATCGATGGACTTCAAGATATTTTTGGGCCGATGGGGCGCGTGACCCGCGTCGGCCCGAGCGGGGCGGGGCAGCTCGCCAAGCTCGCCAACCAGCAGATCGTTGCCGTGACGATCGGTGCGGTCGCCGAGGCGATGGTGCTGATCGAAGCGGGCGGCGGCTCGCCGGCGGCCTTCCGGGATGCCATTCGCGGTGGTTTTGCCGAGAGCCGCATCCTCGATCTCCACGGCAAGCGCATGGTCGAGCGACAGTTTGCGCCCGGAGGCACGTCCACCAATCAGCTCAAGGATCTGAATGCCGCCATGGAGACGGCGAAGTCCCTGTCGCTGACGCTGCCATTGACGGCGGCGGTCCACGCCGAGTTCAGCGAATTCGTCGCCAACGGCAATGGCGAGAAGGATCACAGCGCGCTTCTTCTCCATCTCGAAGAGAAGAATGGGCGGCCGGGAGGAAAGCAGTGACGGACAGCCAATCGATGAAACGCCGCCTGCGTTCGCAGGACTGGTTCGACAATCCCGATCACATCGACATGGCGGCGCTCTATCTTGAGCGTTTCATGAATTACGGCATCACGCCGGAAGAGCTGCGCTCGGGCAAGCCGATCATCGGGATCGCCCAGAGCGGCAGCGACCTTACTCCCTGCAACAGGGTGCATGTCGAGCTTGCCAAGCGCGTGCGCGACGGTATTCGCGATGCGGGCGGCGTTCCGATCGAGTTTCCCACGCATCCGATCTTCGAGAACTGCAAGCGCCCGACGGCGGCCCTCGACCGCAATCTCGCCTATCTCGGCCTTGTCGAAATCCTCTACGGTTATCCGCTCGACGGCGTCGTGCTGACGACCGGCTGCGACAAGACCACGCCTTCGGCGATCATGGCGGCCTCGACGGTCGATATTCCGGCGATCGTGCTCTCCGGCGGGCCGATGCTCGACGGCTGGCATGAGGGTGAGCTAGTCGGTTCCGGCACGGTGATCTGGCGGATGCGCCGGAAATATGCCGCCGGCGAGATCGACCGGGAAGAATTCCTGCAGGCAGCGCTCGATTCCGCACCTTCGGTCGGCCACTGCAACACGATGGGCACCGCCTCGACGATGAACGCGCTCGCCGAAGCGTTGGGTCTTTCCTTGACCGGCTGCGGCGCCATTCCGGCCGCTTACCGCGAGCGCGGCCAGATGGCCTATCGCACCGGGCGGCGCGCCGTCGAGATCGTGTTCGAGGACCTGAAACCGTCGGATATCCTGACGCGGGAGGCGTTCCTCAATGCGATCCGCACCAATTCGGCGATCGGCGGCTCGACCAATGCGCAGCCGCATCTGGCTGCGATGGCCAAGCATGCCGGCGTCGAGCTCCATCCCGACGACTGGCAGGTCCACGGCTTCGATATCCCGCTGCTGGCCAATGTCCAGCCGGCCGGTGCTTATCTCGGCGAGCGCTATCATCGCGCCGGCGGCACGCCGGCGATCATGTGGGAACTGCTGCAGGCCGGAAAACTCGACGGCAGCTGTCGCACGGTGACGGGCCGGACAATGGCCGAGAACCTGGAAGGGCGCGAGGCCAGCGACCGCGAGGTCATCCGGCCGTTCGGCGAGCCACTGAAGGAGCGGGCGGGCTTTCTCGTTCTCAAGGGCAATCTCTTCGATTTCGCCATCATGAAGATGAGCGTCGTCTCGGAGGATTTCCGCCGGCGCTACCTTCAGGAGCCGGGGCGAGAGGGCGTCTTCGAGGGCAAGGCGGTGGTTTTCGACGGTTCGGAGGACTATCACAAGCGCATCAACGATCCTGCGCTCGGCATCGACGAGAACACCATCCTCGTCATCCGCGGCGCGGGGCCGATAGGCTGGCCGGGTTCGGCCGAGGTCGTCAACATGCAGCCGCCGGACCATCTTCTCCGGAAGGGCATCCTCAGCCTGCCGACGATCGGCGACGGACGCCAGTCGGGCACCGCCGACAGCCCCTCGATCCTCAACGCCTCGCCGGAAAGTGCCGCCGGCGGCGGCCTCGCATGGCTTCGCAGCGGCGACATCATCCGCATCGACTTCAATGAGGGGCGCTGCGACATGCAGGTCGACGACGCCGAGATCGAGCGGCGCAAAGGCGACGGCATTCCGCCGGTGCCGGCGGATGCGACACCCTGGCAGCGGATATACCGTCGTTCGGTCACGCAGCTCTCGGACGGCGCGGTGCTGGAAGGTGCGGCAGATTTCCGCCAGATCGCCAAAACTCCGCCGCGGCACAATCACTGATTTCAGATCCGCACAGACTGCAAGCTCCTTGATCCAAAAAGGGAAGGCGTAACGAACAGTTCACCTAGTGAGTAGTTCGCGCATTGAAACAAGGCTTCATTAATGCCGGCCTGAGACCATATTGCAATTATGCAAGTTTCCAAGGCTGAGACCGCGTTGTCAGAAAACAAAGCCACACGATCCGAACAAGAGTTTCAGGATCTTCTGCGCCGGCTCGAACTCGCCCTTGATGCATCCCGGATCGGCGTCTGGGAACACAGCATCGCCAAGGACGGGGTCTTGTGGGATGGGCAGATGCATCGGCTTTACGAGACCGGCGAGACATGCCGGAATGTGCCGTCCTGGTTCTGGTCGAATGCGATCCATCCTGAAGATCGCGAGCGGGCCGAGCGCGATTTCGACCAGGCGATCGCGGCGCGCGGCGCTTATGATTCGCAGTTCCGGATCGTGCTGCCGAGCGGCGAAATCCGTCATCTGCGCTCACGTGCGCATTTCTACGTTGATGCGGAAGGGGTGCCCTCCTTCATCGGAGCCGAATGGGACGTCACTGCCGACGTGCAGCTCAATGCGGAACTCGAGCGGCAGAAGATGGTGGCGGAGGCAAGGGCGCTGGCGCTCGAGGAGAGCAATGCGCGCATCGAGCATGTCGCCGATCACGATTACCTCACCGGCATGCCGAACCGGCGTCTTCTCGACAAACGGCTCGCCGAATTGCCGGTCGACAAGAGCATCACGACGCTTGCCGTCCTGCATCTCGATCTCGATCAGTTCAAGCAGATCAACGACAGCCACGGCCATGCGGCGGGTGACGCGGTGCTGAGGGCGGCCGCCCTTCGTATCACCGCCGCCATTCCCGCGAATGGCATGGTCGCCCGCGTCGGCGGCGACGAATTCGTCATCGTGCTCGTCAATTTCACCGATCTGGCCGAATTGAAGCTGATCACGGAAGACCTCCAGCGCCGGCTAAGGAAGAAGATCCGCTTCGGCGACGAGATGCTGCAATCCGGCGCTTCGATCGGCGTTTCCTGGAGCGGCGATCGGCGGGCGCGCAACCTGCTTGCCGAATCCGATCTTGCCCTTTACCAGGCCAAGAAGCTCGGACGAAACCGCGTCGAATTCTTCACCCGGCAATTGCAGGAGGACCTGCGCGCCGAGCGCCGCCTCGCCGAGGAGCTGAAGCGCGGGCTGGAGCGCGGCGAGATCGTTCCCTATTATCAGGTGCAGCTCGACGCCCGCACACGGGAGATCATCGGCTTCGAAGCGCTGGCGCGCTGGAAACATCCCGAGAAGGGCGTGCTCGCCCCCGGCATATTCCTGAAGATCGCCGATGAGCACGGGCTCTCGGCTGAAATCGACGCGGCGATCCTGAAAAAGGTTCTCGAAGATCGGCTGGTTTGGCTGTTGCGCGGCTATACGGTTCCTCGCGTCGCCGTCAATATTTCTGCGTCGCGTCTTGCCGACCCGGCACTGCTCGGCAAACTCAGGAAACTCGACATTCCGCCCGGCGTGATCGCTTTCGAGCTGATCGAGACGATTTTCCTCGACGACAGCGACGAGAAGCTGCTCGACCATATAGGCGATATCAAACAGATGGGCATCGACATCGAGATCGACGATTTCGGATCGGGCCACGCGTCGCTCATCGGCCTCGTCAAGCTCAGGCCGAAGCGGCTGAAGATCGATCGCCAGCTCGTCACCGAGGTCGTCAGCTCGGCCGAGCAACGGCGCGTGGTGGGATCGATCGTGGAAATCGCCAAGGCGCTTGATGTCGAGGTGATCGCCGAGGGTATCGAGACGGAGGCGCATGCGGTCGTGCTGGCGCAGCTCGGCTGTGACGGCCTGCAGGGTTATGCGTTCGGTTATCCCGCACCGGCCGCCGAGATAGACCGGCTCTTTTCATCGATGACGAGCCGGATCGAAAAGCAGAAGGCCGCGATGGGCGGCTGAAATGCTTTAAACCGCAGAGGCGGCATCTTTCGCTGCGACGTTTTGCTCGCACCTGCAGGAAGATAATTGGCGCGCAAGTAATTTTCTTGAGCTTGCAACGGCATTGTTTCATGGTAATGCGGAACCAAAGCTTTCTGCATTGCACCGAAAAATGATTATACGCGACGTGAAGACCATGAGCGCGGGTTTCTCCATCATTTGCAGGCGCGATCGGGGAGCGGGGGCCTGACAACTGCTTTGCTGTTGTCGGGGTGGACTTGCGGGGCATTCAATCTGGGAAGGTCGCATGAATTCGGAATTTGCCGTTCGTTCAATGCGGCCCGGCGAACTGGAGCTCGTGCTCGAATGGGCGCGTCAGGAGGGGTGGAACCCTGGGCTCGATGATTCGCTCGCATTCCTCGATGCCGATCCATCCGGATTTTTCGTCGGCTGCATCGGCGAGGTTCCCGTCGGCTCGATTTCGGTCGTCAAATATGGCGACAGTTTCGCCTTTCTCGGCCTCTACATCGTCCATCCCGATTTTCGTGGCAAGGGTTACGGCAAGGCGATCTGGGAAGCGGGCATCGCCACGGCGGAAGGCCGGACGATCGGCCTCGACGGCGTTGCTGCGCAGCAGGACAAATACCGCAAGGCCGGCTTCGAGCCCGCCTATCCCACCATCCGCTACGGCGGCGTCGCGATCGCGTTGCCGGTCTCGACGCTTGCCGCGCAGCCGGTGCTGGATACACGCCTCGAGGGCCTGCAACGCTATGATTCTGCGATCTTTCCCGGACCGCGGGATGCCTTCCTCGCCGCCTGGTGCACAGCGCGCAAGGGACGCCGCTCGGCGGTGGTGCGCAAGAGCCACAAGATCCGCGGTTACGGCACGATCCGCCGCTGCTATGAGGGCTATAAGATCGGCCCCCTCTTTGCCAATGAGGCCGACAGCGCCGCGGCGCTGCTTGCCGAGCTGATCCCCGAGGCGAAGGGTGCGTCGATTTTCATCGACATTCCCGTTGAAAACCACGAGGCGATCGCACTGGCCGAAAGCATCGGCCTTCAGCCGGTGTTTGAGACCATGCGCATGTATCGGGGGCTGGCGCCTGCCACCCCGCTGAAACATGTCTTCGGAGTGACGACGCTGGAACTCGGTTAATCCACAGGGGAGGCGGGTACTGTTGGCGCTGAAGCCTTCGGCCGGCCTCTTTCGGCAATGGCGATGCCGCCGAGGGTCAGCGCCAGCGCGATCATGTGGAAGGACTGGAGCCGCTCGCCGATCAGAGCGACGGAGAGCAGCGTCCCGAACACCGGCACCAGGTTGATGAAAAGGCCTGCCCGGTTGGCGCCGATTGCCTCGACGCCCTTGATATAGAGGATCTGCGCCAGCAGCGACGGGAAGATCGCCGTATAAAGGGTAATGCTCCAGCCAGCCTGATCCGGCCATTGCGCCGCGCCGCGGCCGATCTCCCACAGAAGCAGCGGCAGTGAGGTCAGCATGGCGGCGAAGGCCGGAAATGCCATCAGCGTACGCCAGTCGACCGGCGGCTTCCAGCGCAGGAAGATCGTGTAGAGCGAATAGGCGGCAATGGCGATCAGCATCAGCCCGTCGCCGCGATTGAGCTGCAGCTGCAGCAGCGTGGCGAGGTCGCCGTGGGCCGCCGTCAGCGCCACGCCCACCAGCGTCATGCCGAAACCGAGACATTGCGCCAGCGAGATGCCGGTGCGGAAAAAGAAGAAATTCAGCAGGAAGATCAGCATCGGAATGCCGGCCTGCTCGATGGCGACGTTGATCGCCGTGGTATATTGTACCGCCGAGTAGAGCATGGCGTTGAAGAGAGTGTAGCCGATGGCGCCGTAGCAGAGGAGCAGCGGCAGGTTTTTCCTCGCCACCGGCCAGTCTTTCTTCAGCTGCGGCACCGAGATCAGGGCGATCAGCAAGACGGCGAGGAACCAGCGCAGGAAGGTCAGCATCATCGGGCTGACATGGCCGACCGCCAGCTTGCCGGCGACGGAATTGCCGCCCCAGCAAAGGGTGGCGATGACGAGGCAGATATAGGCGGTGGCTTGCAAGAGCGGTTTTCCCCGTCTTTTCGCGATTGCCGCGCGGCGGTTTCCACGCGGCAATAACCTGCCGGCTGCTGATTTGTCACGTAAAAAGCCCAATCGGCTGCGACAACAGGGTCGCTTTCCCAAAAACAAAGCTTTATAGATGCGCGGGTTTGGGCAGATGCGCAGTTTTGCGCCGGTAACAGGAAGAGTTGGATGACGAACGTAGTCGTGGTCGGTTCGCAATGGGGTGACGAAGGCAAGGGCAAGATTGTCGACTGGCTTTCGGAACGTGCGGATATCGTCGTGCGCTATCAGGGCGGACACAACGCCGGCCATACGCTCGTCATCGACGGCACGAGCTATAAGCTCTCGCTGCTGCCGTCCGGCGTCGTGCGTCCCGGCAAGATGGCGGTGATCGGCAATGGCGTGGTCGTCGATCCGCATGCTCTGATCGCCGAGATCGGCCGACTGGAGGCGCAGGGCGTGACGGTTACGCCTGACAATCTGCGTATCGCAGACAATGCGACGCTCATTCTTTCCCTGCACCGTGAACTCGATGCGATGCGCGAGGATGCCGCATCGAACAGCGGCACGAAGATCGGCACCACGCGCCGTGGCATCGGCCCTGCCTATGAAGACAAGGTCGGCCGCCGCGCCATACGGGTCATGGATCTTGCCGATCTCGACAGCCTGGCCGGCAAGGTCGATCGTATTCTAACGCACCACAACGCGCTCCGCCGCGGCCTCGGCGTCGCCGAAGTCAGCCACCAGGCGATCATGGAGGAACTGACCTCGATCGCTGATCGGGTGCTGCCCTTCCGCGATACCGTTTGGCTGCTGCTCGACAAGGAGCGCCGTAAGGGCGCCCGCATCCTCTTCGAGGGTGCGCAGGGCAGCTTGCTCGATATCGATCACGGCACCTATCCTTTCGTGACCTCGTCTAACACGGTGGCCGGTCAGGCTGCCGCCGGTTCGGGCATGGGGCCCGGCTCGCTCGGCTATATCCTCGGCATCACCAAGGCCTATACGACGCGCGTCGGCGAAGGCCCGTTCCCGACCGAGCTCACGGATGAGATCGGTCAGTTCCTCGGCGAAAAAGGCCATGAATTCGGAACTGTAACCGGGCGCAAGCGTCGCTGCGGTTGGTTCGATGCCGCGTTGGTGCGCCAGTCGGTCGCCACGAACGGCATCACCGGCATCGCGCTCACCAAGCTCGATGTGCTCGACGGCCTCGAAGAATTGAAGATCTGCGTCGGCTATATGCTGGACGGCGAACAGATTGATCATCTTCCCGCAAGCCAGGGGGCGCAAGCTAGGGTCGAACCGATCTATATCACGCTGGAGGGATGGAAAGAATCGACCGTGGGCGCCCGCAGCTGGGCGGATCTTCCGGCACAGGCGATCAAGTATGTTCGCCAGGTCGAAGAACTGATCGGGGCGCCTGTCGCGCTCCTTTCCACCAGCCCGGAGCGGGATGACACGATACTTGTGACCGATCCGTTTGAGGACTAAGCTCGCGGGTCACTATAGGGGATAGTTCGGGAGAGTGCCGGACTTCTTGAGAAAGTACTGATGGCGGATTTTATTGCAGTTATTCGGCGGGCCGTCGACGGCTTGGCTGAAAACACCCCAGAGATGCGGGTGAAAGTCTACGACCGTGCTCGCGGCGCAGTGCAGCGGCAGCTCGAGAACATGAAGCCGCGTCCGCCGGAAGCCATGCTGCAACGCCAGCTTGAAAAGTTGGAAGCCGCCATCCGCGAAGTGGAAGGCGAACATTCCGAGGCGCTGCCGCTCGACGAGCTGGCAGCCGCCGTACCGGAAGCCACCGAAGAGCAAGCAATTCACGAAGAACCGGCGTCGGACACGGCCGCCGAACAGCCGATCTACGACGCCGATGCCGAGCCGCAGCCGGCTGAGCCAGATGAGACCGACCACGCCCAGGTAGCGGCGCCGGAGGAAACTCGGGAAGAGGCGATCGGCGAGGAGCCCGTTGCCGAGGAAGTAGCGGTTTCCCAGGAGCCCGAGCCCGCTGCTCCCGCCGAGACATACTGGCATCCCTCGCATGAGGAGGAGGCGCCGGCCGAGGAATGGCATGCCGCCGAGGCGCGTCATGCCGCTGCCGAGCAAGTGCCGGCAGATGACCGCTCGGAGCCGCCTGCCGAGGAACATTATGAGCAGGCCGGCGAATATCATCCTGAGGAGCAGCATCCGGCAGAAGCTGGAGAGATAGCAGCTGAACCGGAGGCGGTGGAAAGCAAGGAGCCGGAGGCCGAGAAGGCTTACGAGCCTGCCCAATCCTTCGAGCCGGTCACGCATGGCATAGATCAGGCAGCTCATCGACTGGTGGAACCGGTTGCCGGTTTCGACCGTCCGCAGGAATTCGTCGAGCACAGCCGCGAAGAGCCGCTGCAGGCCGATGCCGTAGCGCATTTCGATCCCATCTGGAGCGAGCCTGCCGCCGAGACGCCGGCGCCGGCGCCGAAGGATGCCGAGACCGAATGGGCAGAGGAGGAACTCCGGCAATATTCCGAAACGGCGCCGGTTACCGCCGACGCCTCGGCACGCGCCTTCGAAGAGGTGATATCGAGCCTCGAAAAAGTAGCGCCTGCGGCCGTCATGCCGGCGGCCAAGGAAAGTTTCTCCTGGGAGACGGCTGCCTTCGACGATCTGCCGCCGATCGAGGCCGGCAACAACAAGAAGACGCCGGTCTCTTCGCATTTCGACGATGTCGATATCTTCGCCGAAGTGCACGACGGCAAGCCGGCGTCTGCGGCCGGCGCTCCGAACCAGGAGTGGCGCGAGGCGAAGGCACTGCGCGGCTACGACCGCCGTGGTTCAGTCGCCGCTGACGACGATGATACCAATCCGGGCATGGATATCGACCAGATGGTCGCGTCCAAGCTGCAGGGCAAAAGTTTCCGCATGGAGCCGAAGCGTCGCCGCTTCGGCATCGGCACCGTGATCACGCTGCTCTTCGCACTCATTCTGATCGGCGGCGGCGCCTATGCCGGCTGGACGAACCGAGAGGCACTGGTGGCGATGGTCGACGGGCTCGTCAGTTCGGCCCCGTCGCAGGCCACAAGGAACGAGGCGACGACGACGGCACCAGCGCCGGCGCCGGCGCCGGCAGGATCGGAGACGCCTGCCGAGCCGAGTGCTACGACGCCGGCCAAGCCGGCTACCCCGCCGGGAGCACAGAATACTCCGGCTGCGCCGGCGCAGCCGAACCAGCAGGTGGCATCGCTCAACAATGACGGTGCGGCCGCCAATTCCAAGTTTACGCAGCGGCTGCTTGCCGACGGAACCGAAGTCGACAGCGGGCCGGCGTCGGTGCCGGGAACGCCGACCGCGGAAGGCAAATCGGTCGCCGAACAGAACGTCGCCGCAGCGGCTGCTGCTCCGCCTGCCAGCGCGCAGAGCGATACGGCTCCCGCTGAAACACTGACCCCGAACGGCCCGGCGGCATCGCCGCAGCAGACCGCACCCATCGGCGCGTCCGAGAAGATGTTCCTCTATGAGGAGCGTATCGGCCAGAGCTCGCCGACGGCGATCGAAGGATCGGTCGTCTGGAGCGTGCAGCACGAGGCAGGTCAGGACGGCCGGCAGGAGGCGACGGTGCAGGGTGCCGTCACCGTTCCCGAACGCAATCTCTCGGCTCTCGTCACCTTCAAGCGCAATTCCGATCCGTCGCTGCCGGCAAGCCATCTTGTCGAGATCGTCTTCTCGGTGCCGCCGAATTTCGAAGGCGGCAGCATAGAAAGCGTCCAGCGCATCTCGATGAAGCGCACCGAGCAGGATCGCGGCGACGCGCTGATCGCGGTTCCGGCCAAGATCACGGACGATTTCCACATGATCGCGCTCAACGACTATCCCGATGCGCGCAAGGCCAATCTCGACCTGATGGCGACCCGCAACTGGATCGATATCCCGATCACCTACCGCAATGGCCGCCGCGCGCTGCTGACGATGGAAAAGGGCGGTTCAGGAACGGACGCTTTCAACGCTGCGATCAAGGAATGGACCGCGCTCGGGGATGTCTCGACGAGCCAGTGATCTGGCTTGCGGGCGGCATGCCTGATAGCTCTTCCTTGCACTCACCACGGAAACAAAAACGCCCCCTTCCATGCCGGGAAGGGGGCGTTTCCAATTCTGACGTTCAGCCGATCAGGCCGTCGCTTCGACGACGCGGACGGCTTTGGCGCGTTCCAGGGCTTCCTTGCGAACGGCGTCCTGGACCTTTTCGAAGGCGCGGACCTCAATCTGGCGGACGCGCTCGCGGCTGATGTCGAATTCGGCCGACAGATCTTCCAGCGTCACCGGATCCTCGGCGAGGCGGCGGGCCTCGAAGATGCGGCGCTCGCGCTCGTTCAGCACGCTCATCGCTTTCGCCAGCATGCGCCGGCGGGTGTCGAGTTCGTCCTGCTCGATCAGCACGTCTTCCTGGCTGTCGTGGTCGTCCACCAGCCAATCCTGCCATTGTCCGCTGTCGCCTTCGGCCGCCTTGATCGGCGCGTTCAGCGAGGCGTCGCCGGAAAGGCGGCGGTTCATCGAAATGACCTCCTCCTCCGAGACGTTCAGCTTGGTGGCGATTTCGGAGACATGCTCCGGCTTCAGATCACCGTCGTCGATCGCCTGAATGCGGCCTTTCAGCCGGCGCAGGTTGAAGAACAGGCGCTTCTGGTTGGCGGTCGTGCCCATCTTCACCAGCGACCACGAACGCAGGATATATTCCTGGATCGAGGCCTTGATCCACCACATGGCGTAAGTGGCAAGACGGAAGCCGCGCTCGGCGTCGAATTTCTTGACGGCCTGCATCAGGCCGACATTGCCCTCGGAGACGACTTCACCGATCGGCAGGCCATAGCCGCGATAACCCATGGCGATCTTCGCGACGAGGCGCAGATGGCTGGTGACGAGCTTGTGGGCGGCGTCGCGGTCGCCATGCTCGGCATAACGTTTCGCAAGCATGTATTCCTGCTGCGGCTCGAGCATCGGGAACTTGCGAATTTCGTCGAGATAACGATTGAGACCGGCTTCGCCGGCGGTAATGGACGGCAAGGTATTTCGGGCCATAGTGCACCCTCCTAAAGTGGATTCCGGTTCCCGATGGAAACGCGCCCCCGCGTCAAATAGGCAAACCGGGACGTGCGGCTCTCTACCCAAGCCCGCACTAAGTCCATGTACAGATAAGTATGGCAAAACGGCGATTCAAGGTGCCGCTCACGCAGGTGTGAGCGCGCAGGGCCGCGTCCGAAGTCGCCTTTACCCCCGCAATGCCTCGACCAGTTCCACCATGTCGTCAGGCAGCGGCACCTCGAAATGCATGACCTCGCCGGTGCGGGGATGCTCGAACTGCAGCATGAAGGCATGCAGCGCCTGACGGCCGAAACGGTTGACGACCTTGCGGATATCTTCGGGCAGGAGATTGGCCTTGGTCCTGAAGCCGGCGCCATAGACTGTGTCGCCGAGCAGCGGGTGACCGATATGGGCCATGTGGACACGGATCTGGTGGGTTCTGCCGGTTTCGAGGTGACATTCGACCAGCGAGGCAAGCGCGGTGGCGTCGGGTTTCTCCTGAAAGCGCTCGATCACCTCGTAATGCGTGATCGCCTCGTCGGCGTCATGGCTGTCCGGGCGCTTGACGGCGCGGCGCGTGCGGTCGCCGGTGGAGCGGCCGAGCGGCGCATCGACCGTGCCCGTCAAAGTGCGGGGCCGGCCCCAGACGACGGCCTGATAGGCACGCTCCAGCGGCATGGTGCGGCCGTGGTCGGCAAATTGAAGCGAGAGGTGGCGATGGGCGATGTCGTTCTTGGCAACGACCATCACGCCTGTCGTATCCTTGTCGAGACGATGAACGATGCCGGGGCGGCGCACACCGCCGATGCCGGAGAGCGTGTCGCCGCAATGGTGGATCAGCGCATTGACCAGTGTTCCCGTCCAGTTGCCGGGGCCGGGATGAACGACGAGGCCGGCGGGCTTCGATATGACGATGAGGTCTTCGTCCTCATGGAGGATATCAAGCGGGATGTTCTCGCCCTGCGGCGTCGGGTCCTCGGGCTCGGGCAGGGTGATCTCGAAACTGTCGCCGGCGCGCACTTTGCGCTGCGGATCGGTGACCGGCTCGCCGCGCATGGAAACCTGGCCGTCCTTGATTAGCGCCTTGATGCGGCTGCGGGAAAACTCCTCGCCGACCTGCGCCGTCAGCCAGGCATCGAGCCGGCCTTCGGCGGTTTCATCGGCGGTCAGGACTTTTCTAATGCCAGCTGCTTGTTTAAAGGGGTCGCTCAAGACGCTTCTTCTCCGAAGTATTTTTAGAACGGAACGCACAGATGACGACGATCGAGCCAGACGACCAGGAAGAGAAGCCCCTTGATCCGGCGATGGAAAGTGTCCGGCGCAAGATGGTCCGCCTGCAGATCGTGTCCGGCGCCATCATGTTCGTGAGCCTTATGGCGGTCTTCGGCGCGGTTGTCTACAAGACGATGCACAACGAGCCGAAGGACACGGCGTCCACGGCGGCAGCCTCCGGCGTGCCTTCGGATGCACCGCTTGCGGCATCCGTTTCGCTGCCGCCCGGCTTCAAGGTGCAGTCCACCTCGTTCTCGGCAGGGCAGATCCTGTTCTACGGCGAAACCGTCGACGGCAAGAACAAGGCACTGATCTTCGACCTCAGGACCGGCCGCACCGTTGCCGACGTCACCGTCGCGGGCAATTGAGGCCGGCATGGCTGCCGCTCCGATCGCCATCGACAGTGCCGACGATCCGCGCATCGCGGAATTCCGCGATATAAAAGAGCGCGATCTGACGGGCAGAGAGAACCGCTTCATCGCCGAAGGCACGGTGGTGCTCCGCATGCTTGCCGAGGCGCATGCGGAAGGCCGCGGCTTCGCGGCCGAGAAGATCCTGCTGCTGCGCAACCGCGTCGAGGGCGTGCGGCTTATCCTGGAACGGTTTCCGAGCAATGTTCCGGTCTATGTCGCCGACGCCGACGTGCTCGACGGCGTGGTCGGGTTTCATCTGCATCGCGGCGTTCTCGCCATCGGCCGGCGGGAAGACCGCGGGGAGGCGGCCCTTTTCGATGCGCTGTCGGAACGGGCGCTGGTGCTCGTCGGCTGCGGTATTTCCAATCACGACAATGTCGGCTCGATGTTCCGCAATGCGGCCGCTTTCCGGGCCGATGCCGTGCTCCTCGACGAAACCTCTTGCGATCCGCTTTATCGCAAGGCGCTGCGCGTCTCGGTCGGATCGGTGCTGAGCGTCGCCCATCGCCGTGGCGGCAAGGCCTTGGACGTATTGCTGGCGCTTGCCGAGCGGGGCTTTGTCATCTGGACGCTTTCGCCGCACGGCAAGACCGATATCCGCAGCATCCGGCCCTCGCCGCGGATGGCACTCGTCGTCGGTACCGAAGGGGAGGGCTTGCCCGAGGCGCTGCTTGCGCGCTTCCAGAGCGCCTGCATTCCCCAGTCGGAAGAGCTCGACAGCCTTAACGCGGCGACGGCGACGGGGATCGCGCTGTTTTCCATGGCCTCCGCGATGGGGCGGATCTGAAGCTTATCGCTTCGTTCAGTTCGAACTCCGGAGCTTATTAAAGCGGCGGATTGGCGATGATCGCGGTCGCCCTGTCGGCAAGGCTGACGCGATCGTTCGGGTTCTTTTCTGCTGCATCAGGCAGAAGCGTGCGGATCGGCGAAGAAGGGCCTTCATTGAGCGCGGTCAGCGCCACCATGTTGGCGGCGATCGAGGCGATCTCCTCGCGGATCGCGCCATCACGTGCGGTGACGGTCTTTGCCTTCTGCAAGCGCTCGGCGAGGGCGGCGCTGCGCAGGCGGACATCATCGGCCATCTGCCCGGTGACGGCGGCAGTATCAGGCGTGGGTTCGGCCGTCTCTTCGACGGTCGTTTCTGCCGGCAGATCCACTGCCATTTTGGCAAGGCCGGCGTCGCGCAGCACCCGATTGACCTTGCGGATCTCGGCATTGGCAGCCTTCAACTGATCCTTCAATTTGGCGATCTCCTGCTGGCGGCGGGCAAGCAGGGTTTCCTTCTCAGCGGCGGAACCGCTCTCGCGCGCGGCCTTGTCCTCCAGACGGATCACCATATGCTGCTGCTGCGTCAGCTTCTGTTCGGCATCCTTGGCGCGCTTCTGCAGCAGGGTGACGTCCTGGCGCAGAGTGTCGCGTTCGTCGCGAAGCGCGTTGGCGCGGAATTTCAGGCTTTCAGCCTCGGTCTCGCGTGCCGCCAGGTCGATCCTCAGCCCGTCCGCCTGTTCGCCGAGCTTGCTCAGGCGCGTGCGCATCGTCGCCAGTTCGCTTTCCTTGTTGGCGGCGGACTGCTCGGCGATATGCAGATTGGTCTTCAGCTGGCTGATATAGTTCTCGTCCTTGCGCAGACGCGATCGCTGCTCTGCCGCCTCGACCTGCATCTCGCCGATATGAGCCTGCAATTCACCGATCTCGGCGGCAAGCCTGCCGGCATCGACGGCGATCGCATCGTGGCGCAGCTGGAGCGACAGGGATTTCTCGCGCTCACGCAGAAGATCCTGTGTGGTGCGGGCATTTTCGGCGGCGTAGAGCGCGCGCACCATATCCTTCTGGGCGCGCACCTCCTGCGGGCTCAGAGGCATCGTCGCCTTCAGCCGGTTCTCGGTATACCAGACAATGCGGCGATGAACGGCGGGTGAGACCAGGAAGACGAGGAAGGCCGCGGTCAGGAAGCCCAATCCGAACAAGAGAGCATATTCGATCACGGCGCGGCCATCGATTCGAAGGTTGATAGGGGTCAGCCGCGATGATTAAGCAGGCATGGCGTGCATGGCAAGGCCGCCGATGTGAACGGCGGCCGATTCCTGCGGGTTTGCCGCTCAGAAGGGGTTCCAGGTCGGCGTACTGGTGATCTTGAGATAGCCGACATTGATGCCGAGACGGGCGCCGACGCCGGTGCGGATCGGCACAACGAGTACGTCGTTGTTCTTGAGCAGCGTCATGCCGAAGCCGGCGATGACATAGGCCGAGCCGCTGACGCCGCCGAAACGGGCGTAGATGCCGTTGATGGAAGGCAGATCGTAAACCAGCATCATCACGCGCGAGCCCTGGCCGCCGTAATCGATGCCGAGCGAAGGTCCCTGCCAGTAGAGCGGATGTTCGCCGGCATTCTTGGTGTTCAGCTGGCCTTCGCCATAGGTGAGGCCGGCGATGAAGGCGCCGCCGCCTTCCTGTCCGAGGATATAGCCGTTCGGTAGGCCGTATTTCTGGAAAGCGCTTTCGACCACCTTGGCCAATCCGCCACTGGCGGAGCCGAAGAAGGAGTGGCCGGCATCGATGATTTCCTGCATCGTGTACTGGCCGTTGCCGTTGCTCTGGGCGGCAGCCGGTGCGGCAACAATGAGCGAGGAGAAGACGAGGGCCGAAAACAGCCTGCAGAAGCCGATGAAGCGGCGCGGAAGTCGAAGGCGCATGGTGTCATCCATTCGTCGTTTGGCTCAGAGCGGTAACCGCTCGCGGCGATTGGTGCATTTTGCGCCGATGATCTTAACAATCGGTTTACCAAATATGGTGTCATTATGGCGCTGAGTAAGATCGCAAACTTCGCGCAATTTTGATGAAGCATACTACCGGGCGCAATGAGATTGCCGCCCCTCAGGAGACGATGATGTCCAACAACCCTAATCTCACCCTGTCCGGCCCGGATCTGGCCGCGCTTCTCTGCAGCCGCGTTTGCCATGATGTCATCTCGCCGGTCGGCGCGATCAACAACGGCCTGGAACTCCTGGATGAGGGTGGCGCCGATTCCGATGCCATGGATCTGATCCGCACCAGCGCGCTCAACGCTTCCGTCCGTCTCAAATTCGCACGTCTCGCTTTCGGCGCGTCCGGCTCCGTCGGTGCCTCGATCGATACCGGAGAGGCCGAGCGGGCGGCCAAGGATTTCGCTATCGCCGAGAAGAAAACCGAGGTGATCTGGAATGGGCCGCGCGCCATCGTCGCCAAGAACCGTGTCAAGCTGCTGCTCAATCTCTTCCTCGTCGCTTATTCCTCCATTCCGCGCGGCGGCGTGCTGGAGGTGACGCTCGAAAATCCTGAATTCGATGCGAAATTCAAGCTCACGGCCAAGGGCAAGCTGATGCGCTTGCCGCCGAAATTCGTCGAGATATCGACCGGCACGATCGAGGAGGCGATCGACGCCCATTCGATACAGCCCTATTATACGGTGCTTCTGGCCGAGGAGTGCGGAATGACGCTCGATCATAGCGCCAGCGCCGAGGAGCTGGTGTTCACGGCCGTAGTCGCAGCTGCCTGAAAATGGAGCGCGGACGGGTGTCGGCGCCCGTCCGGTAACGATTCCTTAGCCTGATGGAACTATCATCCATGGTTGTAAGAGGTCCCTCGCTGCGACGAATGCGAGGGCAAAGGAGCGGCCATGCAGAGGTTCATGATCACCGATAATTCGGACATCGTCCGCAAGGTTGGCAAGCGCATTCTCTCCGAACTCGACTTTCTCGTCAGCGAGGCTTCCAATGCCGGCGAGGCGCTGCAGCGCTGCCAGACGGAGCTGCCGGAATATCTGATCGTCGATTCCGGCATGGAAGGCGCGCTCGAGCTCATCGCCGCCATCCGCGCCATGGAAGGCGGCAAAGAGGTCAAGATTTATTACTGCGTCGTCGAAGCGGATCTGAAGAAGCTGATGGCAGGCAAACGGGCCGGCGCCACCGACTTCCTGCTGAAACCCTTCGACCGCAAGATCCTGACCGCCGTCTTCGGAAATCGCGCAATCGCGGCCTAAAGGCAGGTGTCTTTTCCTGGAGCATGATGCCGAAAGCGCAAGCGCGCTCGGCCGGGTCGCCCTCTATTTCCCGATCGCAATGCCGAATTTCAGGCTGGTTCCACCACGAATCCCTCGCGGCCAACGGCATCTTATCGCTCCGCAGGAACGAAAAAATCCCGCCGAAAAGACGGGATTTTCGTTATCCGATAAGGGGGATCGGAAAATCAGGCGGTCTCGGCGTATTCGGTACCGTCAGGCTCGCGAAGAACGTAACCACGGCCCCAGACCGTCTCGATGTAGTTGGCGCCGCCGGCGGCATTGGCGAGCTTCTTGCGCAGCTTGCAGATGAAGACGTCGATGATCTTCAGTTCCGGCTCGTCCATACCGCCGTAAAGGTGGTTCAGGAACATTTCCTTGGTGAGAGTGGTGCCCTTGCGGAGCGAAAGCAGCTCCAGCATCTGGTATTCCTTGCCCGTCAGATGGACACGCTGGCCGCCGACTTCGACAGTCTTGGCATCGAGATTGACGATCAGCTCGCCGGTCATGATGACCGACTGGGCGTGGCCCTTGGAGCGACGCACGATGGCGTGGATGCGGGCGACGAGCTCGTCCTTGTGGAAGGGCTTGGTCATGTAGTCGTCGGCGCCGAAGCCGAGCCCGCGCACCTTGTCTTCAATGCCGGCCATGCCCGAGAGAATGAGGATCGGTGTCTTGACCTTGGACAGCCGGAGAGTGCGGAGCACTTCATATCCGGACATGTCGGGCAGGTTCAGATCGAGAAGGATGATGTCATAATCATACAGCTTGCCCAGATCGACGCCTTCTTCACCGAGATCGGTGGTATAAACATTAAAACTCTCTGATTTGAGCATCAATTCGATGCTCTGCGCCGTAGCGCTGTCATCCTCGATGAGAAGTACCCGCATAATTATCCCCTTTACCGCCGCCGAAAGGTGGTCTGGCCCCTACTCACGATACCGAACAAGCTACGTGATTTGGAAGCTGCCACGAAATGGTTAACAAATTCTAATTCACTCTGGCAAGGAGTATCGAATTTATTAAATAATTTTTCCATTTCTCTGTTTTCCAATAGGAATCTCAAATAGGCCATCCTCAACCGCTACATTAGGAAAAGGCGCTAAGTGATTCATCCGACTCGCCAATGAAAAGGTTCGAACTTCATGCCGCGGCATTTACCGAGCCTTAAATCATCCGCTCTATCATTAACGATGCCCGTAAACGAAAGGTTACCAGCGGTAGGTTTTTGTTAATATCGCAGGAAATTTTTTAGCAAACCGTGTCAAAGCGGCGCGCAGGGCAGTTTCAAGTTGAGCCGGGGTCTCGCATCACGGGAGTAATGCGTATGAAGTCGCGAGAAAGTCTCGTTCGCCTGAAGGAGTTTCAGGTGAACGAAAAAAGGCGTCAGCTGCAGCAATTGCAGATGATGATGTCCGAATTCGAACGGATGACGAAGGATCTGGAGAGCCAGATCGTCGTCGAGGAAAAGAAGTCCGGTATTTCCGACCCGAATCACTTTGCTTATCCGACCTTCGCCAAGGCAGCGCGTCAGCGGGCCGACAACCTGCAGATTTCGATCAAGGAACTGAAGATGCAGGAAGAGGCGCTGGAATTGGCGCTCGAAGAGATGCAGGCGGAATATGCAAGGGCGACGGCGCTGGAAGAGCGTGACGGCGGCGCCCGCGCAAGGGCGTAAAAGAAAACGGTGGGCGCCGGCTTCGGCGCCCCGGGGATCGCCACAGAGAAGCCATGTATGGCGGGCGCGCTGTCCGTCATACATGGCTTTTGGTGTTTTCGTGTTTTGAGGTTCGCAGGCCGCGGTGCGAAGCCGAGGCGAAGGAACTAGTTCACGACATCCTTCCATTCGGGATGGTGTTGCGCCTGCGCCTTGAAGAAGGGGCAGAGCGGGATGATCTTCCAACCGCCGGCGCGGGCCGCCTCCACGGCATGAAGCGCCAAAGCCTGGCCGACGCCCTTGCCACGCAGCGCGTCGGGAACGGCGGTGTGGTCGATGATGACAAGCTTCGGCGATGTTCTGGAATAGGTCATCTCCGCCTCATGTCCTTCGAGTTCAGCCGCATAGCGGCCACCGGAGGCGCCTTCCTCGTTTCGAATGTGCATTGTATTCCTCGTGAACGGATATTGTTGTCACCGACCGTGACACGGCAGCGCAGCCGTGCCAAGTCGGTGCGACAGATGGTGGAGGAGACGGAGTGTTCATGAAAAATGCCGGATCGACACGAGGTTCGTCGTTATGAGAGCGTTTTCGATGATCCGCCCCATTCTTCTTGTTGCGGCGCCCTTTCTCCTGGCGCTCGGCCTCATCTTGCCGCTGGTCCGTTTCGAGACGCTGTATTTCTTCAACAAGACGCCGTCGCTCATCGAAATCGTCATCTCGCTCTGGCGGGGCGGGGATGGGCTGCTGGCGGCGATCGTGGCGCTGGTGTCGATCGTGCTTCCATTTCTGAAGATGATCGGGATCGCCGCGGAGGGGACGGCTGCCGGCGGCGGGGCCGGCAGTTTCTTCTATCGTCACGTCGTACCGCATCTGTCCAAGTGGTCTATGATGGACGTGCTGCTGGTCGCGATCGTGATTGCGGCGGCGAAGACGACAGGCCTGGCGGATGCCTTCACGCAGCCAGGCCTCTGGTGTTACGCGGCCTCGTCAATGATTTCGGGCCTTCTTCATTCCCTTATGGGAGATGCGTCCGGCCCGAAATAAATGGCGGTAATGGCGTGTGATCAGTGGCGGTATTGCTGGATGCGCGTGGTGCGCAAGCCGGCGAGGCCGTGGCTATTGATCGACGACTGCCAGGAGAGGAATTCTTCGACCGTGAGCGTGTAACGCTCGCAGGCCTCTTCCAAGCTCAACAGGCCACCGCGAACAGCCGCGACAACCTCTGCCTTCCGGCGGATCACCCAGCGCCGCGTATTGGGCGGCGGAAGGTCCGCGATCGTCAAGGGGCTGCCATCGGGGCCGATGACATATTTTACTCGGGGACGTATCATTTCGGTCATTGGACTCTCTACACAACGCAAGACCACGAACGCCACTCTAGCCTGCCACATTTAAAAATTGCCTAAACCCATCGTAAGACTTTGATAACAAATTTAGATGCCCTCTCGCCCCCTGTGATTTGGGCAGACCGCCTGCCGCTACGTCAATTTGTGGCGGCTGCATGGGAGCCATGCGGAATAGATATTACCCGGACTGCCGGGAAAAATTTATAAGCACTTCAACATAAACGAGCGCCAGACTTCGTCTCCGCTCTTCCCGCTGCATCAGCCCAGGTCGCGCCTTCGACGCTTCGTATTCTCGGAATACGGGCGAAAACCGGCTTTGCCGATGCTCCGGCGCGAGCTTCTCGTCGCCGGCAGCGAGGCCGAGCCGAAGCGCGCCGTATGAAGGATACGAAAATGAAAAGACGTGAGCGCGCCGTCGACGACTGCGCTGAGGATACTGCATTTTCGCCTTCGCGGGCCAATGCCGCAGGTATTGGGTTCAAGGAGGGCGAAGAGCGGCTCGGCGAGATGGCTAAGCTTGCGGGCTTCGATTTCTACCTGCTCTCGGCCTTTCCGCGGGGCGACAGAACGGCCTTCATCGAAAACCGGTTGATCAGCAACTGGCCGCAAAGCCTCGTCGGCTTCTACGAGACGGCCGATCTGTTCTATTGCAGCAAGCTGGTGAGTGCGATGAAGCGGACGGTGCTGCCGATTTTCTGCGAGGAGGGGCCCTTTGCGGGCAGCGCTGCCAATCAGGAAAACCGCCGTCTGAACACGCTCTTCCAGATGCACGGGCTGAAGAACACCTTCGCCTTTACGCTGCATGACGCTGACCTGAAACAATACATCTTCGCCTTCTCAGGCGGTTCTCCCATGCCTCCACGGGAGCAGGCGATGGCGCTGCTCTATGGCTGCATGGAACTTCTGGACAAGGCCTCGCGCAGCATCAGGCCGGAGGAAGGGCCATCGGAGGCGCTCACCCGGCGCGAAATCGAATGCCTGCGCTGGTCGGCTGCCGGCAAGAGCAGCGACGAGATCGCCATCATTCTCGATCTCTCGCCGCATACGGTGGTGGGATATCTGAAGAGCGCGATGCGCAAGCTTGATTCGGTCAACCGCATGCAGGCGGTCGCCAGGGCATTTCGCTACCGGCTGCTCTAAAACGGATTGTTTCAGACCCGCTTCCCGCGCTTCAGGTTCTTGATCAATGCAAATCGCCCAAAACCGCTGAGCAGTTTTGGGCGATTTGCATTGAGGGCAGTTGGTTCTTCTCGGAAAACTTAGAAGCCTTTTCCGCCAGCCAGTTCGGACACGACGGTTCCGGCAATGATGCGCATATCCATCCAGATCGAAAAATTCTCGACGTAGTAGAGATCGCTGGCGATACGAGCACGCGCCTTGGCCGGACGATCGGTCGGGCCGCGCAGGCCGCGCATCTGGGCGAGACCCGTCATGCCGGGGCGCATGGCATGGCGCTGGTGATATTCGGGTACGAGCTCTTCATAGAGCATGTCGCTGGCGCGCATGCCGATGGCATGGCAGCGCGGACCGACGACCGACATGTCACCCAGCAGCACATTCAAGAGCTGTGGCAGCTCATCGATATTCGTGCGGCGCAGGATAGCGCCGATGCGGGTGATGCGCGGATCGTTCATCACCGTCTGGGCAACGCCCGAGGCATCGCAGAGGTCGGTGCGCATTGAGCGGAACTTGTAGACCTTGATGGTCTTGCAGTTCTTGCCCCAGCGGGTCTGTTTGAAGAGCACCGGTCCCGGGCTGTCGAGCTTGATCAGCAGGGCGACGAGCAGAAGGAAAGGTGCAAGGACGAGGAGGGCGCTCAACGACGAAACGATGTCGAACGCCCGCTTCAGGGCAAGATCCATCCACGGCGCCTGCGGCGCATCGCTATGGATAACAGGGGTCTGGAGCTTCAGGCTCGGCAACTGGCGGCTGCTCGGCCGGAAGGACTCAGTCGAAATGCTGTTGTTTAGTTCCGTGATGCTCAAGGATCGTACTCTGTTGTCTTCGAGGGGCGCGGCGGCAATAGGCGATCAATGGTTAACCCTGTCACCAGGGCTGCACTCAGGTCTTGGTAACCCTACTAAAACGGAAAAATGCGACAATTGTGTAATGCTGTCCAGAGAAATATCGCATCGCAACAAATCTTTCGCACCTGCGTTAAGTTGAGGCAACCTCATGATATTCCGTTAAGAATTGGAATTTCGTCAAGGTTTCTAGGCTCTTGGCGAGGGCTTCCATAAGGGCGGCGGCGTGCTGTTCCGACACGCCATCAGCGCCCGTTAACCAATATTTTTAACCAGATCCGCCACGAAATTTTTTCGGCGGAGAGGTTTGGCTGCCATCAACATGTGTCACAATGTGACAAAATCAAGGCGAGATCGGCGGCATCCCGTGCCGGAAAAAGAGAATCGGGTCGCGTAGAGAATCACCTCTGCCGACCGCCGAGCCCTGCGAATCGCTCCGCGGCGATCGCGCTGTTGCCAGAGCCGGCCGCTTGAGAGTGATGAGATAATGGGAAGGTCTCGCGCGGAGCCGTGCCAAGCCTTGGAACGGGGGAGCGTCACATGGTGCGGTGATTGCGCTGGGTATTCAGCGCCTGGCGGGGATGGTCACGCCGGTTCGAGGACGCGCTTCCTGCCGCCCCAGGAGATGAAGTTCGGGTTGGCGAAGTCGAAATCGGCTGCCGTTCCCGTCTTGCCATAAGTCAGCGGTGCGCCGTCGAGCGTCACCGTCGAGCCGCCGGCGGCGCGCAGCACCGCATCGCCGGCCGCCGTATCCCATTCCATTGTGCGGGTGAAACGCGGATAGACGTCAGCCTTGCCTTCCGCCAGCAGACAGAATTTCAGCGAGGAGCCGATATTGGTGCATCTGGAGATCGCATGGTGAGCGAGGAAGCTGCCGGTTTCCGGACTGTTATGGCGAAGGCTGGCGAGCGCCAGCCTGTCGTCCGGCTGTTCGCGCACGGTGATCGCGCTGCGCGCGCCAACCGTGAAATCGTCCATCACGACCAGCCTTTCGGCGTGGCCGCGCTCTCCCGAGAAGGCGAGCCCGAGCGCTGGGGCATAGACGATGCCGGCAACCGGGGCGCCATCCTCGATATAGGCGATGTTGACGGTGAATTCCTGCCGCCCGTCAACGAATTCGCGCGTGCCGTCGAGAGGATCGACCAGGAAGAAGCCTCGGCCGCTGATGTCGGGCACCTTGCCGGCGGCGACCGACTCCTCCGCCACGACGGGTATTTCGGGATAATCTCTGGCAAGATGGGCGAGGATAATGCGTTCGGCCTCCTCGTCGGCGACCGTGACCGGACTTGCATCCGCCTTCATGGCAACGGGAAAGCCTTCGCGTAAGACCGTGATGATGGCCTTACCGGCTTCCAGCGCCGCCTTTTCAAATGTCCTCAGCATTGTCCTTTTGCCGTTCGCCGTGCGGGCCGAGCACCCCGCTGTCGCTCGTCCGCAAACCATCCCTGTCACACCACAATACCAGTCCGGAATTTATATGGTGTTTCCCGTCGCGCTTCGCACCCTTCACACTTAATCCGGCGATGCTACCATAAGTTCCCGGCTCTGTCAGACGATGGTGAGCATCCGCGCATGAAATGGCGTTCGAAAAAGCGCCCGTTCAGGGGGCTGAATTTGCGCCATCTTCCAATTCTGTGGAATAGCTTACGCCGCGAACGGAGCGGAAAATCGGCGGCGAAATCACCGAATAGTTAAACCGACAGCGATTTCTGGCTAAAAATCCGCCTTTCCGTGCTGTTTTTCTGTTGATTTTGGTTCAAAACGAGCCATTTAGCCCTGTTCTGTCAAGAATCTGTCGGAAAAAATCCTTTTTGTCTTCACATTTTCAACGAAACCGCTATGCATGCGGCTTATGAGGTTCTCTGAAACGGAGAACCAAAGAACCAAAAAGAGATGCAGCTTATTCGGCTCGCATCCAGGGGAAAACGACATATGGAGTATTTCGTCCAGCAGCTCTTCAATGGGCTGACGCTCGGATCCATCTATGGCCTTGTGGCTATCGGCTATACGATGGTTTATGGCATTATCGGCATGATCAACTTCGCCCATGGCGACATTTTCATGCTCGGCGGATTCGCTGCTCTTATCGTCTTCCTCGTCCTCACATCCATCTTCGCAGGTCTCCCGGTGGCAATTCTGCTGCTGGCGATGCTTGTCGTCGCGATGCTGATGACGAGTTTGTGGAATTGGACGATCGAGCGTATCGCATACCGTCCGCTGCGCGGTTCCTTCCGCCTGGCGCCGCTGATCACCGCGATCGGCATGTCGATCGTGCTGTCCAACTTCATCCAGGTGACGCAGGGTCCGCGCAACAAGCCCATCCCGCCGCTGGTGAGTTCGGTTTATCAGTTCGGCAATATTTCCGTATCGCTGAAGCAGATTGTCATCATCATCATCACGGCGGTGCTGCTGACGGTCTTCTGGTACATCGTCAACCATACCGCGCTCGGCCGCGCCCAGCGCGCTACGGAACAGGATCGCAAGATGGCGGCGTTGCTCGGCGTCAATGTCGATCAGACGATCTCGATTACCTTCGTCATGGGGGCAGCGCTCGCTGCCGTCGCCGGCACAATGTATCTCATGTATTACGGCGTCGCTTCGTTTTCTGACGGCTTCACGCCGGGTGTAAAGGCATTTACCGCAGCCGTTCTCGGCGGCATCGGCTCGCTGCCGGGCGCCGTTCTCGGCGGATTGATGATCGGCCTCATCGAATCTCTATGGTCGGCCTATTTCACCATCGCGTACAAGGATGTCGCGACCTTCGCCATCCTCGCTTTCGTGCTGATCTTCAAGCCGACGGGTATTCTCGGGCGGCCGGAAGTCGAGAAGGTATAACGTCATGGCAAACATTGAGAATTCCGCAGGCAAGCCCGATGCCGGACTTGTCCGCAAGGGTCTTATCCAAGCCCTTTTTGCCGCCGTGCTGGCGCTCGGTATGTTCGTTCTCTATGTCGGTCTCAAGACCGACCAGAATATCAGCAACGAGTTGGTCATCGTTCAGCGCTGGGGACTGCTTGCGATTTTCGTCATAATCGCTGCAGTTGGCCGCTTCGCCGTCGTCATGTTTGCAGCAACACCCGGCCTGTTCGCCAAGACGATGCGAGTGGTGGCTCCGTTAGCGGTTTTGCTGATCGCCGTCTATTTTGGCTACGTGTTCGTTCGTGAACAGCTATGGTTCGACCTGCTCATCCTGGGCGGTCTGGTTGTGTTTGCCGCATTGTTGTATGCGCTTATCAAATACGTCCTACTGCCGGCAGAGGAGAGGCGTCGGGAACGCAATGTCGAGGCCGAAAGACTCGGATTGCCGCTGGAAGCAAGCCCGTATGAGACCCATTATCTGAAGGTCGTGCTGGCTGCGTTGCTACTTTACCCCATGGTGGCTGTGGCGTGGAAAGGCCCTCAGGGTTCGTTGACGTTTGTCGACAATTTCGGCATTCAGATCCTGATTTACGTAATGCTCGCCTGGGGTCTTAACATCGTTGTCGGCCTTGCCGGTCTTCTCGACCTTGGTTATGTCGCCTTCTATGCCGTCGGCGCCTATTCCTATGCATTGCTATCGAGCTATTTCGGCCTGTCTTTCTGGGTGCTGCTGCCGCTTTCCGGTATCTTCGCCGCACTCTGGGGTGTCATCCTCGGTTTCCCGGTATTGCGCTTGCGCGGCGACTACCTTGCCATCGTGACGCTCGCCTTCGGCGAAATCATACGCCTCGTGATCATCAATTGGACTGATTTGACGAAGGGCACCTTCGGCATCTCTGGCATCGCCAAGGCTTCGGTCTTCGGTGTCTGGACCTTCGATGTCGGCAAGGTGAATAATTTCGCCAAGGCTTTCGGGCTGCCTTCGTCATCGGCCTATTACAAAATCTTCCTGTTCTACGTCATCCTGGTGCTCTGCATGCTGACCGCCTATGTTACGATCCGGCTACGCCGCATGCCGATCGGCCGAGCTTGGGAAGCGTTGCGTGAAGACGAGATCGCCTGCCGCTCACTTGGCATCAACACGGTGACGACCAAACTTACGGCGTTCGCTACCGGTGCGATGTTCGCGGGCTTCGCCGGCTCGTTCTTTGCAGCACGCCAGGGTTTCGTTTCGCCAGAATCCTTCGTCTTCCTGGAGTCGGCTGTCATCCTCGCCATCGTCGTGCTCGGCGGCATGGGCTCGCTGACTGGGATCGCGATTGCTGCGATCGTCATGGTCGGAGGGACCGAGGCGCTACGCAGTATGGACTTCTTGAAAGAGATCTTCGGTCCGACCTTCACGCCGGAACTTTACCGCATGCTTATCTTCGGCCTCGCCATGGTTGTGGTGATGCTGTTCAAGCCGCGTGGTTTCGTCGGCTCGCGATCGCCGACAGCCTTCCTCAAGGCGCGAAAGGCTATCTCCGGAAGCTTCATCAAGGAGGGACACGGTTGATGAGCCCGGTCACCAATACGATGTCGAGCGACATTCTTCTCAAGGTCGAGCACCTGTCGATGAAGTTCGGCGGCCTGATGGCCATCAACGACTTCTCTTTCGAAGCCAAGCGCGGCGACATCACCGCGCTGATCGGACCGAACGGCGCCGGCAAGACCACCGTCTTCAACTGCATCACCGGCTTCTACAAGCCGACGATGGGCATGATTACGCTCAACCAGAGAGGCGGCAAGCAATACCTGCTGGAGCGCCTGCCGGACTTCCGCATTACCAAGGAAGCCAAGGTCGCACGCACCTTCCAGAACATCCGCCTGTTTTCCGGCTTGACCGTTCTCGAAAACCTGCTCGTCGCCCAGCACAATAAGCTGATGCAGGCATCGGGCTATACAATCCTCGGCCTGATCGGCGTAGGTCCCTACAAGCGGGAGGCTGCCGCGGCGATCGAGCTCGCGCGTCATTGGCTTGAGAAGGCCGACCTGATCGAGCGCGCCGACGATCCGGCAGGCGATCTGCCCTACGGCGCTCAGCGGCGCCTCGAGATTGCGCGTGCCATGTGCACCGGTCCGGAACTACTCTGCCTGGACGAACCGGCAGCAGGCCTTAATCCGCGCGAATCCGCGACGCTCAATGAACTGTTGCAGAGCATCCGTGCCGAAACCGGAACGTCTATCCTTCTCATCGAGCATGACATGTCGGTGGTCATGGAAATCTCGGATCACGTCGTCGTCCTCGAATACGGCCAGAAGATTTCCGATGGCACGCCGGATCATGTGAAGAACGATCCTAAGGTCATCGCGGCCTATCTCGGCGTCGAGGATGAGGAAGTGGAAGAGGTGATCGCAACCGTCGAGCAGCTCGAAGGAGGCGCAAACTGATGGGCGCTGAAGTAATGACCGGTCAAACGCTCCTTCAGGTAAAGGGCGTCGAAACCTATTATGGCAATATCCGTGCGCTGGCCGGCATCGATGTTCATGTCAACAAGGGCGAGATCGTCAGCCTGATCGGCGCCAACGGCGCCGGCAAGTCGACGCTGATGATGACGATCTGCGGCAGCCCGCAGGCCCGCAAGGGTTCGGTCGTCTTCGAAGGCCATGACATCACCAAGCTGCCGACGCATGAGATCGCCCGGTTGCGCATCGCGCAATCTCCGGAAGGCCGCCGCATCTTCCCGCGCATGACGGTTCTGGAAAACCTCCAGATGGGCGCAGGCCTCGACAATCTCAAATATTTTTCCGAGGACGTCGAGAAGATCTTCACGCTCTTCCCGCGTCTCAAAGAACGCCATGCCCAGCGCGGCGGAACGCTTTCGGGCGGTGAGCAGCAGATGCTGTCGATCGGCCGCGCGCTGATGGCGCGCCCGAAGCTGCTGCTTCTCGACGAACCCTCGCTCGGCCTCGCGCCGCTGATCGTCAAAGGCATCTTCGAGGCGATCCGGAAGCTCAACGAACGGGAAGGGCTCACCGTTTTCCTTGTCGAGCAGAACGCCTTCGCTGCGCTGAGGCTTTCGCATCGCGCTTACGTCATGGTGAACGGCAAGGTGACGATGAGCGGCTCCGGCAAGGAACTGCTCGCCAATCCGGAAGTTCGCGCCGCCTATCTCGAAGGCGGAAGACACTAATCGAAGGGGAGAGTTTGATATGCAGGGACTTTTCTTCGAAAGCGACGATGGCGCTCGTGTCGTCATCCGTGCCATCGTCGTGTTGATCGGCTTCTGGACGGCCTGGCGGGCAGGCAAGGCGGTTGCGGACGGCTGGAACAATTATCCCCGGGCCGTCGTCTATACCTTCCTGCTAGCCTGGGCGATGCAGTTCCTGCACCACGCCCTGTTCAACGGGCCGATGCTCAGCGCGCTTTACTACGGCATCGATTTCGTGACGCTGCTGGTCTTCTCGACGGCCGGCTTCCGCTCTCGCCGCACCAATCAGATGGTCAACAACTATTACTGGCTGTACGAAAAAACTTCCGCGTTTTCGTGGAAGGACAAACATTGACAGTCCGTTGAAACTAGGCATGAATTGCCTTCAGAGTGGAACAGCTTTCCTGGCGCAGTCAATGGTGGGTAGTGCGCCGGGTCTTGGACCGGAACCCGCCCAAAAATTGGGAGTAACAATATGAAGAAGTCTCTTCTGTCGGCAGTGGCTCTGACGGCGATGGTCGCCTTCAGCGGCAACGCTTGGGCCGACGTTCTCATCGCTGTCGCCGGTCCGCTGACCGGCCCGAACGCCGCATTCGGCGCTCAGCTTCAGAAGGGTGCCGAGCAGGCAGCTGCCGACATCAACGCAGCCGGCGGCATCAACGGCGAGCAGATCAAGATCGAGCTCGGCGACGACGTTTCCGACCCGAAGCAGGGCATTTCGGTCGCCAACAAGTTCGTTGCTGACGGCGTGAAGTTCGTCATCGGCCACTTCAACTCGGGCGTTTCGATCCCGGCTTCTGAAGTCTATGCCGAAAACGGCATTCTCGAAATCACTCCGGCCGCTACCAACCCGAAGTTCACCGAGCGCGGCCTGTGGAACACGTTCCGCACCTGCGGCCGTGACGACCAGCAGGGCGCCATTGCCGGCAAGTATCTTGCCGATCACTTCAAGGACGCCAAGATCGCCGTCGTTCACGACAAGACCCCCTACGGTCAGGGCCTTGCCGACGAAACCAAGAAGGCCATGAATGCCGCTGGCGTCACCGAAGTCATGTACGAAGGCATCAACGTCGGCGACAAGGACTTCTCGGCCCTCATCGCCAAGATGAAGGAAGCCGGCGTCTCGATCATCTATTGGGGCGGTCTGCACACCGAAGCCGGTCTCATCATCCGCCAGGCTGCCGACCAGGGCCTGAAGGCAACGCTCGTTTCGGGTGACGGTATCGTTTCCAACGAGCTCGCCTCGATCGCTGGTGACGCCGTCGCCGGTACGCTGAACACCTTCGGCCCCGATCCGACGCTGAACCCGGCCAACAAGGACCTCGTCGCGAAGTTCAAGGCCGCCGGCTTCAACCCGGAAGCCTACACGCTCTATTCCTACGCTGCGATGCAGGCGATCGCCGGTGCCGCCAAGGCTGCCGGTTCGACCGACGCGGAAGCCGTTGCCGCGGCCATGAAGGAAAAGGGTCCGTTCCCGACCGTTCTCGGCGACATCTCGTTCGACGAAAAGGGCGACCCGAAGATTCCTGGCTACATCATGTACGAATGGAAGAAGGGCGCAGACGGCAAGTACACTTACGTTCCGCAGGGCATGTAAGCCTAGCCGTTCCTTCTGGAACAAGATTATCGAAGCCCGGTTTCGACCGGGCTTCTTTCGTTTTCGGACATTTCAATTGCTGGGCGTCTTTTCAAGGCGGGACGTGCGCGACCGGGTTGTTTGAAGGCTCGTCGCCGACATCGTGCCGGGCAGTACCGCTCTCAAATCCTCTCACATCTCATGCAGCACATGCGTCGCCTTCACGGCCGCCGACGCACGGTTTTCGACACCGAGTTTCACGTAGATCTGTTCGAGATGCTTGTTCACGGTGCGCGCCGACAATCCCAGTATCTCGCCGATATCGCGGTTGGCCTTGCCCTTGGCGATCCAGAGCAGCACTTCGGATTCGCGCTGGGTGAGCGAGAAACGCTGGCGCAGCACCTCGTCGTCGCTGCGCTGGCTGGCGGCGGTCAGGCGGAAGAGATATTCGTCAGGCCCGATCGCGCCGAGGAAAGCAAGCTGCAAAGCCGCCTGGCCGGCATGAGCGATGGAGATAATGCCGTCGCGCACCGCTGCCATACGATCGCGCATCCAGCCGGAAATATGGCGCACGACGATCTCCATGCCGTCGTCGCTGCCCATGGCGGCATTGACGAGCCGCGTCGCCTGCGGCGTCGACCAGTGGATCGCACCGTCGCCTTTGACCGCCAGCAGGTGACGGCCGGCGGCATCCAGCGCGACGCGGGCGCTCTGAGCCGAGCGGGCATTGCGCAGGTGGACGCGGATGCGGGCGCGCAGCTCGTCGATGTTGATCGGCTTGGTGAGATAATCGACGCCACCGGATTCCAATGCGTGCACGACATGTTCGGTCTCGGTCAGCCCGGTCATGAAGATAACAGGCACCTGCGCCACCGCTGCATTCGCCTTCAGCCTGCGGCACGTCTCGAAACCGTCCATAACGGGCATGACGGCGTCGAGCAGGATGAGATCGGGCGTGATGCGCTCGACGATACCAAGCGCCGCCGTGCCCGAGGTGGCGATCAGAACGGAGAAACCGGATTGTTCGAGCGCATCGGTCAGGAAGCCGAGCGCTTCGGCCGAGTCGTCGACGAGCAGAACGATGTCGCGGGGGAGGGCCGGCTCAGCCAATGGATTCTACCTTTTCGTCGAAGTCGTGCAGGAAGGTCATGAAGCCGGCCAGGTCGAAGGCGGCGACATAGGCGCGAAGCGCCTCTGTGAATGGACGATTTGCCTCTGCCTTGGCAAGGTCGGAGAGCTTGGCTTCGATGCCCCTGATATAGCCGATCTCGCCGAGCCGCAGCAGTTCCCGCACGTGGGCGGCACCCGGGCTCAGCATCGGCGCTTGGGGCTTTTCCGCTATAATGGGCGCCGCGTCGGCATAGACCCATGTCAGGCCGAGATGCAGGGCAAGTTTATCGCGCAGCTGGCGGATGTCGACGGGCTTGCCGATCGCATCATTATGGCTGTCGTCGCTGTCGCTCAGAACCGCCGCATCGCCGATATTGGCCGAAAGCATCAGCATCGGTGCGGTCTGACCCGCTTCGCGAAGGCGTGAGACGAGCTGCCAGCCGCTCATGCCGGGCATCAGGATATCGACGAGGAAAAGGTCAGGCATGATGCCTTCGATCAGCGTCAGGCATTCGGTGCCGCCAGCCGCCGTCAGCACGATGAAATCGAGCGGCGCCAGGATTTCGCGCATCATCTCGCGGTGATCTTCGTTATCGTCGACGACAACGACCGTGCGCCGCGGGCCGTCATAACCGACGATACGCTTTTCCTGCGGCGGGGCGGCGGCGCGCATGACGGCCGACAGCATCAGCCGCACGCGGAAGGTCGAACCTTCGTCCTTGACGCTCGAAACCGCGATCTCGCCGCCGAGCGTGTTGGTGAGAAGCCGCGTGATGGTGAGGCCGAGGCCGAGGCCCGGCATCGGGCGCACGCTGTCGGCTTCGCCACGCTGGAAGGGTTCGTAGATACGCGTCAGGTCTTTCTCAGTGATGCCGCGGCCGGTATCGGTGACGGTGAATGTCGCAACCTGGCTGCGATAGCCGACGTCGAAAGTGACGCGTCCCTCGTCGGTGAATTTGATGGCATTGGAGAGCAGGTTGACGAGGATCTGGCGCAGGCGCTTCTCGTCCGTGCGGACGAATTGCGGCAAGGCCGGCGAACGGTCATGGGTGAAAGTCAGCCCCTTTGCCTGCGCCTGCGGCCGGAACATCTCGACGATCTGGTCGAGGAAATCCTGGATGTTGATCTCGTTGGAATAGACCTGCAGGCGACCGGCCTCGATCTTGGAAATATCGAGCAGGCCATCGATCAGCCCGGAAAGATGTTCGGCGCTGCGGCGGATGACCTTGATCGAGGATTGGCGCGGGGCCGGGATCGTCTCGTCGCGTTCGAGGATCTGAGCATAGCCGAGCACGGCATTCAAAGGCGTGCGCAGCTCATGGCTGAGGCCGACGACATAGCGGCTCTTGGCGCGGTTGGCGGCCTCGGCCGTCTCCTTGGCGTTCTGCAGGGCCGCGTCAGTCTTTTTGTGGGCGGCGATTTCCTTGAGCAGCAGCGTGTTCTGGCGCGAAGATTCCTCCTCGGCGACGACCCTGCTGTCATGGGCGAGCACATAGAACCAGCAGACGACGCCCGAGATCACCGAGAAGACGAAGAAGACGATGAGGATGGTGCGGTTGACCACCTCGGCGGTCTCGGGAGAGGCGGAGGAGACCTGATGGGCGATCATCGCCAGGATCGCGCCGATGGCGGTCAGCGCCAGCGCGACGGCAATGCAGTAGCGGCCAAGGCGCGTCGTCAGCTTGCCGACAATGCTCTCCGACAGCAGCGTCTTGGCGACCGTGCCGACCTGGGCGTTGAAACGGGCGGCCGGCTTGCACATGTCGTGACAACGGCTGTCGAGCGAGCAGCAGAGCGAGCAGATCGGCGCTGAATAGGCCGGGCACCAGGCCATGTCTTCTGGCTCGAAGGCATGTTCGCAGACCGAGCAGGTGATGCTCGTCAGCTTCTTCCAGCTCTGGCGCGGCTTGCGGGCGAGGTAGAATTTTCCCTTCGTCGTCCAGGCAATGGCGGGTGAGGCAACCAGCGCGATGACGAGGGTGATGTAGGGAGCGAGCGAGGCCGCGATCTCGCCGAAGGCGCCGAAATGGGCGATCAGCGATAGCGTCGCCGAAAGCGTCATGGCGCCGAGGCCGACCGGATTGATATCGTAGAGATGGGCACGCTTGAACTCGATGCCGGGAGGGGCAAGACCGAGCGGCTTGTTGATGAAAAGATCGGCGGAGATCGTGCAGAGCCAGGCCATGGCGATGATCGAGAAGATGCCGAGTGTTTCCTCCAGCAGCCGGTAGATGCCGAGCTCCATCAACAGCAGGGCGATCGCGACATTGAAGACCAACCAGATGACGCGGCCGGGATGGCTATGGGTCAGCCGGGAGAAGAAGTTTGACCAAGCGAGTGAGCCGGCATAGGCATTCATCACGTTGATCTTGAGCTGCGAGACGACGACGAAGGCGGCCATCAGCAGCAGCGCGGCATTGTGCCAGGGGACCATATAACCGAAGGCGGTCAGATACATCTGCGCCGGATCGGCGGCGCGATCGAGAGGCACGCCCGAAGTGAAGGTCAGCACGACGAGAAACGAACCGGCAAGCAGCTTCGGCGCGCCGATGATGACCCAGCCCGGACCGGCGAGGAAGACGGCGAGGCGGTGGCGCCACTTGCGCTGCGGATCGGGCGGCAGGAAGCGCAGGAAGTCTGCCTGCTCGCCGATCTGCGACATCAAGGCGAGGATGACGGCGGAGGCGGCACCGAACTCGACTAGATCGAAACCTGCGACCGTGCCCGGCGGGCCGGAGGCGTGGCGAATGCCGGCGAAGGCGCGCCAGAGATCGAATTTTCCCCAGTCCGTCAGGGCGATGAAGATGAAGGGCAGGATATTCAGCACGATCCAGAAAGGCTGGGTCATCAGCTGGAACTTGCTGATCAGCCGCACGCCGTGGGTGACGAGCGGGATCACCATGACGGCGCTTATGATGTAGCCGATCCAGAGCGGAATGCCGAGGGTAAGCTCTAGCGCGCCGGACATGATCGAGGCCTCGATCGCAAACAGCATGAAGGTGAAGCTTGCATAGATCAGCGAAGTAATGGTCGAGCCGATGTAGCCGAAGCCCGCGCCGCGCGTCAGAAGATCGATGTCGACGCCGTGGCGAATGGCGTATCGGCTGATCGGCAAGCCGATCGCCAGCATGGCGACCGAGGCGACGATGATCGCATAGAAGGCGTTGGTGGTGCCGTAGGAGAGGGTGATGGCACCGCCGATCGCCTCCAGCGCCAGGAAGGAGATCGCGCCGATCGCCGTCTGCGAGATGCGCTGGGAAGAGAAGTGGCGCGCGCTTTTTGCGGTAAAGCGCAGCGCGTAATCTTCGAGCGTCTGGTTGGCGACCCAGCGATTATATTCGCGTCTCACCGGAATGATGCGTTGACGCGCTGTCATGCCCTCTTTCCGGCGCTCTGGTTAGCTTGTCGTCTCCCGGGCACTTTTGGCGGGATGGGCGGGAAAGGCAAGAGGCGGAGGACCGGGAGATTCACAGAACGGCAATATTTTTGAAACGGGTCTGTCACATAAGCACTCTAACTCTCCCGCCGTTCGTTCAACCATTTCGGATGCACCCATGTCTGTTTTAAGCCTTTGCCGCCTGAGCACCGCTCTCGTCTGTCTTCTTTCGATTGTGCCGTCTCTTGCCGCCGCCGAACAGGTAACAGCGGCGAAAGCGCCTTATGCGGAGGCCGGAAACACCAACAAGCGTGGCGACGCCTGTTTTTCCACGGTGGACACCAATGCCGCCGTCCATCTTCTCTCCGGCTTTCTCGAAGTCTGGACGCCGCGCACGCCTTTCGTCGACGCTGGTGTAGAAGCCCCGGCCAAGGACAATTGCCCTGCAGTTGCCAAGACCGATTGGGACGGCATTCCCTCCAGCAAGACCGACGGCCAGATCGTCAACAAGCCAGTCCATGATGCCAATATCGCCTATGTCGTCAAGGCGACGAAGGCGCGGACGGCCGAGCAGGCGGTCGCCGCCTATCTCGACGACCGGCGCGGCAAGAATGCCAGCATCGTCGACGGCCTTGGCCCGCTGACGGCGGCCTGGAAGGCGGGCTCCAAGCAGACCACGACGATCACCGAAGTCGCGGCCGATGCGACGACGGTCAAATACGACGACAAGGGTAACAATCGCGGCGCCGGCAGCAAGCCGGACACGGAAAACAAGACCGATGCCAACCCGGACATGGGCCTTGCCATCGACTTCATCAATGCCGCGAGCGGTGACGGCTCGACGGAGCCCGCCAAGCGCTATTTCAAATATGCCCGTCCCTATCGCTGGAGCCAGGACGTCTCGGTCGTCCCGACGCTTGAGCCCGCCAAGAGCGGCAAGCCGGTCGAGGACGGCGGCTTTCCGAGCGGACATACGGCGGAAGCCTGGCGAGATGCGCTCGCCATGGCCTATCTCGTGCCGCAGCGCTTCCAGGAAATGATCACGCGGGCCAGCGAAATGGGCGAAGACCGCATCCTCGCCGGCATGCATTCGCCGCTCGACGTGATGGGCGGCCGCATGCTCGGCACTGCTACCGTCGTCTATAACTTGAACAAGGCCGACAATTCAGCGCTGAAGAGCGATGCTTACGCGCAGGCGCAGTCCTGGCTCGTTGCCAAATCAGGCGTTGCGGATGCGGGCGCGCTCGAAGTCGCCGCCCATGCAGCGCCGCTCGCCGCGGACCGTTTCGCCGATCACGACGCCAATCGCGCTTACGTGCTGCAGCGCCTGAGCTACGGCCTGCCCACCATTCATGCGACCGACCAGCCGGCCCGCGTGCCGCAGGGCGCAGAAGCGCTTCTCGAAACGCGTCTGCCCTATCTCGACGGCGAGCAGCGCCGCGACGTCCTGAAGACCACGGAGATCGCCTCGGGCTATCCGCTGCTTGACGATGCGGAAGGCTACGGCCGTCTCAACCTGTTTGCCGCCGCCGACGGTTATGGTGCCTTCGAACAGGATGTGACCGTGACGATGGACGCTGCAAAGGGCGGTTTCAACGCGATCGACACCTGGCGCAACGACATCGGCGGCAAGGGCAAGCTGGTGAAGCGCGGCAACGGCATTCTCGGCCTTTCCGGCGCCAACAACTATGCCGGTGGCACGGTGCTCGAAGAAGGCGTGCTGGTGGCAGGTTCGCCCGCGGCCTTCGGTACCGGCGGATTGTCGGTGAATGGCGGTTCTCTCGTCCTGGCGGCCGATAAGCCCCTGACTGTAGGCGGGGATTATCAGCAGCTTTTCAATGCCGCGGCGAAGCCGACGCTCGGCCCTGACGGCGCAGGCACGCTTGTCGTCGCAGGCAAGGCGGTGCTTGCCGGTAACCTCGACGTCACGCTTGCCTCGGGCTACGCCCCGGCGCCCGGAACGAAGATCGAGATCCTGAAGGCGGCAGCTATCACCGGCATATTCGACAAGTTCACCATCTCCGGCCACAGGGCGACCCTTTCCTATGGCCCGACGTCCGTCACCTTGACGATCGGTGAATAATAACGAACTGACAGGGCATCCTCTCCGCGGGATGCCCTGTCTTGTCCTTGCCTGCTCGTTTGCCCCCTGCGCCTACGTCATTTTGCGTATGTGTTTTTGCGCTGCAGCACCCGATAGTCCCCCTCGGCAACAGTTAATTTCCGTTTCCGGCCTGTTGCGGAACAAGAGAGGGGATCAACCAAATGAATCTCAAATCCATCTTTACGGGCGCTGCACTCGGCGCCGTCATGGCGGCATCTGCCGCCTTCCACGGTGCTGACGCCGCCGACGACACGATCAAGGTCGGCGTGCTGCATTCGCTATCGGGCACAATGGCGATTTCCGAAACCACGCTGAAAGACGCCATGCTGATGCTCATCGACGAGCAGAACAAGAAGGGCGGTCTTCTCGGCAAGAAGCTCGAGGCCGTCGTCGTCGATCCGGCTTCCGACTGGCCGCTCTTTGCCGAAAAGGCGCGCGAGCTGATCGAAAAGGACAAGGTCGCCGCCGTTTTCGGCTGCTGGACATCGTCCTCGCGCAAATCCGTGCTGCCGGTTTTCGAAGAGCTGAATTCGCTGCTCTTCTATCCGGTTCAGTACGAGGGTGAAGAATCCTCGCGCAACATCTTCTACACGGGTGCCGCCCCGAACCAGCAGGCGATCCCGGCTGTCGACTACCTGATGAAGACCGAGGGCGTGAAGCGTTTCGTGCTGGAAGGCACCGACTACGTCTATCCGCGGACGACCAACAAGATCCTGGCAGCCTATCTCGAATCCAAGGGCATTCCGAAGGAAGACATTCTGGTCAACTACACGCCGTTCGGCTTCTCCGACTGGCAGACGGAGGTCGCCAAGATCAAGGAATTCGGCGCCGCCGGCAAGAAGACCGCCGTCGTCTCTACCATCAACGGCGACGCGAACGTTCCCTTCTACAAGGAACTCGGCAACCAGGGCGTCAAGGCAACCGATATTCCCGTCGTCGCCTTCTCGGTCGGCGAAGAAGAGCTTGCCGGTCTCGACACCAAGCCGCTCGTCGGCCATCTCGCCGCCTGGAACTACTTTGAATCGGTCGATACGCCGATCAACAAGAAGTTCATCAAGGAATGGCACGCCTACACCAAGAACGACAAGCGCGTGACCAACGACCCGATGGAAGCCGCCTATATCGGCTTCAACGCCTGGGTTAAGGCCGTCGAGGCCGCCGGCACGACTGATACGGATGCGGTTCTCGACCACATCATCGGTGTTTCCGTTCCGAACCTCTCCGGCGGCACTGCAACCGTCATGCCGAACCACCACATCACCAAGCCGGTGCTGATCGGTGAAATCCAGGCTAACGGCCAGTTCGAAATCGTCCAGCAGACCCCTGAGGTGGTTGGCGACGAATGGTCCGATTTCCTGCCGGACTCCAAGGATCTGATCTCCGATTGGCGCAAGCCGATGAACTGCGGCAACTTCAACGTTGCCACCGGCAAGTGCGGCGGCAAGGGCTCCTGAGTATATCCCAACCGTTGAAAGCCTGAAGACTTCCGTCCGGACTTGATCCGGGCGGAAGCTCCGTCCTTACCGCTGCGCCGCAAGGCCGACGACAATCGAGGCGAGAGAGCGATGTTTCGCGCCATCAAGATTTTCCTTCTGACACTCTGCCTGGTGCTCCCAGGGCTGACGCTTTCCGGATTGGCGACCGGCCTTCGCGCTCAGGATGACGTGCACGCCCTTATCGACGCGCTCGGCACGGGTGGTTTTCCCGAGCGGGACGCGGCCATTCGTGCGCTCGTTGCGTCGGGGGATCCGCATGTCAGCCAGATCCTGCAGCAGCTGAGCGACGGCCAGCTCTACGTCAATTCGGAAGGTGGCCCAGTTCTCGTGCAGGGCGGGACGGAGGACGAGCCTACCTATTCCGACCCGATCACCGGCGAGGCGGCCGCGGATGTCGATCCCGACATGATGTCGAAGGTCAAGATCAACAATGCGCTGCGCATCACGATCACGACAATGATGAGCCAGCTGACGCTTCTGAGCCCGGATCGTTCCGCGCGGCTCGCGGCAGCTGAGGGCATGCTTAAAGACGCCGATCCCGCCAATCTCGAGCTCCTGAATTCGGCTCTTTCAGCCGAGAAGGACGGCGAGATCAAGAACACCATGGAAGCGGCGCGCGCCGTGATGATGTTGAAGAGCGATGCCGGCATCGAGGAGAAGAAGGCCGCGATCGATACGATTGCAGCGCGCGGCGGCCGCGATGCGCTGACGATCCTGACGACGGCGATGGCGAGCGCGCCCGACGATCTGAAGCCTGCGATCCAGACGGAGATCAATTCGATCAACCGCGACCTGGCGCTCTGGGACGTTGTCCAGAACGTCTGGTACGGGCTGTCGCTCGGTTCGGTGCTGTTGTTGGCCGCCATCGGCCTCGCCATCACCTTCGGCGTCATGGGCGTCATCAACATGGCGCATGGCGAAATGGTGATGATCGGCGCCTATACGACCTATGTCGTGCAGGAAACGATTGCCTCGGCCTTCCCCTCGCTTGCCGATTATTCGTTGGCCTTCGCAGTGCCGGCCGCTTTCCTCTTCACCGGCCTGGTCGGTCTCGTCATCGAACGTTCGGTGATCCGCTATCTCTACGGCCGGCCGCTGGAAACGCTGCTCGCCACCTGGGGCGTGTCGCTGATCCTGCAGCAGGCGATCCGCAGCTATTTCGGCCCGACCAACCGTGAGGTCCGCAATCCGAGCTGGATGTCCGGCGCTTTCGATTTCGGCGGGCTCGTCATCACCTGGAACCGGCTCTGGATCATCGTCTTTGCGATGGTCGTGTTCCTGACGCTCTTGATGCTGCTCAAGCGCTCGGCCTTTGGCCTGCAGATGCGGGCAGTGACGCAGAATCGGCGCATGGCGTCGTCGATGGGCATCCGCACGGGCTGGGTCGATGCCTTCACCTTCGCGCTCGGCTCCGGCATCGCCGGCATGGCGGGTGTGGCGCTCTCGCAGATCGACAATGTATCGCCGAACCTCGGCCAGAACTACATCATCGACAGCTTCATGGTCGTCGTCTTCGGCGGTGTCGGCAATCTCTGGGGCACGCTGGTGGGGGCGCTGTCGCTCGGCGTCGTCAACAAGTTCCTCGAGCCTTTCGCCGGCGCCGTGCTCGGCAAGATCCTGGTGCTCGTCCTCATCATTCTCTTCATCCAGAAGCGTCCGCGCGGGCTCTTCGCACTCAAAGGAAGGGCGGTGGAAGCATGATAACGTCCTTCCTTCTCCGGTCTCTCGATCGCAGGATCTCAATCGCCGTCGCGCTGCTGCTGGCGGTCGCCATTCTGGTGCCGGTGCTGAACCTTGCGACCGGCCCGACCCACCCGCTGCACGTCCCGACCTACATCATGGCGCTGTTCGGCAAGTACCTGACCTATGCGCTGCTGGCGCTGGCGCTCGATCTCGTCTGGGGTTTCTGCGGCATTCTCTCGCTCGGCCACGGCGCCTTCTTCGCGCTCGGCGGTTATGCGATGGGCATGTATCTGATGCGGCAGATCGGCTCACGCGGCGTCTACGGCGATCCCATCCTGCCCGACTTCATGGTGTTCCTGAACTGGAAGGAGCTGCCCTGGTTCTGGTACGGCTTCGATCAGTTCTGGTTCGCGGCGCTGATGGTGCTCCTCGTGCCCGGCCTGCTCGCCTTCGTCTTCGGGTGGTTCGCCTTCCGCAGCAGAGTCAACGGCGTCTATCTCTCGATCATCACCCAGGCGATGACCTATGCTCTGCTGCTTGCCTTCTTCCGCAACGACATGGGGTTCGGCGGCAATAACGGCATGACCGATTTCAAGGACATCCTCGGTTTCAACATCCAGGCGGATGGCACGCGCGCCAGCCTCTTTGCCGCGACCGCTATCTTCCTGGCGCTGTCGCTGACGATCGCGTCTGCAATCGTGCGCTCGAAGTTCGGCAAGGTGCTCGTCGGTGTGCGCGATGCTGAAAGTCGCACGCGCTTCCTCGGCTATCGCGTCGAGCATTTCAAGCTCTTCACCTTCGTCGTCTCGGCGATGATGGCGGGCATTGCCGGCGCGCTCTACGTGCCGCAGGTCGGCATCATCAATCCCGGCGAATTCGCGCCGGCAAACTCCATCGAGGTTGTCATCTGGACGGCGGTCGGCGGGCGGGGAACGCTGATCGGGCCGATCATCGGCGCGATCCTCGTCAATGGCGGCAAGACGATCTTCACTGGCCTGTTCCCGGAGTTCTGGTTGTTTGCTCTCGGCGGTCTCTTCGTCGCCGTGACGCTGTTCCTGCCGAAGGGCGTCGTCGGCACGATTTCGCACTATCTCGGCAAGCGGAAGATCGTGTCCGAACGTGCGCCGCCGCCGGCGCGGGAAGACGGCATCGAGCCGAAAATCCAGGCAGCGGAGTGAAGCCCATGATCCCCGACGTCAAACCCACCAGCGTTCTCTATCTCAGCGGCGTCTCCGTTTCATTCGACGGCTTCAAGGCGCTGAATTCGCTCTCGATCGTCATCGAGCCGGGCGAGCTTCGCGCCATCATCGGCCCGAACGGCGCTGGCAAGACGACGATGATGGACATCATCACCGGCAAGACCAGGCCCGACGAAGGCGAGGTGTTCTTCAACGGCACGATCGATCTCACCAAGAAGGATGAGGCCGACATTGCCCAGCTCGGCATCGGTCGCAAGTTCCAGAAGCCGACAGTCTTCGAAAGTCATACGGTCTGGGACAATCTGGAACTGGCGCTGAACCGCCGTCGCTCGGTCTTTTCGACGCTGTTCTACCGCCTTTTGAGCGAAGACAGGGCGCGCATCGAAGAGATCCTCGAAACGGTGCGGCTGACACACCGGCGCGACGAACTGGCGGCCAACCTCTCGCACGGGCAGAAGCAGTGGCTGGAGATCGGCATGCTCCTGGCTCAGGAGCCGAAGCTGCTGCTCGTGGACGAACCGGTCGCCGGCATGACGGATGCAGAGACGGCGGAAACGGCGATCCTGCTCAAGGATATCGCCAAGACCCGGTCGGTCGTCGTCGTCGAACACGACATGGGCTTCATCCGCGACCTCGGAGTCAAGGTGACGTGCCTCGCGGAAGGCTCTGTGCTGGCGGAAGGCTCGATCGATTTCGTCAGCTCCGATCCGAAAGTGATCGAGAACTATCTCGGGCGGTGAGGGGATGATTGAACTCTTTGTTATCGCTTCGGGTTCGACCCCTCCCCAACCCCTCCTCACAAGGGGGAGGGGCTTAACCGAGCGGCTCGCTTACCGCCATAATTATCGGTTTTCCCGCGGTTGGATGGGAAGCAAAGCGGCAGCTCTGAATCAGCCCCTCATTCTTGTGGGGAGGGGTCGAGGAGGGGTTTTTGCATCCGCAACGCGCCAGGAGGCGACATCATGCTGACAGTCGAAAACGCAAATCTGCACTATGGCGCAGCGCAGGCGCTGCGCGGCATCTCCATCAAGGCTGAGATGGGCAAGATTACCTGCGTACTTGGCCGTAACGGCGTCGGCAAGAGCTCGCTACTGCGCGCCGTCACCGGCCAGCATTCGCTGTCGGCCGGCACCGTCACCTTCAACGATACCAAGCTGAACGGACTGCCGCCCTTTGCCCGCGCCAAGCAGGGCATCGGTTATGTGCCGCAGGGGCGTGAAATCTTCCCGCTGCTCACTGTGAAAGAAAATCTCGAAACCGGCTTTGCTCCGCTTGGCCGTCGCGACCGCAACATTCCTGACGATATCTTCAGTCTCTTCCCGGTGCTGAAATCGATGCTGTCACGGCGCGGCGGCGATCTTTCAGGCGGGCAGCAGCAACAGCTGGCGATCGGCCGCGCCATGGTGACCCGGCCGAGAATTCTTGTGCTCGACGAGCCGACCGAAGGCATTCAGCCGTCGATCATCAAGGATATCGGTCGGGCGATCCGTTATCTCCGTGATTCCACCGGCATGGCGATCCTGCTCGTCGAGCAGTATCTGGATTTCTGCCGCGAGCTTGCCGATTACGTCTACATCATGGATCGTGGCGAGATCGTGCATGAAGGGCTTGCCGAGACGCTGGATACGCCGGAGGCCCGCCGCCACCTGACCGTTTGACGGGCAGCTGCCGTATTTTGCGGCAGGGTGTGTGCGGCGCTTCGTCGATCTCCCGAGCGCGTCGCCGATGTCTCCGGGACGGCATGGGAATTGCTTGGTTTCCGTGATCGGCGCGGTCGAATGGAAAGCCGATCGCGCGACCGAAAGGAACGATATGACGATTGCGGCGGCCAGTACGAGACCGCAAAGAGCGGAAGGACGCGGGCATCTGGCGGCAAGGCTGCTCGATGGGCGCACGCGTATCCGTGAACTCTATCAGGAGGGCGCGGCGAAGATCCGGCTGCCCGACACGTTCGATGCCTCGATGGAAGCCGTCATCATCAACACTGCAGGCGGGCTGACGGGCGGCGACCGGATGGACTGGAGCGTCGTAGCCGGCGCCGGCACGAAGATCGACGTCACCACCCAGGCCTGCGAGAAGATTTACAAGGCATCGGCCGGCATCGCTGAAGTGACGACCCGCATCGAGGTGGGGGCAGGGGCTCGTGTCGACTGGCTGCCGCAGGAAACGATCCTCTTCGACCGGGCGGCGCTTTTCCGCCGGCTAGATGTCGATCTTGACGAAAACGCCGAATTTCTGGCCGTCGAGGCCGTGCTGCTCGGTCGCAAGGCGATGGGTGAGGCGGTGGGGACGGGACTGTTTCGCGACCGATGGCGCATCCGCCGCTCGGGCCGGCTGATCCATGCCGAGGAACTGAGGCTTTCCGAAGGTATTTCGGCGCTGGCGGCGCGTCAGGCCGTGCTCGGCGGACAGGTTGCCTTTGCGACGTTGCTTTATGCCGGTCCGCTGGCGGAAGCCTATCTCGGCAAGGTTCGGCCACTCGTCGAAGGGCCGATGGGCGGTGCCAGCGCCTGGAACGACAAGCTCGTCGTGCGCCTTGCGGCAGCCGACGGCTTCTCGCTCAGAAAAATCCTGATCCCGGTCATTTCCACCTTGCGCAACGGTGCGCCTGTGCCGAAAGTCTGGAATCTATGAATTTAAGCGCGAAGCAGATGGGTGCGTAATGAACCTCACTCCGAGAGAAAAAGACAAGCTGCTGATATCGATGGCGGCGATGGTGGCGCGGCGGCGGCTGGAGCGCGGCGTCAAGCTCAACTATCCCGAAGCGATCGCTCTGATCAGCGATTTCGTCGTCGAAGGCGCCCGTGACGGGCGTCCGGTCGCCGAACTGATGGAGGCCGGCGCCCACGTGATCGGCCGCGACCAGGTGATGGAAGGTATTGCCGAGATGATCCACGACGTGCAGGTGGAGGCGACCTTCCCCGATGGCACCAAGCTCGTCACCGTGCACGAACCGATCAGGTGAGGAGACAGAAATGCTGGAGCTCAGGCCCAATTGCGAATGCTGCGACAAGGATCTGCCGCCGGAGAGCGCAGAGGCGCGGATCTGCACGTATGAATGCACCTTCTGCGCCGATTGCGCCGACGGTGTATTGAAAGGCGCCTGCCCGAACTGCGGCGGCAATCTCGTCGCAAGGCCCATCCGGCCTGCCGCTATGCTCGCCAAAAATCCGGCATCAACGAAGCGCGTGTTGAAGGCCGAGGGCTGCGCGCCCAAGGCGGCTTGAGGAGAATGAAAATGATTCCGGGCGAGATCATTGCCGCAAGCGGCGACATCGAACTCAATGCCGGCGCACCGACGGTGACGCTGGAGGTTTCCAATACAGGTGACCGGCCGGTGCAGGTCGGCAGCCACTATCATTTCGCCGAAACCAATGCCGGGCTTTCCTTTGATCGCGCAGCGGCTCGTGGCAAGCGGCTCGATATTCCGGCAGGGACGGCCGTGCGTTTCGAACCCGGGCAGACGCGCTCGGTGACACTGATCCCGCTTTCCGGCAAGCGCGAGGTCTATGGCTTCCGCCAGCTGGTAATGGGCAAGCTCTAGGATAAACGGGAGAGATGCATGCATTTGAATATCTGCCTCGTCGCGGCAGCGATCTTGCTGCCTTCAGGTGCGGCTTCTGCACAGGATATCGATTGCAAGAATCCCCAGACGCAATCAGACATGACCTCCTGCGAGGCGGCGCGGCATGAGACCGCCGACAAGGCGCTGAACGCGCAATACAAGAAGACCCGCGCCGCGATGGTGGCGATCGACAAGGATCTGGATGGGGGCATGAAGGGCGCGGAGCAGGCGCTGGTCAAGGCGCAGCGCGCCCGGATCGACTATCGTGACGCCGAATGCGACGCCGTCGGTTTCCAGGCCCGCGGCGGCACGATGGAGCCGATGCTGGTTGCCGGGTGCCTTGCCGATATCACGGACAAACGCACGAAAGAGCTGAAAGAGCTCGAAGACACGATGAGCAACTGAGGTGGCGCAGATCGTGATCGTCGGCAATGGCGAGGTCGGAGATGGGATGGCAGGCATCATCGATGCCGCCGATTTCGTCATCCGCTTCAACGATTGCCGCTCCTATGGCGCCGGCGGCAGCCGCACGGATGCCGTCGCAGTCTGCAATACCGGCCGGCCGGCCAAGGCGATGCTCGGCTCGTCCGAATGGCGTGATCATCCCGGCGTCGTTGCTGCGCGCGAAATCTGGAGCGTGCGTGACCCGGAAAAATTCGCCGCGATGCGGGCGCCGCTTGCCGTCTCGCATCCTGATCTCGACGATTTCTGCGACGACTATACAGAGGCATTCGACGCCTTCTGCGCTAAGACCGGCAAGGCGCATGTCGTCATCGACAAATCGGTCCACGAAGCCGTCGACGTCTCGCTTTCGGCCTTTGCGCCTGCGCCCTACGTCGTGCCGAGCAGCGGCATGATCGTCATTGCCGAGGTGCTGAACAAATATGCCGGGGCCGAGGTAGCGCTGGCCGGCTTCGGTCACGTCGGCTGGGAATGGCACCCGTTTGCAGCCGAAAGGCAGCTTGTCGATGCTTATATTGCCGCCGGCCGCATCACGCGGCTCGACGGAAAAATGCTTGTTTCTTCCTCCCACGGAGCCTGATGGATGCCTTACAAGATCTCGCGCGCGGCCTATGCCGGCATGTTCGGACCGACCACCGGTGACAAGGTGCGCCTTGCCGATACGGAGCTCTTCATCGAGATCGAGAAGGATTTCACCACCTACGGCGAGGAGGTGAAGTTCGGCGGCGGCAAGGTCATCCGCGACGGCATGGGCCAGAGCCAGGTGACGCGGGCGGACGGCGCGGTCGACACTGTTATCACCAATGCGGTGATCGTCGATCACTCAGGCATCTACAAGGCCGATATCGGGCTCAAGAACGGGCGTATCGTTGCGATCGGCAAGGCGGGCAATCCCGACATGCAGCCCGGCGTCAACATCATCGTCGGTCCGGGCACGGAAGCGATCGCCGCCGAAGGCAAGATCGTCACAGCCGGCGGCATGGACAGCCATATCCATTTCATCGCGCCGCAGCAGATCGAAGAGGCGCTGATGTCGGGCATGACCTGCATGCTCGGCGGCGGCACGGGGCCGGCGCATGGCACGCTTGCCACCACCTGTACGCCCGGTCCCTGGCATATCGCGCGCATGATCGAGGCGGCCGACGCCTTCCCGATGAACCTGGCTTTTGCTGGCAAGGGCAATGCCTCGCTGCCGGGTGCATTGACCGAAATGGTGCTGGCCGGCGCTACCTCGCTGAAACTGCACGAGGATTGGGGCACGACGCCCGGCGCCATCGACTGCTGCCTGTCCGTCGCAGACGAATACGACGTGCAGGTGATGATCCACACCGATACGCTCAACGAAAGCGGCTTCGTCGAGGATACGATCGGCGCCATCAAGGGCCGCACGATCCATGCCTTCCACACGGAAGGGGCTGGCGGCGGGCACGCGCCCGATATCATCAAGATCTGCGGCCAGTCGAACGTCATTCCCTCGTCGACCAATCCGACGCGGCCCTATACGGTCAATACCATCGCCGAGCATCTCGACATGCTGATGGTCTGCCATCACCTGTCGCCGTCGATCCCCGAGGATATCGCTTTTGCCGAAAGCCGCATCCGCAAGGAAACGATCGCGGCGGAAGACATCCTCCATGATATCGGCGCCTTCTCGATCATCTCGTCCGACAGCCAGGCCATGGGCCGTGTCGGCGAGGTGGCGATCCGCACCTGGCAGACGGCGGACAAGATGAAGCGCCAGCGCGGCCGGCTGAAGGAGGAAAAAGGCGACAACGACAATTTCCGCGTCCGGCGTTATATCGCCAAATACACGATCAATCCGGCGATCACGCATGGCCTCAGCCACGAGATCGGCTCGGTCGAGATCGGCAAGCGCGCCGACCTCGTGCTCTGGAATCCGGCCTTCTTCGGCGTGAAGCCCGACATGGTGCTGCTCGGCGGCTCGATCGCCGCCGCCCCGATGGGCGATCCGAATGCTTCGATCCCGACGCCGCAGCCGGTGCATTACCGGCCGATGTTCGCTTCCTATGGCAAGAGCCTTACCAACTCCTCCGTCACCTTCGTCAGTCAGGCCTCGCTCGATGCCGGCCTGAAAGGCAGGCTCGGCGTCGCCAAGGAACTCGTGGCGGTGAAAAATACGCGCGGCGGCATCTCCAAGGCGTCGATGATCCACAACGACCTGACGCCGGAGATCGAGGTCGATCCGGAGACTTACGAGGTGAGGGCGAACGGCGAATTGCTGACATGCGAGCCGGCGACGGTGCTGCCGATGGCGCAGCGCTATTTCCTGTTTTAGGCCAGCCATTCCGTGCGGAGGGGCATAGGCTGGCTGTTGCGGATCATCGTCCTGCTCGTGGCTCTGGCCGCGGGTGGAACCTTCATTCCCCGGCCGCTGATTGCCCCGGTCGAGGCGTCGTCCGCGCCGGCGACGCACCGGATTCTCCTGCTGTCGGGACCGATCCACACGGATATCGCAATCCCGATCGATGAGGGGACGCGGGCGGCATTTTCCTTCCTCGACAATGCCGATTTTCCGCTCGGCCATCCGAATGCGGAATGGCTCGTCGTCGGCTGGGGCGGCCGCGCTTTTTATCTGGAAACCCCGACCTGGGCGGAACTGAAGCCGCTGCCGGTGCTGCGGGCGCTGACAATCGACCGGTCGGTGCTGCATGTGGACCTTGCCGGCCATATCACCGAGCCGCAGCCGGCTGTGACGTCATTCGATATCAGCGACGACCAACTGGCGCGGCTGCGCAACTTCATGGTGGACAGCTTCGCCCGCGAGGCAGGCGAGACATTGCCGATTCCGGGTGCGGGTTATGGCGAGATCGACCGGTTTTTCGAGGCGAAGGGATACTTCAACGCCCTCTTCGGCTGCAACACCTGGACTGCCGCCGCCCTGCGTGCGGCCGGGCTTAGGACAGGCTTATGGAACCCGCTTCCACAATCTTTGCGATTATCTGTATCTGTCTACAATTGAAGCAACAGGCGACCGGTTCGCCCTCAAACTAAATTGTGAACGGCACTCTCCGTTCGGTTGTAAAAATCAGTGGAGAAACCGGTAATTTCCCGGGTTAAACCATTCTGGAACAGCCCTACCGCCAAGCTCAAAAAAGTCTTTTTATATCAAATATCTAACTGTCTCCCTGAATTGTCCGATTCAGGGATTTTCCGTTTGCATCCCCTGCTAGAAAAAATCTGTCCACCAAATCGTCCAAAACCGTTCGAATTTTAAGGAGTGGATTAAGACACCCGCAGCAATTGGGCTCTTATCAATGCCTTGCAACGCCGGGCAGGAAGGTCGATTCTCATGAGAAACTGGATGTCGCTGCAGGCCGATTTGGGCAATTTTCAATATCGCAGGAACGTCTATGTCTTCGCGCTGAAGACGAGCTTTCTCGCTGTCATTCTTTCCGGCGTCATTATCGGTCTGACGATACCACCGCTCGGTTTTCTCGGGCTGCTGCCGATGACGCTGCCGCATGCGCTCGGCTTCGGCGCCATTTTTTCCTGGCTCGTCGGCGGAACGGTTTCCGGCATGCTGTCGCTGACCGCAGGGTTCGCCATGCACGAGCTGTCGCTGTCGCGGGCGAAATTCGAAAGGCTCAGCCGCACGGATATGCTCTCCGGCCTGTTGAACAGGCGCGCCTTTACTGAGGCGCTCGACAGTATCGAGGACAATGCCTCGCTTGTCATTTTCGACGTCGATCGTTTCAAGGCGATCAACGATCGCTTTGGCCACGCCTGCGGCGACGCCGTCATCACCGCGGTCTCGGCTGTGCTGACCTCGGCCTTCGACGAATTGTCCGTCGTCGCGCGGCTTGGCGGTGAGGAGTTCGGCGTCATCGTCTGCGGCGAACCGCTGGAGGCGCGGCTGGAGCGCATTCAGGCCGTCCGGGCAAGCATCGCCGGCAGGCCGATCACCGCAGAGGGGCATAATATCGCCATCACCATTTCCGGAGGCGTCGCCGATCTTCTCGCCGGACGCAACAAGCAGCAGGTCTATGCCTCGGCCGATCGGGCGCTCTATCTTGCCAAGGCGCTCGGGCGCAATCGCGTCGTGCACGAGCGGGAAGGTCTTCAGCATGCCTGGCACGGGCTTGCCGAAAACGGCTTCGGGACCGAGAGCAGGGGAACAGGCAGCGACACTGTGATGCAGGCCTACGGAATATAAAGCCGAGCGCCAAAGGCGTCTCGCGATGCCTCGGCGCGCTTTTGCGCGGCATGCCGCAAGCGAAAGACTATTGGTGCTTGCATCAGGCAAGGCTATTTTGCATGGTCGTCGTCTCAGCAAAACGGACATATCATGCAGCGCGTCACCTCCTATCTTCCCGCCGGTACCCCTTCCTCCCATCCGACCGCCCAGGTCAAGCTGCCGCATGACCTGCGCCATCTCAGACGCAAGCTCCTGCATCTGGAGAATGGCGAGATGGTCATGCTCGACCTCAAGGACCCGGTGCTTTTCGCCAACGGCGACCTGCTGGTGCGCGAAGACGGCGAGCTGATCGAGATCCTTGCGGCAGACGAGAAGCTCTTCGAAATTCGGGGCCGCGACCGTACGCATCTGGTCGAGCTTGCCTGGCATCTCGGCAACCGCCATCTCGCGGCCCAGATCGAAGAAGACCGCATCGTCATCCTGCGCGATCACGTCATCCGCAGCATGCTGCAGGGACTGGGTGCCACCGTTCTCGATATTGACGAGCCCTTCCAGCCCGCGCGCGGAGCCTACCATTCCCATAGCGGGCATTCTCATGATCATGGACATGCGGCTCATGACCACGGGCACAATCACGACCATGGACATGACCATAAGCATGATCACAGCTGCAACCATGATCATGATCACGACCATGGACATGGGCACGGGCATCACGGCCACAAGCACGACTGAGGCTCCATGACCGGGGATACTGAGCTGCAGGCATTGCTGCGCCTGACGGCATGGCTCTCGCCGGCCTTTCCGATCGGCGGGTTTGCCTATTCGGGCGGGTTGGAGCGGGCGGTGGCCGATGGGCTGGTCACCGATGCGGCCTCGCTTGCCGTCTGGATTGGCACTCTGATCGAGCGTGGTTCGGCATGGAACGATAGTGTGCTGCTCGCCGAAAGCCACAGGCATCAAGCAGACTCCGTCGGCCTCGCCGAAATCGCCGCACTCGCCGAGGCGCTTGCAGGATCGCGCGAGCGCCATCAGGAAACGATGCTGCTCGGCGAGGCATTTCTCGCGGCGGCGCGAGCCTGGCCGGACGGCGTATTCGAGAGGCTGCCTCAGAAGGCCGCTTATCCCGTTGCAGTTGGTGCGGTGACAGGCGCGCACGACATCGCCCCCGAGAAGGCGCTCGCCGCCTTTTTGCATGCCTATGTCTCACAAGCGGTTTCGGCGGGCATTCGTCTCGGCATCGCCGGGCAGAGGGACGGTGTTGCCGTGCTTGCCGGTCTTGAAGAGCACATTGCGGAAATCGCCCGGCGGGCCGCGGTCTCGACGCTCGACGATCTCGGTTCGGCGACGGTGCAGGCCGATATCGTCAGCCTGCGCCATGAGACCCAGACGACGCGGTTGTTTCGCTCGTGACGGTTCAAAATTTCCGCCGGAGTTGCGTCATTTGACGGTGGCGCCCGCCGTCGGTCTCGCTATCATCGGGGTTCGATTGGAGTAAGACACATGAAATCAAGAAACGGACCTCTGCGCGTCGGCATCGGCGGGCCGGTCGGCTCGGGCAAGACGGCGCTGACGGAAAAGCTCTGCAAGGCGATGCGCGACGACTATTCCGTCGCCGTCGTCACCAACGACATCTATACCACCGAGGACGCCGAGGCACTCGTGCGCATGCAGGCGCTGCCTTCCGATCGCATCGTCGGCGTGGAGACGGGCGGCTGCCCGCACACGGCCATTCGCGAGGACGCGACGATCAATCTTCAGGCGATCGCCGGCCTCAACGAGCGGATTCCCGACCTCGACGTCGTCTTCATCGAATCCGGCGGCGACAATCTGGCAGCGACCTTTTCGCCCGATCTTGCCGATATCACCATCTATGTCATCTCCGTCTGCCAGGGCGAGGAAATCCCGCGCAAGGGCGGGCCAGGGATCACCCGCTCGGACCTTCTCGTCATCAACAAGAAGGATCTGGCACCCCATGTTGGCGCCGATCTCGAAGTGATGGACCGCGATGCGACGCGCATGCGCGCGAGCCGACCCTTCGTGTTTTCCGACATGAAGCGCGGCGACGGGGTCAGCTCCATCGTCAGCTTCCTGAGGGAGCAGGGCGGGCTCTAGATTCGTGTGATTTTGGCCCGAATTGACCTAGAGCGTCTTACTTTTCGGAATGGGCATAGGATTCCCTAATTTGAGGCACGTCTCCAGGAAGACCGGCGCGGGCAGCGGACGTACTTCCTTGATGAGCACGTCAAGACGTGAGGCGCTTCGCTCCCCCGCCATGGCGGAAAGCAGCATGCGGCAGCCGCGACAATCGCCGCGGCGTGGACACGCGGCCGGAATGCCGGCCTTGCCGTTCGGTTTGCACATGGTTCTTCTCCGGAAATGCTCGGCGATGCCACGGGCGGAGCCTCAATCCTCCGCCCGCAGCAATCTTTTCAGGCGGCCAGCTTCAGCGCGTCGGCAAGCTTGGCGAAGTCGCCGGCCGAAAGCCCCGGACGGACGGCGAAGTCGATGACGGCCTGGAAGATTTCCGGCGGCGCATTCTTCTTCATGGCGCCCAGCAGTGCTGCGCGCTCCGCCGGATTGACCGCCGGGATCATGATGCGCATGAAGGCCATGCTCTTTTCCGGCGGCAGGGAGCCGATGATGTTCATCTCGATGCCGAATATTTCCTGGTCGGTGAAGTAGCGCCACAGGAGAGGGCCGGTCACCGCCTCCTCCTCGTGCATATGCGCGAAGTCATCGGCGATATAGGCGGCGAAGGCGAGGTAGAGCTTGCGGCCGCAGGCCGCCTTGTGCAGCGGCCAGGCGTTCTCCCAGGCGACGACAAGGTCTTCCAGTTCGCGGAAGGCGGTGCGGTGGTCGTCGTGCTGCTCGTCCAGCGTGACGGTCGAGACGCCCTTTTCGGCAAGCGCCGTGTGGATGTTGTCATCCTCGTGAGTGACATGGGAGGCGGCAAGCATCAGGTAATGGCGCAGGTCGCCGATCAGGAAAACAGTCTCCTCAACGTTCTGGAAATCGGCTGTGCCGAGGCGTCCGAGCAGGTCGCAGCCGGCCTTGCGCAGGCCTTTGTGGATCGCGCCGTAAATGTCGTAGCGGCCGTTGAGATCGGGGATGCTGGTAAGCGAGAATTCATGGCTCATGATGGTTTTCCTCTCGTTATCAGGCGCCTCTCTATGTGCGCCGGGCTGATGGCCGTGAAATAACCGAGCCCTTTGCGAGGCGCTTCCTAAAACCATCCTAAGCAATTGGAACGATTGCTAAGAATATCCTAACTAACTATCATCGCCTGACATCGGGGGGACAAGCATTGCTGGGGCCGGAACTTGCGGAATTTATAGAGAGTCCCGTCATGATCCTGTTCGCGACGCGCGACGAGGCCGGCCGGCCGATGATTGGCCGCGGCTCGGGCGTGCGCGTCGACCGGCAGAGCGGGCATTTGCACTTTCTGGCCTCCCGTAGCCAATGGCCTGATGCCGTCAGCCAGGCGCAGGTCGGCCGGCCGATTGCCATGACCTATGTGCGGGCCGCCGATTACAAGGCCTGCCAGATCAAGGGCCGCATCCTCGCGGCGGGGCTGGCGGATGAGGCCCACCGGGCACGGGGCGAGGCCTATGTCGCAGAACAGCTCGCGCGGATGACGGCGCTTGGGGTCACCCGCATGCAGCTCTCCAGCACACTCTCGGACCGGGAACTCGTCTGCCTGACGATCGAGCCGCAGGCGATCTTCGAGCAGACGCCGGGGCCGGGCGCGGGGCGCAGGCTGACGCCGGAAGCCGCCGCATGATCCCGCTCGAAGGGCTGCGCGACAGTTTCGAAGGCGTCATTCCCTCCGTCATTGCCACCACCGATGCAGACGGAATGCCCAATATTTCCTATCTCTCGCACGTGCATTGCGTAGACGAGACGCATGTGGCGCTCTCCGACCAGTTCTTCTCCAAGACCGCCGCCAATGTGGCGCGCAACGGGCTTGCGACCGTGATGGTGGTCGACGGTTATAGCGGCCAGCAACACGTTCTCGACCTGGCGTTCGTGCGTTCCGAGACGAAGGGCGAGACATTCGAGCGGATGGCGGTCCACCTGGCGATCCTGGAAAGCCGGCTGAGCGGGATCATGAAGCTGCGCGCCGTCGACATCTACCGGGTGGAGGACTGTCGGGCGGTGCCGGCCGCCAATCCGCTGGTCGAGCCGGTGGCACTCGTGCTGCCCGACCTGATGGGCAAGGTGGCGAGGCTGACGGCACGGATGTCAGACTGCGGCGATCCGGAAACGCTGCTCGATGTGACGCTTGAGGGCCTCGGCAAACTCTTCGGCTATAACCATTCCATGGTGCTGGTGCCGGACGGCGAACGCGGAGGGCTGACGACGATCGCCAGCCGCGGCTACGACCAGTTCGGCTTCGGGGCCGAGGTTCCGGCCGGGCGCGGCATTATCGGGCTGGCGGCCGAGCGGCGGCGCAATGTGCGAATCACCGATCTCAGTCGCGGCCAGCGCTATATCCAGGCGGTGCGGGCCATGGCGGGCGTCGAGGATGCGGCGCCGATCCCGCTTCCGGCGCTCGAAAAGCCGCTCAGCCAGATTGCGCTGCCGCTTGTCGCGCGGGGAAGGCTTGTCGGCGTGCTGTTTTCGGAATCGACCGAGCGCTTCACCTTCCGCCATCGCGACGAGGAGGCGCTGATCGTCATCGCAGCGCATCTCGCCACCGCGCTCTCCTTCCTGTCCGAGGAACGCGAGCGAACGGAGACGAATGGGCAGGAAAAACCGGAGGCTCCGGCCGACCGAGCAGGCAGCGAGCCGGCCGGCCGGCGCATCGCCGTTCGTTTCTATCCGCGCGACGGCTCTCTGTTCGTCGACGACGACTATCTGATCCGCGGCGTGCCGGGGCGGCTGCTCCTGCATTTTCTGCAAGACTATGCGCTGACCGGCAAGCGGGACTTCCTGAACCGCGAGATCCGCCGCGACCGTCGCCTGCAACTGCCTGACTTCAAGGACAATCTCGAAACAAGGCTGATCCTCCTGCGCCGGCGGCTGGAGGAAAAGGCCGGTCCGATCACGCTCGAACGCGCCGACCGCGGCCGCCTGCGGCTGACGCTCGCCGGCTGGCCGGAGATTGAGGTGGTCGAGGAATGACGGGTGCCAGGTTTCGCTCCCTGGCGAGGGAAGCAGCTCTCACCAACTGCCGACAAGCGGATTGCCGACAAGAGGAACGCTTCTGCTCTTGCCTGACGGATTGTCCACGGAAATAGCGGCAGCCATACTTTTGGGAGCCTTTCGAAACCACCTTGCTGCAATCGTTGCAAGATCGCCGATCATCGCAAGTTTGTGCCAATCCTGAAAACGCGCGGCGGTCGCGGCAGGTTCGGACAGATAGAAGAAATCTCCGGAGTGATTCAAATTATTGATGCTGGACGCCATCGCTGACAAGGGCCGTTGAAACATCTTCGACGGGACCTGGAGACCGGCCGCTGTCTCTGAGAACGCAGGGGCCATGAAATCAATGGCCCAACCCTCTGCCTCGACCCAGCAATGGAAATTCTCACCAGCTCCTGTGACGTAGCCATCCTCACGATGATCGGCAAACAGGATCATTGTCCCATCCAGATTATACGCCGCAAGGCCGCCTTTAGGCGTCGCTTTCACCTTATAGTGCTGTTCAAGAATGAACGAACCGAAGGTGGCGAAGTACATGCAGGCGTGCGCGGCATTTCCGTTCTCATTGAGGATCAAGCTATTTATAACTCGATAAATCCGATGATAGTCGGTTTGCTTGATTAGCATTCTTGTTTGCCCGTTTTCATTCAACTGGTTGCGTGTCGGTGACATGGTTCAGCATTTCTGCAGCTAGGCTGTGAACCTATTAACGGCCATCGGCATGGCGTGGACGTTCAATGAATTGCGAACAGTTTCAAAATATCGCTGAATTCCTCGCCGAAGGTGGCGCTCGCCGCTGCGTGGCCCTGACGGGAAAGGATTGTCGCTGATGTTGCTGCGTCAATTGCCTCGGCATAGAAATTCCCGTCGGACCACAATGTAATGCGCCCCAAAAGTTCGCTGCTTTCAAAGTCGATTTTGGCGGCTGGATTCGGCGTGGGCGTAAAAACCTCAACATCGATGCCCAAGCTTGACGACGGAGTTGCTGCAAGCCTCGTTCCCCAGGCAATGAACCCATCAATCAAGGTGGCGTCAGACATTTAGCGGATATAGACCAAAATTTGGAACTCGCAAACGCCGGCATGCCGGCTAAGATAGGGGAAAGAGAAAGCGGCGGAATTGATTTCGGTCAAATGCTGAGATGACCGATAAAACGAACGGGCCGGGAGATCGTCCCGGCCCGTCCGTTTACTGGACGTTGCTCACTCCGCCGCGAAGGGCGGCAGGCGAAGCACATTGGTGTCTTTGGCGCCCTTGCGCTTGCTTTCCGGCTTCTCGATCGCGGTCAGGCGCTCGTCCAGCGAGTCGATGTCGGTGCGGTTCTCGCGGGTAACGCGGGTGAGATCTTCGCGCGACAGCGGCAGCTCTTCCTCGTCCTTCCTGCCGACCAGACGGCCGAACATCCAGCCGAGCAGGCGGGACAGATCGTCCATGATCAGGAAGAAGGAAGGCACGACGACGAGGGACAGCACCGTCGAGACGATGATGCCGCCGATCACCGCGATTGCCATCGGCGCACGGAACGAGCCGCCTTCGCCGACGCCGAGCGCCGACGGCAGCATGCCGGCCGACATGGCGATCGAGGTCATGATGATCGGCCGGGCGCGCTTGCGGCCGGCTTCGACCATGGCCTCGACGCGGCCCATACCCTGATGGCGCATCTCGATCGCGAAATCGACGAGCAGGATCGCGTTCTTGGTGACGATGCCCATCAGCATCAGAATGCCGATCATGACCGGCATGGAGAGCGGATTGCTGGTGACGATCAGGCCCGCCGCGACACCACCGATGGCAAGCGGCAGCGAGAACAGGATGGTGAAGGGCTGGATCACGTCCTTGAAGAGCAGGATCAGCACGGTCAGCACCAGCAGGAGGCCCATCAACATGGCGTTGACGAAGCTCTGCTGCATTTCGGTCTGCACCTTGGTATCGCCGCTTTCGGCAAGATGCACCGTGGCCGGGATCTTGGCGTCGTTGACGATCTGGCGGAAACGGGCTGAGGCCGTATCGAGCGCCACGCCCTGCGGCAGGTCCGAACCGATCGAGACGACGCGATAACGGTTGTTGCGCTTGATCGAGCTCACGCCTTCCGAATAGTCGATATTGGCGACGCTCGAAAGCGGAACGGTGCCGCCACTGGCGGTCTGGATCTTCAGCGCCCGAATGGCCGCAAGGTCACGGCGCATGTCGACCGCGGCCTGGACGCGGATCGGGATCTGGCGATCGTCGAGCGAGATCTTGGCGAGAGCCGCATCGACATCGCCGATGGTGGCGACGCGGATCGTCTCGGAGATCTGCTGCGGCGTGATGCCGAGGCGGGCGGCCTCGTCCTTGCGCGGGTAGACCTGCAGTTCCGGACGGGGCAGGGCGCCGTCGGCGCTGACATTGGCGAGCAGCGGATCGGCGCGGAGCTTCGATTCCAGAATGCCGACAGCCTCATTCAGGTCCTTCTCGTTCTTGGAGAGGAAGTTGAAGGAGAGGTCGCGTTCGCCGCGGTCGTTGAGCTTGAGGATGTGGACGTCGGGAATGTCGGCCAGCTTGGCGAAGACTTCCTTTTCAATATCCCATTGCGGACGCACGCGGCCGTGGACGTCCACCTTCGGCAGTTTCGGGCCGATGACCGGGATATGGCCGATCACGTCGTTGACCACCTTCTTGACCAGCGACTGGTCGAGCTTGCCGAGCGCGAGTGTGATGGTTGCGCGGCGCAGTTCGAGCTCGCCCTTCGGCGATGCGCCGCCGAGAACGAAGACGCTTTCGACGCCGTTGATATCCTTGACCCTTTTATAGATCGCATCGGTCGTCTTCTCGGTGTCGTCGAGCCGCGCATTGGGCGGCAGTTCGACCGAGAGAACGATGCGCGACGCGTCTTCCGCCGGCAGGAAGCTGCCGGGCACGAACATGAACAGCGAGATGACCGACCCAACCGTCAAGAGAAAGGCTACGATCAGAGTTGTATAACGCCAATACCACTTGCGGGTCGTGCCGCTGACAAGACGCGTATAGCCCTTCATCAGCAAGCCATCATTGTCGTGATGGTCTTCCATCGCGTCTTCGGCACGCATCAGATAAGCGGCCATCATCGGGGTGATGAGGCGCGCGACCAGCAACGAGAAGAAGACGGAGAAGGCGACGGTCAGGCCGAACTGGATGAAGTACTGGCCAGGAATGCCCGGCATGAAGGAAACCGGCACGAAGACAGCAATGATGGTGAAGGTGGTGGCGATGACGGCGAGGCCGATTTCATCCGCCGCCTCGATCGCCGCTCGATAGGGCGTCTTGCCCATCTTGATGTGACGGGCGATGTTCTCGATTTCCACAATGGCGTCGTCGACGAGAATACCTGTCGCGAGCGTCAAGGCGAGGAAGCTGACGAGGTTCAGCGAGAAGCCCATCATGTCCATGACCCAGAAGGTCGGTATGGCCGACAGCGGAAGGGCAATCGCCGAAATCAGGGTCGCCCGCCAGTTCCTGAGGAACAGAAGAACGACGATGACGGCAAGCAGTGCGCCTTCCAGCAGCGTATGAATGGCGGCTTCGTAGTTGCCGTATGTGAAATAGACCGAATCGTCGATCATCTCGATCTTGACGTTCGGGTTTTCGCCCCTGACCTTGTCGAGGCTCTGCGCCACGGTTTCGGCGACGCTGACTTCGCTGGCGCCCTTCGAGCGGAAGACGCCGAAGGTGACAACCGGCGTATCGTTGAAGCGCGAGAAGGATTTCGGCTCCTCGTAGGTATCCTTGATCACGCCGAGATCGGATAGCTTGACGAAACGGCCGCTCGGCAGCGCAATCGTCGTGTCGGCAAGCTCGGCGACGTTGCGAGCGTCGCCGAGAACGCGGATCGCCTGTTCGCTACCCGCTACCTGGCCGCGGCCGGAGCCGAGGTCGACGTTGGTGCCGCGCAGCTGCTGGTTCACGCTCGCGGCGGTGATGCCGTGGGCGTTCAGCTTGTCGGGGGTGAGTTCGATGCGAACTTCGCGCTCGGCGCCGCCGTAACGGTCGACACGGCCGATACCGGCCTGGCCCTGCAGCGCCCGCTTGATCGTATCATCGACGAACCAGGAGAGTTCTTCCAGCGACATGTCGGGCGAGGAAACGGCGAAGGTCTGGATCGCCTGGCCCTCGACGTCGACCTTGGTGACGATAGGCGCTTCGGCTGTCGCTGGCAGATCACTGCGGATGCGGTCGATCGCGTCCTTGACGTCCTGTACGGCCTGTTCCGTCGGCACTTCCATCCGGAACATGACGTTGGTCTGCGAGCTGCCGTCGGTCACCGTCGACTGGATTTCGTCGATGCCGGTGATCGAGGCGATCGCATCTTCGATCTCCTTCGTCACCTGCATTTCGAGTTCGGCCGGCGAGGCGCCGCTCTGTGTTACGCTGATCGAAACGAGCGGCACGTCGATGTTCGGGAAGCGCGTGATCGGCAGCTTGTTGAAAGACTGCATGCCGATGAAGATCAGCAGGCAGAAAGCCAGGAGCGGCGCGATGGGATTTCGTATGGACCAGGCTGAAAAATTCATCGGATGGTCTCTTTAGTTGGAAGCCGAGGGCTGCTCACGCACCGGCGTGATGTGGTCGCCGTCACGGACGTAGGCGCCCGCCTTGGCGACGACCTCATCGCCGGTCTTCAATCCACTGATGATTTCGACATAGGGGCCGTCCTGAATGCCGGTTTCGATCTTTGCGAATTTTACCACGCCGTCCTCGACCTTGCGGGCGGAGGAGCCCTCCGTGCCGGTAAGGACCGCGGTCAGGGGAAGCGATACGCCCTCTGCCTCGCGCACGATGATTTCGGCGCTGCCATACATGCCGGAACGCGCCTTGCTGTCATCGTCGATGGAGATGTGGACAAGGCCGAGGCGGGTCACCGGATCGACGGTCGGCGAAACCAGACGCACGGAACCGGAAAGTTTTTCGCGGCTGCCGGAGAGTGAAACAGTCGCCTTCTGACCCGGCATGACCCTGACGATGTCGCTTTCGGCGACTTCGGCGACGAGCTCGACATCACCGTCGCGGATGATGGTGAACAGCGGATCGCCGTTACCGGCGGCAATGGCGCCGACCTTGGCGTTCTTAGCAGCGACGGTGCCGGCGACCGGCGTCTTCACGTCGGTGCGCGCAAGCTTCAAATCCGCATCGGCGATCTGGCTGTCGAAGACCTTGAGATCGGCTTCGGCGACCTCGATCGCCTGTTCGGCGGAGACGACGCGGGCATTGGCGGCGGCGGCGGTCGCATCGGCCTGCTCGACCTGGGCGGTGGAAACCGTGCCCTTCTTGCCCATTTCCTGGGCGCGGGCCTGCTGCTGCCTTGCCTGTTCGGCATTGGCCTGCGCCTCGATGAGTTGTGCGCGCAGCTGGGCAAGGCTCGCCTCGCCCTTGGCCTTCGTCGCCATCATCTGGCTCTTCTCCAGCACCAGCGCGTCGTCGTTCAGCGTCGCCAGCCTGCTTTCCGCCTGGACCTTATCGCCGACATCAGCCTTCAGCGTGCGGATCGAGAGGCCCTCGACCTGCGGCTGGATATAGACTTCCTCGACGGGCTTGACCGTTCCCGTGCCGATGACACGGTCGACGAGGGTGCGATTGACAGCCGTGGTGACGACGATCGCCGGCAGGTTCTGCTGCGGCTTTGCGACCGGCGCCTCCTGCGAAAATGCGGTGGATGCAGCCAGGAGCGCTGCAAAGAGTGCGGATGTTCCTAGAATTCCGTTCGGCTTAAGTGCCATGCGTCTTGGTCCAATCTTGTCAAAAGGTTAGCCGAACTCGCGCGTCTGCCATTTCAGCTCGCGACCAGGCCACTGCCTTTCCTGCATTCTCAGGGGTATCCACACATCATTTGCCGTCTTCATCCCTCGTCGGCAAATCGGCTTGTAGTTGGTATCGATTTGCTCGATATGCAAGCCCGATGGAAAACAATTCCCCATGCGCCCATAATAATTACCATCAGAACCTGAATCAATCATCGAAGGGTTATGCGAACATGACGATGATTGATCGAGCTTCTCTCCTAAAGCGCATTGCGATCTTTCAAATTCTCGCCTGCGCGTTAGCTCCTGTTATGCATGTCGAGCCGAAAAACCGCTGCACAGTTTTGCGCGACATGCATCAATGACGTTTGGCGCCGGATAAATGCGACAGTTGCGAGGCATTTTTTTCATCTCGGTGCGAAAAATAAAAAAACGCGCGGAAATCTTTCCGCGCGTCTCGCTTCGCATGCTGGCGTAATTACTTGGAGGCGGCGTCGGTGACGTCGTGCGTCCAGGCGCCGGATGGCTCCTTGCTGATGATCTTCTGGTCGAGCAGCGCCTTCGCCGTGCGGGCATAGAGCGCCTCGTCGAGCTTGCCGGAGCCGTCGCCGACAAGCTTGGCGACTTCGCCCATCATGCGCTTCTGATGGTTCTCGTCCTGGCCGCCATTGTCGACGACGATCTCGGCGGCTTCGTCGGGGTTCTCGGTCGCATATTTCCAGCCCTTCATTGAGGCGCGGACGAACTTGACCATCTTTTCCTTGAAGGCTGGGTCTTTCAGCTTGTCTCCCATCGCATAAAGGCCGTCTTCCAGGAGGTCGTTGCCCATCTGCGTATAGTTGAAGACCGTCAGTTCCTCCGGCTTGAAGCCGGCATCGATCGCCTGCCAGTATTCGTTATAGGTCATGACGGAGATGCAGTCGGCCTGCTTCTGGACGAGCGGCTGCACGTCAAAGCTCTGCTTCAGCACGGTGACGCCGTTCGCGCCGCCTTCCGTGGACAGGCCGAGCTTGTTCATCCAGGCGAAGAAGGGATATTCGTTGCCGAAGAACCAGACGCCGAGCGTGTGACCCTTGAAGTCGGCTTCGGTCTTGACCGGCCCGTCCTTGCGGCAGATCATTTCCAGGCCCGACTTCTGGTAGGGCTGGGCGATGTTGATGAGCGGAACGCCTTTTTCGCGGGCAACCAGTGCGCCGCCCATCCAGTCGACAATGACATCGGCGCCGCCGCCGGCGATCACCTGCTCAGGGGCGATATCGGGGCCGCCCGGCTTGATGTCGACGTCGAGGCCTTCTTCCTTGTAGAAACCCTTCTCCTTGGCGACGTAATAACCGGCGAACTGGCTCTGTGTGACCCATTTCAGCTGCAGCACCACCTTATCGGCGGCCATCGCATGGGCCGCGGCCAGCGACATGGCGCTTGCCATCATTGCAACCATCAATTTTTTCATTTTCTTGTCCTTACCCTCTGAAGTTATGCCCGGACCTTTTGCGAAGCCCCGTGCGCGCCTAGCCACCACGGATAGACGGATGCCAGAAAGTCACCGCCCGTTCCGTCAGGGCAATGACGCCATAGAAGATCGAGCCGGCCAGCGCCGCAACGGCGATTTCCGCCCAGACCATGTCGACATTCATGCGGCCGATCTCGGTGGAGATGCGGAAGCCCATGCCGACGATCGGCGTTCCGAAGAATTCCGCAACGATGGCACCAATCAGCGCCAGCGTCGAGTTGATCTTCAGCGCATTAAAAATGAAGGGCATGGCTGCCGGAAGCTTGAGTTTCAGCAGCGTCTGCCAGTCGCTCGAGGCATAGGTGCGCATCAAGTCGCGCTCCATGCTGCCGGAGGCGGCAAGGCCGGCCACCGTGTTCACCAGCATCGGGAAGAAGGTCATGATGATGACGACGGCGGCTTTCGACGGCCAGTCGAAGCCGAACCACATGACCATGACGGGAGCGATGCCGATGATCGGCAGCGCCGACACCATGTTGCCGATCGGCAGCAGGCCGCGGCGCAGGAAGGCGACGCGGTCGGCCAGCACTGCGACAACGAAGCCGCTGAGGCAGCCGACGACATAGCCGATCAATACCGCCTTGAAGATCGTCTGCCTGACATCGTCACCGAGAATCGGCAGCGAGGCCATGATGCGTGCGCCGATGGCGCTCGGCGGCGGCAGCAGGATAAAGGGGACACCGGCACCACGCGTGACCGCCTCCCAGAGAATGAGGATCCAGGCGCCGAAGATTGCGGGGATCAGAAGCTGGAGTGACGACTTGCCGAAGGTGGTGACGGGCTGCAGTTTCGAAAGCTCGGTGACACATCGCCAGGCAAGCAGCCAGGAGGCAAAGAGCAGCAGGAAGAAAGCCCGTGTTGCCGTAGCCTCGTTGCCGGAAAGAGCCGAAAGCAGCATCCAGGCGGCACCATGCGCGCCGATGAACAGCACGGTGGCGCGATAGGCCGGCGGCTGCGGCGCAAAAGACAGGAGAGCGGCTGCGGCGACGATGATGAAGATCAGGCTCGCCGTGCCGTCGCTCAAGGGTCGCGTCATGCCCTCACCCAGAAGCGGAAGGCTGGTCAGCGCCGCGATGCAGAGAACGAGGGCGATTACGCCCTGCCAGGAAAAGGTCAGATGTCTCATGCCGGTCTCCCGCCCATGGCGCGATCGACGATTTTCCCCGCAAGGCCGACGATCGCGACGAGAACGCCCGCAAGCAGCGATCCGGCGACGAGGGCCGCCCAGATATCGATGGTCTGGCTGTAATAGGAACCGGCAAGCAGCTTCGAGCCGATGCCGGCGGTCGCACCCGTCGGCAGTTCGCCGACGATTGCGCCGACAAGGCTCGCGGCGATCGCGACCTTCATCGACGTAAAGAGGAAGGGGACCGAAGCTGGGACACGCAACTTCCAGAAGGTCTGCATGGGGCTCGCATTATAAGTGCGCATCAGGTCGAGATAGAGGATTTCGGGTGACCGCAACCCTTTCACCATGCCGACGGCGACGGGAAAGAAGGAAAGATAGGTGGAGATCAGCGCCTTGGAAACGAGGCGGGAGGCGTCGGAATCGAGGTTCAGAAGATGCGCCAGCGCGTTGTCGCCGGTCAGCACGTTATAGGAAATAATGACGATCATTGGCGCGATGGCAAGGATCGGTATCGTCTGGCTCGCCACCAGCCACGGCATCAGCGAGCGGTCCATGGCGCGGTTGTGCACGATCAGCACGGCGAGAAGAATGCCGAGCAGCATGCCGAAGCCGAAGCCGAGCAGCGTGGATGAGAGCGTCACCCAGCTATGGTACACGAGGCTGCGGTTGCTCGAAAGGCTGCGCAGGACGGTATTCTCGTAGACATTCTGCGCCACCTGATGCGGCGCCGGCAGGATCGGCTTCGGCTGCGCAAGCGTCTTGCCGACGAATTCCCATGTGGTCGGCGTGGCGCCGGCGCGGCTGTCCATGTCGCGCTGGAACGGCGCATTCATGAGAACGGCCGCGACATACCAGATGGCGATGAGGGCGAGCAGGATGGTGGTGACGGGGATGATCTTGTTTTTGAAGGTGTCGGGTTTCATAGGGAGCGCTCCCATAAGTCCACACCGTGCGTGCGGTTACCCCCCTCTGTCCTGCCGGACATCTCCCCCACAAGGGGGGAGAACGACAAGAGGATAGCGCGTCGATCCCCAATGTTTTGACGCTGGATCAGCGGTCTTTTATTGTTTGGGGAAGCCGGTTCGGCATGTCGATCTCCCCCCTTGTGGGGGAGATGCCCGGCAGGGCAGAGGGGGGTGACCCTCGGACTCAATCGCCTAAACCTCATGGCTATGCCCCGTCCTCAGCCCCTCGCGGACGCGGTGGGCGATTTCCAGGAATTCGGGGGTGTCGCGGATGTCGAGCGGGCGTTCGGCCGGCAGCGTTGAATCGATGACATCGGTCACGCGGCCCGGGCGCGGCGACATCACCACGATCTTGGTCGAGAGGTAGACGGCCTCGGGGATGGAGTGGGTGACGAAGCAGATCGTCTTGTTGGTGCGGGCCCAGAGTTTCAGCAGCTCTTCGTTCAGATGGTCGCGGACGATCTCATCCAGCGCGCCGAAGGGCTCGTCCATCAGCAGCAGGTCGGCATCGAAGGCGAGCGCGCGGGCGATCGAGGCGCGCTGCTGCATGCCGCCGGAAAGCTGCCAGGGAAATTTCTTCTCGAAGCCGGAAAGACCGACGAGGTCGAGCGCCTCGGCGATGCGCCTGGTGCGGTCGGCTGCAGTATAACCCATGATTTCCAGTGGCAGGGCGATGTTTTTTTCGATGGTGCGCCAGGGGTAGAGCGCCGGCGCCTGGAAGACGTAGCCATAGGCGCGGGCCTTGCGGGCTTCCTCCGGCGTCATGCCGTTGATCGAGATTTCGCCCGACGTGCTCTTTTCAAGATCGGCGATGACGCGCAGGAAGGTCGTCTTGCCGCAGCCCGACGGGCCGATGAAGGAGACGAAGTCGCCCTTGCGCACATCGAGATTGACATCGCTCAGCGCATTCACCGGGCCGTCATTCGCCTGGTAGGTGAGACAGAGATCCTTGGCGGATACGACGGAGGGTGCTTGCATCAATGCGACCGATCTTGTTTTCGCCGCCGGGAGGCGGTTTGCATGTTACCATCGCCGCAGGCTTGGCCGGCGGCACAATTCACGGAGGAAGAAAATGGACGCGACATCAAAACCCACCTGCCACATCGTTCGCCCCAACCATGCCTATGACGGCAAGCAGGGGCTGAGCTATTTCCAAGGGATAGCGGCCGAGACGGTCGGCGCCAAGGGCATCTGCATGCACCTCCTGACGATCCCGCCCGGCGTGCGGGCCAAGGCGCATCTGCACGAGGCGCACGAGACGGCGATCTACATGCTCTCCGGCGAGGCCCATACCTGGTATGGCGACCGGCTGGAGCATCACGTCGTCGTCCATGCCGGCGAACTTTTCTACATACCGGCGGGTGTGCCGCATATGCCGGCAAACCTCAGCAGCACGCCATGCACGGCGGTCATTGCCCGCACCGATCCGAACGAGCAGGAAAGCGTCGTGCTTCTGCCTGATTTGGACGCGCTGGTGCCGGCGTGAGGTCATCCGCATGGAGGCGTCATTCCCCGGTTGATGGCCGTTTCGTTGCGCTCCATCGTCACACGCCGGTTGCCGGAATGCCGCTGCGTTCCACCTTGCGCGGAGAGGTGATCTCCTTCCAGGTGGAGAGCGCCTTGCTGACGGCCGTGACCGGCTCGCGCCTGACAAACTCGCCGTGGCCCTCTTGGGTCTTGATGGTGCTTTCCTCGATCGCAACGACGCCGCGCGTCAGCGTATAGCGTGGCAGGCCGGTCACTTCCTTGCCTTCGAAGACATTGTAGTCGATCGCCGACTGCTGGGCCTTGGACGAGATGGTCTTCGACCGTTTCGGATCCCAGACGACGATGTCGGCATCGGCGCCGACGAGGATCGCGCCCTTCTTCGGATAGATGTTGAGGATCTTGGCGATGTTGGTCGAGGTGACGGCGACGAATTCGTTCATCGTCAGCCGGCCGGTGTTGACACCATGGGTCCAGAGCATCGGCATGCGGTCTTCGAGGCCGCCGGTGCCGTTCGGGATCTTGGTGAAGTCGCCGACGCCGAAGCGCTTCTGCGCCGTGGTGAAGGCGCAATGGTCGGTCGCGACCACCTGCAATGAGCCGGAGGCGAGGCCTGCCCAGAGGCTATCCTGATGCTGCTTGCTGCGGAAGGGCGGCGACATGACGCGGCGGGCGGCGTGATCCCAGTCGGGATTGGAATATTCGCTTTCGTCGAGCGTCAGATGCTGGATCAGCGGCTCGCCATAGACGCGCATGCCCTTGGAGCGGGCGCGGCGGATCGCCTCGTGCGCCTGTTCGCAGGAGGTATGGACGATATAGACGGGGCAGCCGGCCATGTCGGCGATCATGATGGCGCGGTTGGTGGCTTCCCCCTCCACCTCGGCGGGGCGGGAATAGGCATGCGCCTCGGGGCCGTTATTGCCCTCGGCGAGCAGCTTTGCCGACATCGAGGCAACGACGTCGCCGTTTTCGGCATGCACCAGCGGCAGGGCGCCGAGCTCGGCGCAGCGCTGGAACGAGGCGAACATCTCGTCGTCATCCACCATCAGCGCGCCCTTATAGGCCATGAAATGCTTGAAGGTGTTGATGCCCTTGTCGCGGACGATGGTCTCCATTTCCTTGAAGACCTGCTCGCTCCACCAGGTGACCGCCATGTGGAAGGAATAGTCGCAATTGGCGCGGGTCGACTTGTTGTCCCACATGGTCAGCGCTTCGAGCAGCGACTGCCCGGGAGCGGGAAGGGCAAAATCGACGACCATGGTCGTGCCGCCGGAAAGGGCGGCACGCGTGCCGCTCTCGAAATCGTCGGAGGAATAGGTGCCCATGAAGGGCATTTCGAGATGGGTATGCGGATCGATACCGCCGGGCATGACGTAGCAGCCGGAGGCATCGAGGGTCTCGTCGCCCGAGAGATTCGGACCAATCTCGACGATCTTGCCGCCGTCGATCTTGACGTCAGCCTTGTAGGTGAGGTCGGCCGTGACGATGGTGCCGTTTTTGATGACTGTGGTCATGATCTTTCCCCGTTCTTGTCTGTAGATTCGGCTGGCGAATAGAAGCCGGGCAGTTCTGAGCTGGCCTCGATCCGGCCCTGCAAGGCCGCCAGAATCGTTTCGAGTACTGAGTGCCGTTCTTGCGAGACCTCCCGGTTCCAGAGGCGCAGCACTGAATAGCCGTTCACATTGAGCCATTCGGTTCGGCGCTGATCGTGGGCATTTTCCGCGTGTTGGAAGCCATCGACTTCGACGATCAATCGTTTTTCGCGACAGAGGAAATCGACAATGAATGGGCCGAGCGGAACTTGCCTTGCGAATTTGGAGCCGTTCAGGCGGCGGGCGCGCAGGTCGCTCCAGAGATGGTATTCCTCTTCGGTTTCGCCGCGGCGAAGAGCCCTGGCCTGGTCGGTTTTGTTGGTGCGATGTTTCCGGATATCCTGCTTGATAATCTTCGTCGCACACGGAGCCCCCTCATCCGCCCTTCGGGCACCTTCTCCCCGAGGGGAGAAGGGGGAAGCCGCGACGTCCGCCGTTCCCTTCTCCCCAGCGGGGAGAAGGTGGCCCGTAGGGTCGGATGAGGGGGCTCCGGGTGCGACAGTAAACATCACACCACAATCTCCGCCGTCTCGACCACCGCATGGAACAGCACATCAGCGCCCGCCGTCGCCCATTCCTTGGAGATCTCTTCCGCCTCGTTGTGCGAGAGGCCGCCGACGCAGGGGCACATGACCATGGTGGCGGGCGCGACCTTGGCGGCCCAGCAGGCGTCGTGGCCGGCGCCGGAGATGAGGTTCATGTGGCTGTAGCCGAGGCGTTCGGCGGCGGAGCGGACCGCGGTGACGAGCTTTTCATCGAAGGTAACCGGCGCGAAATGGCCGATCGCCTCGATGGAGCAGCCGACACCCAGCGCGTTGCAGATGTCAGGCGCTTGCGCCTCGATCTTTGCCCGCATGCGGTCGAGCTTGGCCTTGTCGGGCGAGCGGATGTCGACGGTGAAGACCACTTTGCCCGGCAGGACGTTGCGGGAGTTCGGCGAGAAGAAGACCTGGCCGACGCCGCCGACGGCGCCCGGTTGTTCGCCCATCGCCACCCCCTGCACCATTTCAAGGATGCGTGACATGGCAAGGCCGGCATTGACGCGCATGTTCATCGGCGTCGAGCCGGTATGGGCTTCCTTGCCGGTCAGCGTGAATTCCAGCCACCACAGGCCCTGACAGTGGGTGACGACGCCGATCTGTTTGTCTTCGGCTTCGAGGATCGGACCCTGCTCGATGTGATATTCGAAATAGGCGTGCATCTTGCGGGCGCCGACCTCTTCGTCGCCGACCCAGCCAATGCGTTTCAGCTCGTCGCCGAACAGGTTGCCCTCGGGATCCCTGCGGTTATAGGCAAAATCGAGGCTGTGCACGCCTGCAAAGACGCCCGACGCCAGCATGGCTGGGGCAAAACGCGCGCCTTCCTCGTTCGTCCAGTTGGTGACGACGATCGGGTGCTTGGTCTTGATGCCGAGATCGTTCATCGTGCGCACGACTTCGAGCGCTGAGAGCACGCCGAGCACGCCGTCATATTTGCCGCCGGTCGGCTGGGTGTCGAGGTGCGAGCCGACATAGACGGGCAGGGCATCGGGATCGGTGCCGGGGCGGGTGGCGAACATCGTGCCCATTTGGTCGACGCCCATCGTCAGGCCCGCTTCGTCGCACCATGTCTTGAAAAGGCTGCGGCCCTCGGCATCGGAATCCGTGAGCGTCTGGCGGTTGTTGCCGCCGGCGATTCCGGGGCCGATTTTCGCCATGTCCATGAGACTGTCCCAGAGACGGTCGCCATTGACGCGCATGTTCTCGCCTGGTGCTGCCACCATTCCTATGCCCTCACCTGTTTGCGGCAGCCATGCAAGGGGCATGCCCACCTGTTCCCGTGGTCTCTTTCCGCGCCTCTTATTGGTTTTGTCGAGCGCCGGAAAATCGCCAGTTGCCTTTGTTTTTCATCTGGCGGATATTTGACCGATTGGTAAACATTACAACTTCCACCGCGGGGCTCAAGACGAAAATCACGAAAATTGCCGATAAAAATGCGGGCAGTTGCACAAGAAAGCGGCACGGGCGGCCGCCGGCCGAAACTTGAGCGAAGAAGTTGAATTTCAAGGGGAAACAATAGCCGATGGCTATTCCGAGAGCAGCGAAGACCCTGAGACGGACGCAAATCCAGGAGGAGAAGGAAGAGCAGATTCTGGAGGCGGCGCTCGACGTGTTTTCGGCACGCGGCTTTCGCGGCTCGACCATCGACCAGATCGCCGAAGTGGCCGGCATGTCGAAGCCCAATCTGCTCTATTATTTCCGCACCAAGGAGGCCATGCACCGGGCGCTGATCGACCGGGTGCTCTACACCTGGCTGGAGCCGCTGCGCGCCTTCGATGCCGAGGGCAATCCCGAGGAGGAAATCCGCAGCTACATCAGGCGCAAGCTGGAGATGGCGCGCGATTTTCCGCGAGAGAGCCGGCTTTTCGCCAATGAGGTGCTGCAAGGCGCGCCGCATATCGAGGACGAGCTGAAGGGGCCGCTGAAGGAATTGGTCGACGAGAAGGCGGAGGTCATCCGCGCCTGGACGAAATCAGGCAAGATCGCCGAATGCGATCCCTATCACCTGATCTTCTCGATCTGGTCGACGACGCAGCATTATGCGGATTTCGACGTCCAGGTGCGCGCCGTGCTGGGGCAGGAGCATGCCGGCGAAGGGCGCTTCGAGGATGCGGCGCGGTTTCTCGAACAACTCTTCATCGGCGGATTGCGGCCGGACATTCCGAGGGCGTGATCGTTTTTCCCTCTCTGGGGACGCTCCACCCGGGCGAATGTCTTTGCGCTCGACGTGTTGCTTGGCCAGCTGACGTGTTGCTTGGCTGGCTGCTGTAAGGCAAAGTTCTAGCGATGAGACATGATCTAGCCATTTTCGACTTCGACGGAACGCTTGCAGATAGTGGAGAATGGTTCTCCGGCTCGCTGAACGATGTGGCTGATCGTTTCGGTTTCCGCCGGACAACCATCGAAGAGAGGGAGGCGCTCCGGCATTTGGGGAACCGTGAGATCATTCAGAAGCTGCGAGTGCCGATGTGGAAGATGCCGGCTATTGCCGCATATATGCGGCGAAGGGCGACAGAGGACATCGAGTCGATACGGCTATTCGAAGGGGTCGCACCGGCATTGACGATGTTGCGCCAGCGCGGCATCAAGCTCGCGATCGTCAGTTCCAATACCGAGCAGAACGTACGAGTGGTTCTTGGCCCGGAGCTTGCCGAACTGATCAATTTCTATGGATGCGGGTCTTCAATATTCGGCAAGGCCGTCAAGTTTAGAGGCGCGATGAAGCAGCTCGGGACCGCGCCGGAGCGTACCATCTGCGTTGGCGACGAGACGCGCGACATCGAGGCAGCCAAGGCAGTCGGTGCGTCATCAGCGGCGGTCACTTGGGGATATGCCGCACCGGAATCGCTTCGGCGGCTGAAGCCGACGCTGGTCCTCGAGCAGGTGCACGAACTGGAAAGACTGGCAGGATAACCATCCAGGCCTGCTTATGGAGCGCCATCGCCTTGGGTCGAAGGGATCAGCCCATCATTGCCGGCAATCTGGCGGCGAGCGTATCGATCGCAAGTCTCACCTTCGGCAGCATGACCGGGGAGCGTGGCCAGATGGCATGGGCATCGAAGACATTGGCCGGCTCGTGCTTCAGCACCTGAATGAGCCGGCCTGCCAGCACCTCCTCGCGTACAAGCCAGCAGGGCAGCCAGGCAAGGCCGCGCCCGGCGACGGCCGCATCTGATATCGCAGCCAGATCGTCGAGCCGCAGCCGCGCCTTCGGCGCGATCCGCCGCATGGGATCGGCTGTCGTGGGAAAGATCCAGCCCTTGTCGCCGTCGCCCCGCCGGTAGACGATGCCTTCATGCCGCAGAATATCGGAAACCGTCTGCGGGGGGCCGTGTTTTTCCAGATAGGCGGGCGATGCGCAGACCGTCATGCGTTGGCGGGCGATCGCCCGAGCCATCAGATCCGGATTGTCTTTCAGGGGGCCGTTGCGGATGGCAAGGTCGAAGCCATCCTCAAGCAGATCGACGACACGGTCGTTGAAGGAGAGGTCGATTTCGAGATCCGGATGTTCATCGAGCAGGGTTGCGAGGATCGGCGCGATGCAGCGGCGGCCGAAAAGCACGGGCATGGAGATGCGCAATCGGCCACGCACGTCGCGCCGGCCGGATTCCAGCATGGCTTCTCCGAGGCGGATTTCCTCGACCGCCCGCAGGCAGCGTTCGTAGAAGAAGCGACCTTCCTCGGTAAGGCTCTGCATGCGTGTCGTGCGGTTGAAAAGGCGCACGCCGAGACGCTGTTCCAGACGTGCGATGGTTTTGCCGACCGCCGAGCGGGTGAGGTGGAGCCGGTCGGCGGCAGCCGAAAAGCCACCGGCCTCGACGGTTTCGACGAAGATCGAGATGCCCTTCAGTTGCTCCATCTTGTTTCCTTTATGGAACCATTCTGGCGAATTAATATCACAACTGGTGCGAAATATTCAACGATATGGTCTTGCTCCCTGCAATGAACAAGGAGCAAGGCAATGGAGACGACACGGGAATGGCAGATCGACACGGTCGGACCGGACCGCCAACTGACGATCGGCGAGCGCAGGCTTGAGCCGATTTCGGGAAACAAGGTCCTGGTTCGGGCGGAAGCCGTCTCGCTCAATTTTCGCGACCGGCTGGTGATGGAGAGCGGCATGGGGCTGCCGCTGCAATTTCCCTTCGTGCCGGCTTCCGATATGGCCGGGGTGGTGGAGGCCGTCGGGCCTGCCGTCACCCGCTTCAAGCCGGGCGACCGGGTCATCTCGACCTTTTCGCCCGACTGGATCGACGGGCGTGGCTTGGGTGACGCACGCACCCCGCCTTACAAGACACGCGGCGGCTTCTATCCGGGCGTCCTTTCCCAATACACCGTGCTGTCCGAGGAATGGTATTCGCGCGCGCCTGACACGCTCGATGCGGCGCAGGCGAGCACCTTGCCTTGTGCCGGTCTGACCGCCTGGTTCGCCTTGATCGAGCGCGGCGGCCTGAAGGCCGGCGACAAGGTTTTGGTGCAAGGTACCGGCGGCGTGGCGCTCTTTGGCCTGCAGATCGCCAAGGCGCATGGCGCAGAGGTCTTCATCACGTCAGGCAGCGCGGAGAAGCTCGAGCGTGCTCTTGCCCTCGGCGCCGATCATGCGATCAACCGCCATCAGGGCGACTGGGTAGAGCAGCTCTATCAGCTGACCGACGGCTACGGCGCCGACCATGTGCTCGAAATCGTCGGCGGTCCACATCTCGGTGAGGCGTTGAAGGCTGTGGCGGTCAACGGCCGCATTTCCGTCATCGGCGTGCTCGAAGGTTTCGAAGTCTCCGGCCCGGCCGGCCCGCTTCTGCTCAAGGCCCCTGTCGTGCAGGGAATTTCGGTCGGCCATCGCCGCGCGCTCGAAGATCTTGTGCGAGCCATCGAGCAGACGGGGCTTAAGCCTGTCATCGACAAGCGTTATGCCTTCGGCGAGTTCCCGCAGGCCCTCGACCATCTCTATCGCGGGCCTTTCGGCAAGGTGGTCGTCGAGTTCTGACGATCGCGATTTCCCTTCTCCCCAGGGCATGCTTCCTCAAATCGGAGTCGATTTAGGAGTAAGCGCTGCCGGGAGAAGGGAAGGCTGGTCAGGCCGCGGCGGGAACGCCTTGTTCGAAGGCAAGCCCTTCGTCGGCCCAGCCGGTCAGGCCGCCGATCATCAGCTTGGCCTTGAGGCCGAGCTTGGCGAGGCGGAAGGCGGCCTTGTCGGCGCCGTTGCAATGGGGGCCTGCGCAATAGACGACGAAGAGCGTGTCCCTTGCCCATTCCGACATGCGATGTGCGGTCATCTTGCCGTGCGGCAGGTTGATCGCGCGGGGAATGTGGGATTGCGCAAACAGTGCCGGCGAGCGCACGTCGAGGAGCACGAAATCGATCTTGCCGGCGGCAAAGGCTGCGCTGACATCCGAGCAGTCGGTCTCGAAGGCGAGTTTGGCGCCAAAATGGGCGGCGGCGAGATCGGGCTCGGCGGCGGGGATTTCAGAAACGGGGCTTGGCATCGGTCTTTCCTTTCGTGTTGGAGTTGCCGCCTGGTATCGCCGATGCTAGAGGTTTGCGATATTGGCCATTATGACCGACAGCGTAAAGATCATGCCAAATCTATTGCCGCCGCAGACGAATGGACCGCTGGTCGCCGTGCTTGCTTATGACGGGCTCTGCACCTTCGAATTCGGCATCGCCTATGAGGTCTTCGGCCTGCCGCGTCCCGAGATGGGCGAAGGCTGGTATCGCTTTGCGGTCTGTGGGATCGAGCCAGGCCCACTTCGCGCCGCCGGCGGATTGACGGTGGCGGTCGACAAGGGGCTGGAGGTGCTCGACGAGGCGGACCTGATCGTCGTGCCGGGCTGGCGGGCGATCGATGCGCCCGTACCGGCGCCACTCGCCGAAGCGCTGAGGGCCGCGCATCAACGCGGCGCGCGCGTCATGTCGCTCTGCTCCGGCGTTGCCGTCCTTGCCGGGTCCGGACTGCTTGCCAACCGCAGGGCGACCACACATTGGCGCTATGTCGCTTCGATCTCCGCGCGTTACCCCGACATCACGCTCGATGCCGCCGTTCTCTACATCGATGAAGGCAGCCTGCTGACGGCGGCCGGCAGTGCAGCCGGCATCGATCTCTGCCTGCATGTCGTGCGCGGCGATTTCGGCTCGGATGCCGCAAACAGCGTCGCCCGGCGCCTCGTGGTGCCGCCGCATCGCGAAGGCGGGCAGGCGCAGTTCATCAGCGCCCCGGTTCCGGAGGCGCGGGAGGGCATTCGCTTGGGTCCACTGATCGAATGGATGCGCGCAAGCCTTGCCGAGGAGCAGCCGATCAGCCTGCTCGCCAAACGGGCCGGCATGAGCATGCGCACCTTCCAGCGCCGCTTCGAAGCGACGACAGGTCTCAGCGTCGGCGAATGGCTACTGAAGGAGCGGCTGCGCCATGCCCGCGACCTGCTCGAAAAGGAACTCGCGGTCTCGCTCGACGACATTGCGATATCAAGCGGCTTCGGCACGCTGGCAACCATGCGGCATCATTTCCGCAAGCGGCTGGGAACGAGCCCGCATGCCTACCGGAGATCATTCGGCGGCTGAAGCGCGCCATGCTTGCATTTATATCCGACTTCCCCTAAAGGGGCGCTCTCGATTGTTCTGGATGAAGGGAGCGACACGATGACAAATATCTCCGCACGCCCCGAGAGGGTTTCGGTTTAACTCAGCCAATGGCTGATGCAGGCCGGTTGAACATCGCCATCTCAGGCGATGAAAGACCACTCATATCCAGAGTATCATCATGGGCAATTCTATTGGGAGCGAAAGCTCCCTGATGGCGCCGGCGGCAGTTCCGGCGCTCATCAATCGTTTCTTTTCCAGTTCTGCCTGGATCGAAGGCGCTGCCTTGGACCAGCTTGACGAAATGTCTCGCCTGCCGGGCGCCTTGGAAATCGCCGCCTTTCCGGATTTGCACCCCGGCAAATACGGTGCGACCGGCGTGGCGCTGTTGTCGTCCCGGCTGCACCCGCTGCTGATCGGCAACGACATCGGCTGCGGGATGTCACTCTTCGCTCTCGATCTGCCGCTGCGCAAACTGAGGATCGACAAAGCGGCGGAGCGGCTTCGCCGGCTTGAAACGCAGGCAATCGGCGATGCTGGCGACATGCTCGCTGAAGCTGGTCTGCCTGCCGATCTGGCACCGGAAGCCTTGGGCACGATCGGCGGCGGCAATCATTTCTGCGAGCTGCAGGCCGTTGAAGAGCTTGCCGAGGGCGGACGTGCGGCTGGTCTCGACGATCAGCGGCTCTATCTGCTCGTTCATTCTGGTTCACGCTCCCTCGGTGCCGCGGTATTCAGCGAAGCCGCGGCTGCACATCCGGCGCTTGTCGCCGGTCTCGATCCCGGATCGGAAGCAGGTGCTGCCTGGCTTGCGAGCCATGATCGCTGCGTTGCCTGGGCATCGCTGAACCGGCGGCTCATTGCCGCGCGGGCGGCTGCGGCGCTTCGCGCCGATCTCAGCCTCATCGCCGACATACCGCACAATCTCGTTCGTCGCTCAGATCGCGGGTTTGTGCATTACAAGGGTGCGGCGGCCGTCGCACCCGGCGAATTGGCGCCGATTGCGGGATCGCGCGCGAGCCTCAGCCATCTGGTTGTCGCGGGTGCCGGCGTCAGCCGTTCGCTCGGCGGTATCTCTCATGGGGCTGGCCGCAAGTATGACCGGGCCACAATGCATGGACGTGTCGGCCGCAATCGCTCCGAACGCGAACTACTGTTGCGGAATACTTGGGGAGGTATCGCGATCTGTGACGATCGCGCTCTCGTCGTCGAAGAGGCAGCATCGGCCTATAAGGATGCCGGGCAGGTGGTGAGCGATCTCGAAAATGAGGGGCTGATCATCGGACTTGCGAGCTTTCGGCCGCTCGTCACCTTCAAGAAGGCGGTTGATGAAGCGGAGGTCGAACAGCGCCGGCGAAAACCCGACCATCGCAGGGAAGGAGGGAGCGGTTATGAGCGCTATTGATCTTCTCGTGACATCAGGCAACGGTCCGGTGGAGTGCCGTATCGCGCTCACAGCGCTTCTCGGCATTATCGAGCGCGAGGCAATCGGGCTTGGCTGCTCTTTCGAGGCCAGCCTTGGCCCGATGCCGGATCAACACGGCGCGAAGTCGGCGATTGTCAGTCTCGACGGCGCCGGGGCGGAGCAGATCGCGGCCGGCTATTGCGGCACGATCCGGTTCACCTTCAAGAGTCCGGTGCGTCCCGGTCACAAACGACAGAACTGGTTTGTTGCGGTTCAGTGTATCGATGCCAGGCCTGAAGGCGGCGAGGTGACGATCGATCCGGCCGACCTGCGTTTCGAGACGCTGAGAGCCGGCGGACCCGGCGGGCAGCACCAGAATACGACGGACAGCGCGGTTCGCGTGCTGCATCGGCCGACCGGTCTCGTGGTGACGGCGCGGGACGAGCGCTCCCAGCACCGCAACAAGGCGCTGGCGCTTCGGCGTCTCGAAGCCATGTTGCACCAAATCGAGGCTGAGAAGCAGGAGGCAGCAAAATCCGGACGCTTCATCGCCAACCGGACCATCGAGCGAGGCAACGAGGTCAAAAGCTTCAAGTTGTGATCCGGCATTGCCGGGCTGACCGCAATAAACGGCGCCCTCTCGTAAAGGGCGCCGTCATCTTCAGTCACGGTCTCTAAAAATAATAATCCCGCTCGATGCCGTCATAGCGGCCGGATTGCAGGCAGCAATTCTTGAAGCCGCCTCCTGGAGCCGCAGGGGCAGGGATCGTTGCGGCCGAGTTTTTCGATTAGTTCGACGTCGCCGTGAACGGTTTGCAAACCGGTCTTGACCCGGGTTTCGGACGGGAAGGATTTACGTCGTTTCGACGTGACCTCAAAAGCTGAGGTCGGTGAGGTGTTTGCGAGCCATGGCTGCCTCCTCCTAGGTTACAAGCTGCGATCGTGCAGCATGGTGGCCATAAATCCATCATGGGTTCAGCGCAACGCCGCGGAATGATTTTCTCCGCGGCGTTGCAAGCCGATCACTCCGCGGCCTGGCGGGCCATCGGGTTGTTCGGGTGGGTCGTCCAGTTGGCGTAGTTCGGATCGACCACCTTGCCGGTGCGCTTGTCGAGCGAGCCGGCCGGAAGCTGCTCCATGGTGATGCAATTCTCGACCGGGCAGACGCTGACGCAGAGATTGCAGCCGACGCACTCCTCGTCGATTACCTCGAAATGGCGCAGGCCGTTGACGACGTTGGTGATCGCCTGATGCGAAGTATCTTCGCAGGCGATGTGACAGCGGCCGCATTTGATGCAGGCATCCTGGTCGATCTTCGCCTTGGCGACGTAATTGAGGTTCAGATACTGCCAGTCGGTGACATTGGGCACGGCGCGGCCGGTAATGTCGTCGAGGGTCTTGTGGCCCTTTTCGTCCATCCAGTCGGAGAGGCCCGTGATCATTTCCTGCACAATCTTGAAGCCGTAGGTCATGGCTGCGGTGCAGACCTGGACGTTGCCGGCGCCGAGGACGAGGAATTCGGCAGCGTCCCGCCAGGTCGTGATACCGCCGATGCCCGAGATCGGCAGGCCGTAGGTTTCGGGATCACGAGCGATTTCGGCCACCATGTTCAGCGCGATCGGCTTGACCGCCGGGCCGCAATAACCGCCATGGCTGCCCTTGCCGCCGACCGTCGGGTTGGGTGCGAAGTTGTCGAGATCGACGGACACGATCGAATTGATCGTGTTGATCAGCGACACGGCGTCGGTGCCGCCGGCCTTGGCGGCCCGCGCTGGGCGGCGGATATCGGTGATGTTGGGCGTCAGCTTGGTGATGACGGGCATGCGGGTGTACTGCTTGCACCAGCGCACGACCATTTCGATATATTCCGGCACCTGGCCGACGGCCGAGCCCATGCCGCGTTCGGACATGCCGTGCGGACAGCCGAAATTGAGTTCGATGCCGTCGGCGCCGGTCTCTTCGACGAGCGGCAGGATCGACTTCCACGCCTGTTCCTCGCAAGGCACCATGATCGAGGCGATCAGCGCCCGGTCCGGCCAGTTCATCTTGACCTGCTTCATTTCGCGCAGGTTGGTGTAGAGGTCGCGGTCGGTGATGAGCTCGATATTGTTGAGGCCCAGCAGACGGCGGTCGGCGCCGAAGATCGCGCCGTAGCGCGGGCCGTTGACGTTGACGACGGGCGGGCCTTCCTCGCCGAGCGTCTTCCAGACCACGCCGCCCCAGCCGGCCTTGAAGGCGCGCTCGACGTTATAAGCCTTGTCGGTCGGCGGCGCGGAGGCCAGCCAGAACGGGTTCGGGGATTTGATGCCGACGAAATTATTGCGGAGATCAGCCATTGTTCATTCTCCCCTTCAGGCAACCGCGACAGCCGGAGCGGCGGCTGCGGTGAGGGTGCGATGGATGGATTCGGCCGCATCGCGGCCGTGGGCGACGGCGGAAACCGTAAGATCCTCACCGCCGAAGACGCAGTCGCCACCGGCCCAGATGCCATCGAGCGAGGTGTGGCCTTCAGTGTCGACGGCGATGCGGCCGGATTCCATGCGCAGCGAACCGACGCCTGAGGCTTCGAAGGTCTGGCCGATCGCCTTGAAGATCTGGTCGGCGGCGATCACGCCGGTTTCACCGGTGCCGACGAGGCGGCCTTCGACGAGCTTGGTATATTCCACCTCGATCGCAGCGACCTTGCCGTCCTGCGAAAGGATCGATTTCGGCGCCAGCCAGTGGCGGATGATGACGCCCTTGGAGCTTGCCAGATCCTGCTCATATTCCGAAGCGTTCATGTGCTCCTTGCCGCGGCGGTAGCAGATCGTTACCTCCTCGGCGCCGAGGAGCTTTGCCTGCACGGCGGCGTCGATCGCCGTCATGCCGCCGCCAAGGACAACGACGCGCCGCCCGATGGCGATCTCGCTCTTGTCTTCCGTCTGGCGAAGGGCGGCGATGAAATCGACGGCGTCGTCGACGCCTGCCAGATTCTCGCCCTCGATGCGCAGCGCGTTGACGCCGGCAAGGCCGATGCCGAGGAAGACGGCGTCATATTGCGCCAGCAGATCGGCAAGCGAAAAATCGCGGCCGAGAAGGGCGCCGTGGCGCACGTCGATGCCGCCGATCGAAAGCACATAATCGACTTCCTGCTGGGCGAAATCATCGACCGTCTTGTAGGTGGCGATGCCGTATTCGTTGAGGCCGCCGGATTTTTCCCTGGCGTCGTAAATCGTGACGGAATGGCCCTTCACGGCCAGGCGATGGGCGGCGGCGAGACCTGCCGGCCCCGCGCCGACGACGGCAATCCTCTTTCCGGTCGGGTCTGCCCTGACATAGAACTGCTTGCCGGCCTGCATGGCGGCATCGGTCGCGTAACGCTGCAGGCGGCCGATCTCGACGGGCCGCTCTTCGGCCGTGTTGCGCACGCAGGCCTGCTCGCAGAGCTCTTCGGTAGGACAGACGCGGGCGCACATGCCGCCCAAGATGTTCTGATCGAAGATCGTCTTTGCCGAGCCGAGCGGGTTGCCGGTCGAAATCTGGCGGATGAAGAGCGGAATGTCGATCGAGGTGGGACAGGCCGTCATGCACGGCGCGTCATAGCAGAAATAACAGCGATCAGCGGCGACCAGCGCCTCATGATTATCGAGGCGCGGATGCAGATCGGAAAAATTAGCCTCATACTCGGCGGACGAAAGCCGGCCGGCATGAATCCCAGTTTCCAGTCGTTCCATTGAAGTTCCCTCATTATTGGTAAACGGCCTGTGAGGGAAGCGTAACTCAGGTTTAAAAATTTATCAAACGGTAAAATTTTGGCGGATTGCGCTTGCGAACCTGCCTGTAAGCCCATGTTTTCATGGAGAGAATTTAACCGGTTCGGATCGACGGACTGGCCGGGAGCGCGGCAGGGAAAGGGCATCGGAAAAAAGATTCAAAAAAGCCGAATTTTTTTTCGATGGGAGGGAACCAAAATTGGGCGTCGTCGTTATTGCGGTATCCGGATGGTGATCGCATCGACCCAACATGCGCGCCCCCAACCCACCATCCGGACGTACTCACGGTCCCCTCCCGGTGAGTGAAGACAGCCGGTGCGCCGCCCTCGCACCGGCTGTTTTTCCGTTCTCAGTCTTCTCTCACGCGCGCTTGAGAATCTCGAATTCGGTTTCGGGAATGGTCAGGTGGTATTCGATGCGGCCCGGCACGAGGTTCAGCTCCGCCTTGCCGTTAACCGACGAGGGTACGACGCGCTCCAGCACCGTACGGCCGAAGCTGTTGTCGCTGAACTCGTGGACTTCCGACTGATCCCGCAGCACTTCCGCCCAGGCGACCTCGATCGCCCTCCTGTCGCCGATCACGGCTTCGCGGCAATTCAGTGTGATGGAGGCCGCACCGCGAGATATCGCCCCATAGGAGGCGGAGTTGACGATGAGTTCGTGGAGCGCAAGCCCGAGATGCACGGCGGCATTCGGGGTCAGATGGGCGTTGATGCCGTAGATCGGCATGGCGCCTGATGTTTCCGGCCAATAAGGGGCGAACTGCTTTTCGGCGAGTTCAAAGAGGAAGGCGCCGCGCCAGCTTGAATCCGTGATCAGGTCCTGCGAGTTGGACAGCGACTGCAGCCGGCCACGGAACTTGAGGAGGAAGCTGTCGAGAGACAGCGTGTTGCGCGCCGTCTGGGTGGCGATGCCCTGGATGATGGCGAGAAGGTTCTTCGACCGGTGCGACAGCTCGCGCAGCAGCGATTTCAGCACTTTCTCGCGATGCCGGCTTTCGGTGATCTCGGTCATGACAGACAGAAGCCCGTAGGTGCTGCGTCCCCCGGTGCGCTGGATCTTCAGTTCATAGGTGCGCATTTCGCCGTCGACATCGATCTCGACCTCGGCATTGTTGGGAATGCCTGTTTCCAGCACCTTATGTTTCAGCACCGTCAGATATTGCCCATGGGCATCGCCGAAAAGGGCGGCGTCGCTGCCGCCGGGCGTAAGGAGCGCTGCGAAATGCGGCGGCAGATTTTCGGCGTAGAAGATCGACAGCCCGGCGTCCTGGCAGAGGATGGAGATCCCGGCGCTGCCGAGTGCACGCTCCATCATTGCGGCTTTGCCTTCGAATGCGAGAGGCGTGCCAGACAACGGTTCAGTCGTATTCACTCGGCCGCCTTTCCTTGTGACATCTCGAACGCCGCTGAAGGGAGCGCCCTTCCAGAAACCGCCTGCCAACTCTAGAACAAAGCGCTGCAAAAAGCGTTAAAGCCGCCGGGACGTTCCGGTAGCACCGGAACGCCTGCTTGGCCAATTTGGTTCCGAAGGCCGGAAAATTGCGTTTCAGGCGGCTACTTTGGTCGATTCATTGAAGAAGAGAGCCTGACTGATCAGTGCCTTGACCATGTCGGGATTGAAGGGCTTGGTGACGAGGAACGTGGGTTCGGGGCGCTCGCCGGTCAGCAGCCGTTCCGGGAAGGCGGTGATGAAGATCACCGGCACGCTTGAGGTCTTGAGGATATCGTTGACGGCATCGATGCCGGAGCTGCCATCGGCAAGCTGAATGTCGGCCAGCACCATGCTCGGCTTGGTCTTGTTGTAGAGCGCGACCGCCTCGGCATGGGTGCGGGCGATGCCGGTGACGCGGTGGCCGAGGCTTTCCACCATCTGCTCGATATCCATGGCGATCAGCGGTTCGTCCTCGATGATCATGATATCGGTTGCGACCTGACGGGAAATCTCCTGCGAGGCCTTGTCGAGCAGCAGCATGACGTCCTGTTCGTCCGACTCCAGGATTTCCGCGATTTCGGCCACGCGGAAATTCTCTACGGCGGCGAGCAGGAAGGCCTGGCGGGCGCCCGGCGAGACCTTGGAAAGATTGAGCGTTGCACGCTGCTCCCAGGCATAGGGAGAAGTCGGCTCCGGAATCTGTATGGCGGTGGAACCAAACAGTTGAGTAAACAGTTTGTAGAGTGCAACCCGGTCATTCGCCGTATCCGGGAAAATCGATATATCGGCGATAATGGCTTCAAGAACGGCGGCGACATAAGCGTCGCCTGAAGTCTGAGTGCCGGTAAGGGCGCGGGAATAGCGACGCAGATAAGGAAGGTGCGGCGCAATTCGAGTAGAAAGTGTCATAAATGGCTCCCGTATGCAGGCCGGTCTAGGCTTCAATGAGCGATTAACGCCGCCTTGATAAAAAAGTTCCGGAACGGCAGGAACTTTTTTTGTCGCGCCGCATTATCCCAGCCGACATAGAAAGGGCGTAGCATTTTGACCCATGCAGCGGTAGATGCCAGCGATATCGATAGTAAAACACTCAGTATCTGTGGCATTGGCGGCCGCTGAAACCGTGATTATTCCATGTGCGCCCCGGCAAAGACAACGGTGAGAAGACGAGTTGATGACTACACGCAATAAAGAGGCAGCGGATCAGCGGAAGTTGGAGCTGCGGGCAAGCGACATCCTGGACCCGAACAACCAGATTGGCGTCAGGTTGCGGTCGCTCTATGCCGCGGCACAGGAAGAGGCGATCCCGGATCGTTTTCTCGATCTTCTCGAAAAGCTCGACCATGCCGAGATGATGGCTTCCGCCAAGATGGCTGAATAGGACTCGTCGCATGGAAGATAAAGTGCAACCCAGCTTCAAGCGGGAATTGCTGGCGGCCCTCCCTAGCCTTCGAGCATTCGCCATTTCGTTGATCGGCCGCCACGACCGCGCCGATGATCTCGTTCAAGACACCATCATGAAGGCCTGGGCCAAGCAGGACCACTTCGAGATGGGCACCAACATGAAGGCCTGGCTGTTCACGATCCTGCGCAACGAACTCTACAGCCAGATGCGCAAGAGCGGCCGCGAGGTGCAGGACAGCGACGGGCTGTTCACGGAATCGATGGCCATGCATCCCTCGCAATATGGCGCGCTCGATCTGCAGGACTTCAAGAAGGCGCTCGATCAGCTGCCGCCCGACCAGCGCGAGGCGATCATTCTTGTCGGCGCTTCGGGCTTCTCCTACGAGGAAGCCGCCGAAATCTGCGGCTGCGCCGTCGGTACCATCAAGAGCCGCGTCAACCGCGCCCGCCAAAGACTGCAGGAATTGCTGCAGATTTCGGGCGAGGCGGACTTCGGCCCGGATGCGACATCGGCGCCGCTGACGTCGAAGGCATTTGCGTTTTGACAAGCGATCGAGAGGCCGGCTGCCTGTTGCGGCGCCGGCTTTTTGCATCGTTTTAATAGGTGGTCGTTACCTCTCCCCTCCCTCATTCCTGTGCTCGTCACAGGAATCCAGTGCGCCCAAGTCCTTGGGCGCAAAAGACTCTTTCGTTGAAGTACCGGTTCATTCACGGCGCGGACGCGCCGTGGCTGGATTTCTGTGACGAGCACAGGAATGAGGGAGGGTGGGTGGACGTCGTACCCCAATCTTCGGCGGTACACAAAAGAGGCACAATCCACGGTTCCTCATTTTGCGGCAGAACGAGCGGAGGATCGGCCGGCTCTCAATCCTCCCGCTTCGACCCTACCAGATTGGCCGCGACGATGGCCGCCAGCACGCCGGCGGTGAGCAGCGGTTGGGCGCGGACGAGGCCGATGCCCACTGCCGCCAGGGATTCCAGCGCGGCACGGCGTTCGCGGGCGCGGCGCTTCTCCTGGGCGTTGAGGATCACCAACACCACCAGGAGGATAATGGCGATCAGCAATGCGCCGGCGGCAAGGAATAGGGCGGCTCCGACCGGGCCGTAGATCCTGGCGAGCCAGATGGCGCCGGCGGTGACAACAAGCGCGTAGGCGGTGAGAAGGAAAAGCAGGGCAAGCGCGATGAAGATGCTCATACGCTTGGCGCGCGCTACGGTCCGGTGCACGCTTGCTCCTGTCAACAGGCTGATGATCGAAAAGAGCATCGCGCTTCCTCAGCGACGGGCAAGGAAGGCGATGGCGAGGCCTACAGCGGCTGCGGCGCCGATCGTCGCCAGGGGATGCTTGCGCACGGTCTCGCGCATTTCGGTCGCACTGCGCTCATAGCCATGCTGCAATTCGCGCAGCAGATCCTCGCTGCGGCCGAGCAGTTCTTCATAGCCGGTGCTTGCCTGGCTGCGGATCTTGTCACCCTGGTGACGGGAGCTTTTGCCGACGAGGCGTGTCAATTCGGCGAGTTCGTCACGCAACGCCTCGATCTGTTCCTCGATGCCGGACTCGAAATTCTGGAAGGTGCCGTTGCGGCGGCTGCGGCCGGAGTGGAAGATGGAATAGGTCATGGCTGTCTCCATTGGCTGGGGCGCGCGCAAGCCCGCCTGCTCTTTACGGGGGTCATGACCGATCGTTGCATGCATGAGACCGCCCGGCATTGACTCAAATCACTGCCGAAAACGTGCCGGATGATCAAAAGTTCCGCTGGGCGGCGCGGTTAGGCCCGGGAAACGGCGCTGTGCGCGAGCACGAAAGGCGTGCCGTCGGCCGGGACCTGGTTGATCCTGAGCGCACAGCCGAATACCGAGAGCATGGTTTCGTCAGTCAGCACGTCGCCGACCTTGCCGACGGCGGCGAGCCGGCCGGATTTCATCAGCACGATGCGGTCGGCAAAAAGCGCCGTCAGGTTGAGGTCGTGCATGACGGCGATGACGCCGCCGCCGCGTTCGCAAAAATTGCGGGCAAGCGTCATGATGGTCAGCTGGTGGCTGATGTCGAGGCTCGAGACCGGCTCGTCGAGCAGCAGCCAGCAGGGCTTGCCGTCGATGACGGGCTCGGCGATCTGGCAGAGCACGCGGGCAAGCTGCACGCGCTGCTGCTCGCCGCCGGAGAGTTCCTGGTAGAAGCGGCCTTCGAAGCCGGTCAGGTCGACCGAGGCGAGAGCGGCGGCGGCCGTCTGATCTGACTTATCGGGGTTGAGGTTCAGGCCCGAGGTCAGGCCCATGCGGACGATTTCGCGGACAGTGAAGGGAAAGGAGATGGTGCTTGCCTGCGGCAGCACGCCACGCACGGCCGCAAGCTGCCAGGGTTTCAGCGCCTTCACTTCCTCGCCGCCGATGCGCACCGAACCGCCATAGGCAAGTTCGCCTGAAATCGCCTTCATCGTCGTCGTCTTGCCGGAGCCGTTCGGCCCGGCGATTGCCGTCAGCTCGCCGGCTTTTGCCGTGAAGGCGACGTCGTTGATGATGGTCTTAGCGGAAAGGCGCACGGAGAGGCCGGACACTTCGATCATTTCAAGTCACTCACACATTACTCACAGGGCAAGACGCGAGCGCTGCCGCAGCAGGATCCACAGGAAGAACGGCCCGCCCACCGCTGCGGTGATGATGCCGATCGGCAGCTCGGCCGGGGCGACGAGGGTGCGTGCGAGCACGTCGGCTGAGATCAGCAGCGAGCCGCCGAGAAGGGCTGCGGCCGGCAGCAGGAAACGATGGTCCGGGCCGATCGCCATGCGCAGGATATGCGGCACGACGATGCCGACGAAGCCGATGCCGCCGCTGACGGCGACGGCGGCGCCGGTCGCAGCCGCGACGCCGACGATCGCCACATTCTTCAACCGCTGCACCGGCACGCCCATATGAAAGGCGGCCGCTTCGCCGAGCGTGATGGCATTGAGGCCACGGGCCATGAAGGGCAGGGCGGTGAAGGACAACAGGATGATCGGGCCGGCGGCGGCAATCTTGGTCCACGTGGCGCCGGCAAGCGAGCCCATGCTCCAGAAGGTCAGGTCGCGCAGTTGCTGGTCGTTCGCGATGTAGATCATCAGGCCGGTCAGAGCGAGGGCGAGCGCGCCGAGCGCGATGCCGGCAAGCAGCATCGTCGCCACCGAGGTCTGGCCGTGGCGGGTGGCGATCCTGTAGAGCAGCAGCGTCGTGGCGAGACCGCCGCCGAAGGCAGCAGCCGGAAGGGCGTAGATGGCGAGAAGCGCCACGAGCGGGGCTGCGATGCCGCCGCCGAGCACGATGATGGCGACTGCGCCGAGGCTTGCGCCTGATGAGACGCCGACGAGGCCGGGATCGGCCAGCGGATTGCGAAAGAGGCCCTGCATCACCGTGCCGGAGACGGCAAGCGAGGCGCCGATCAGGAAGCCGAGGATCGCGCGCGGCAGGCGGATATCGAAGATGATGATCCGGTCCCGCGCGCTGAGCGCCGTCTCGGAGCCGGCCATCTTGCCGATGACGTCGAGGATCGAGGCATCCGAAGCCCCTGTCGTCACCGAAAACAGCATCGAGAAGACGGCGCCTGCGACGAGCAGCGCGATCGCCAGCAAGGCGAGCCGTGTCCTGTCGCCCGCCTGGCTGGTGTCGCGGAGGTCTGCCATCGCGAATGGTCGCCTTGCTTCCGTCATGGCTTGCGGCAGGGCCATGATCAGCCCCCGTAGATTGCTGCGTTGAGCTCACGCGCGGCGGCTGCCGTGCGCGGGCCGAAGCCGAGCAGGTAGATGCCGTCCATGCGGATGATCGCTTTCTTCTCGCCCGCCGGCGTCAGCGCGATCGCCGGCTGGGCAAGCAGGTCCTCATTCCTGGTGCCGGCGCCATCGCCGCGATCCATCATCAAGATGAGGTCGGGCTTGGCTTCGACGATCGCCTCGTCCGTCAGCGGCTTGTAGCCGGGGAAGGCGCCGACGGCGTTGACGGCGCCGGCAAGCTGGATGATGCCGTCGGCCGCGGTGCCTGTGCCCGACGCCATGATCCGGCCGTTCTTGGCGCTGAGGATGAAGAGAACGCGCTTGCGTTCGGCCTCGGGCCGCTTTCCGGCATCGGCGATCGCCGCGTCGAGATCGGCCGCTACCTTTGCTTCCAGCGCCTTCGCCTTGTCGGGTACGCCGAGCAGCGTGCCAACGCGATCGATCTTGGCGAGAATGCCGTCACGGGTAAACGGGCTCGGCACGGTCTCGAAGGGCACGCTGGCATTCTTCAATACAGCAAGCGCCTCCTGCGGACCGGAACCTTCGACAGCGATGATCGCCGTCGGGTTCATGGCGAGGATACCTTCGGGCGAGAGTGCGCGCATGTAACCGACATTCGGCAGCTTCAGGGCTGCCTGCGGATAGGTGCTCGTCGTGTCGCGGGCGATCAGCCGGCTTTCCTCGCCGAGCGCGTAGATGATTTCGGTGACGTCGCCGCCGACCGAAACCAGGCGCGACGTGTCGAGCTTCTTTTCTTCGGCAAGGGCGGTGCCAGCGAAGGCGAAGCTTTGGCCAGCCGGCGCTGTCGCGATCAGCGGCAGCGCCAAGACAACAGCCGTCAGGACCAGTTCCCAGGGGCGGATCCGGCGCAGATTGTTACGCATCGTCATTGCTGCGATCCTTATGCGGCGACACTTGCCGCCCGCGGCAGGTTTTCCATGATCTCACGCCATTCGGCGCGTTCGCCGACACCTTCCTGGCGCTTGCCGAAGAACTGGATGATCATCTCGCCTTCGGCATTGTAGGCCTCCAGCGAGGTGACGTGCCCATCCTTGGTCGGCTTGCGCACCGCCCAGGTCTCGGCGATGTGATCCTGGCGCAGATGCAGGTGGAAGGTCGGATCCATGATGTTGATCCACGGCCCCATCGCCTGCACGTTGAAGATCGGGCCGGAATGAATCTGGACGATGCCGTTATTGGCGACGAAGCACATGATCGGCAGGCCTGATTTCACCGAGGCATGCATCATCTCCGCTGTCGCGGTGTTGTCGAGCTTCCACGCATAGTCGTCGCCGACGCTGCGGATGGCCGCCTGGCGCCCGATCTTCAGGCGCTTCAGCATGCCGAAGAACTCGTGGGTGTCGGTGAGCCTGCTCCAGTTGTCGCGCAGCTCGTCGCGGCTGATATCGGCAGCTTCGTCGGCGGCATTCGAGATCTCGGCCTCGATGAATTCCTGCGACTGGTCCTCGAGCTTTAGCTCGGCGACGATCGCGTGATAGGCCTCGACATTCGAATTCGGGCGCAGATGCACCTTGTGCACGGCAGTGCCCGATTTATCGAAATATTGCAGGCTGAGGCGCTCCTGGTCGCCATCCTTCTTGGAGACGGCAAAGCCATGTTCCCAGCGGCTCGGGAAGATGCGCAGGTCGATGTTTTCGCCGAGGACGATCGCGCTCTGTATGCCCATCTTGATGTTTTCGAAGATGCCGATCTTTTCGTGCACGGCGCTTTCATTTCGCGACAAGGAGAGTACTTCGCCGAGGCGTTCCACGCGCTCGAGGAGCTTCAATGCGCTGGCGTCGATGCGGGTCACGCTGATACCGGTTTCGGCGGCGACGAGGGCCGCTTCGGAAATCTTCAGCTGGGCGGCGATATCGCGCTCGCGCATCTTCGGATTTTCAGCGCGAAACGCACGGATTTCGGCCGGTGCCGGTCTTTTCTGCTCAGTCATGTCTTACCCCTGCCTATTGGCCCTATTTATTGAGAATGAGCTTGCCCTGACGGGTGATCTTCAGGCGGTAAGCCAGCCCGTCGTGTCTGATCATGATCTCGGTCGCGCCGCGGAAAAGATCCGCGCTTTCGATGATCCGGTGTTGCGCCTCGGGTTCGCCCGGCAGTGGCGCATGCTTAAAGGTGTCTGGCTTTTCAACCATCATGTCGGCTGGCAATTCCGTGAGGCCGGGAAGGTTCCCGGTTGCGGTTACAATTATCTTGACTTTCCTACTCATAATTTTTTAAAGACGCAATAGGAGACTAATGCAGTCAAGTTTTTGGGATTGCCGATATTGCGACGATGCGGAGAAGGTTATGGCGGTTAGGTTTGCGGCTGTTGCGGCCGGCTTGGTGATGGCGGTTGCGGGCGTAGCCCAAGCGCAGGAGGCGGCATCGGCAATGTCTCTCGATGTCGAACTCAATGCGCTGGCGCCCTCGCAGAAGGGCTGCATGATGACCTTCGTCGCCGAGAACAATCTGCCCGCCGCCATCAACAAGATCTCTTTCGAGCTCGCCTTCTTCAACGACAAGAATGCCGTCGACAAGATCACCGTTCTCGATTTCCGCGATCTGCCGCAAGGCAAGAAGCGCGTGCGCCAGTTCGACATGCCGAATGTCAAATGCGAGAGCGTGACCCGCATCCTCATCAACGACACGCCGGTCTGCGACGGGCCGGCAGCCGGCGAATGCATGAAGGGTCTCGTCACCCGCTCACAGGTCTCCGTTCCCTTCGAGGGATAGAGCATTTCCACGCGGGAAATGCTCTATCCCTTTGTTTTTACGCAATTCCGGACGCAAAACCGCTACGCAGTTTTGCTGGAATTGCTCAAGAAAACGCCGGGGGATGAACCCCGGCGGAGATGTTTCTGGCTGTCCGAGGCGTAGACAATGGCGATTTCAGCGAAATCCAGATCGAGACAGGTGCTCATCGAGGAGGCGGAAGCTGGCGGCAGTAGCCTGAACGACAATACGCCCGGCATGCACCCCGGCCACGAGCTTTCCGAACTGCGCAACGCGCAACGGCAGCCGGCCGGTGAAACGGTGATCCACTACGCGCGTTTTGCGCAGATATCCTCCTTTCCCGACCATCCGGAAGCGGCGCCGTCCGCTGCTGTTTCCGCGCCGCCGATGGATGCGGCGGTGGAGAAGCAGGAGGACGAGAAGAAGCCGGTGCGGCGGCGGCTGGCGCTGACCTGTGTTGGTTCGCTGATTTTCCACGCCACGTTTGCCGCAGCGCTGCTCTTCGCCTTCCCGCACGTCCCGGAGAAGGCGGTCGAGGAAGCTGGTGAAGCCGTAAGTGTCATCATGTTCGGCTACTCGGACGTTGATCAGACCGCCGCCGGCGAGACCGAGGCGACCGTACAGGAAGAGATCATCCCGGAGGCTGTCGAGCCGGATACGGAAGCCGTTCAGCCGACCGAGGTCTCTCCGGTTGAGACACAGGATCCGATACAGCAGGCTTCCGCTCCCGAGGTAACGCGCGTTTCGCCGGAAACTGCAGCTGCCGTGGAGCCGGAGATTCTGGTTTCGGAAGTGCCCGCTGAAACCGCCGTTGCGCAGCCGATGTCGACGGTTGTTCCGGAGGAGCAGAAGCTTGAGGAAGTTCCTGCGGAAGTGCAGCCGTCCGAGGTGCCACCCGTTGCGGCGGTCGAACCCGAAGAGATGAAACCGGTCGAGACGGCGGAGGTTCAGCCTGAGCAGGAAGTGCCGCAAGAGATCGTGACGCCGAAACCGAAGCCGAAACTGGTGGCGCAGGAAAAACCGAAACCGGTTGAAAAGAAGCGACCGCCGCGAAAGGCCGCAGGTTCGCAAGGCGATGCGCAGCAGGATTTGGTGCAAGGTGTTGCCGAGGGGGACCGATCGGCTCAGTCGGATCGCAATTCGCGCGGTGTCAGCAGCAATGATGGTATCGGAAGTGCAGCTTTTGCCAATTACGACGGCAAGGTCCGCAGCCGCATTCGCCGTGCGATCAGAACGCCGCGCGGTGTCGAGGGAACTGTGGTCGTCTCGTTTTCGGTGAATGGCAGCGGAGGCCTGACGTCCGTTCGCGTCGTGAACGGATCTGGCGTCCCCGAGATCGATCAGATTGCCATCGATGCCATCAGGCGGGCGGCTCCATTCGGGCCGACGCCCGGTGGCAATGGAAGGAGCTTTATCTCCTTGCCGATCTCGATCGAATAATATGATGAAAACATTCAACTTTATACTTTACTCCAAAAATCAAGTTTAATAAGGTCCATCCGCACACGCAGGAATCGTGTGACGATCAACGAGCGAACGGGTGGTATATGGCTCGCAAGGGCAAGAAGGGATCGAACCGGGAGGTCCGCGACAGCGCGGGCGATGAGGCCGGACAGGCATCCCACGAACGGTCCAAACTCGATGGCTGCAGTTTCCTCTATGTCGGCGGCCGTGACTGCCAGGTGGCGCATCTGCGCCAGATCGCCAGCAATTTCGGCGCCGAGCTCATTCATCACGATGGCGGCTTGCGCGAAGCGGTTTCGCGCATCGACACCGTGCTTCCCTCGGTCGACTGCGTCTTCTGCCCGATCGACTGTATCAGCCACGATGCCTGCCTGCGCGTGAAGACCGGCTGCAAGAAGTTCGGCAAGGCCTTCATCCCGCTTCGCAACGGCAGCAAGTCCAGCCTGGAGCGTGCGCTGCAGACGATGAACGAACGAGACAATTCCAGATGAACGACCAGCGCCCCGACGGCTTCACCATGATCGGTCTGCACAAGCTCGCCGCGCAGAGCGGCGACGGCCTCGTGCCCGAACTCTACGAACTTTTCCAGCAACATGCCGGACGCCAGCGGTTCTATCCGAATGTGACGCTGTTTCCGACCTGGGAAGCGCGCATGCCCGGAGAAGCAACAACAAGATCGCTTGGCCCGGCGGCGGCAAACGGCAATAATGTTGTCGCCTTTCCCTCGCATGCGGCAAGGGCAGCCAAGAGGAAGGCGTAAGGAGACTTCATGTATATCGCAATGAACCGCTTCAAGGTCGTAACCGGCACCGAGAGCGATTTCGAAACAGTCTGGCGCAACCGCGATTCAAGCCTGGCCGAAGTGCCCGGTTTCGTCGAATTCCGGCTGCTGCGCGGCAAGGCCAACGAGGAGGAAGGCTACACGCTCTATTCCTCGCACACGGTCTGGAGCAGCGAAGAGGATTTCCAGAACTGGACGAAGTCCGAGAATTTTCGCGCGGCGCACCGCAATGCCGGCGACCGCAAGGCGATGTACAAGGGGCCGCCGGTTTTTGAAGGTTTTAATGTGGTCGAGGGGGTATAAAGCGTAGCGATTGTGGGCGCAGTTCCTGCTTCCTTCCCCTTCTCCCCAGCGGGGAGAAGGTGAGATCTACGTCCGCACCCGAAACACCGCACCTGCCGCCACGGCCAGCCAACCCAGCATCATCGCCCAGCCGCCGGTCGGGGCGGCATAGGGGAAGAGGCTGGAGCCGGTGAAGCGGAGCGTAACGAGATCGCCTGCAAAGAGCAGCGTCCCCAAGATCATCAGAAAACCGGCCAGCCAGGCGGTTTTGAGCCTGGCGGTGCCGAGGGCCAATGCCAAGAGGGCAGGGGCGTGCGCGAGGCACATGGCGGATGCGGATGCTGCCAGATTGGCCTCGCCGCCGCCATGGGCGGCAAGGGCGGCGAGCGCCACGCCTGATACACCGAACAGGCCGGCGAAGAGATAGAGCACAGGCTCCAGACGCGCGTTCAGGCTCATCGTCATTCCTTGTTCTGCATGTGATAGGCAAGACGTTCGACCGGCGCCCAGATGAGATCGCGAAGCGCCTGGCTCGCGATCGTTTCGTCAAGGGCGCGGCGGAAACAAAGCAGCCATTCGTCACGCTCGACAGGGCCGATCTCGGCGACGAAATGGCGGCTGCGCAAGCGCGGATGACCGCGCTTGTCGGTGTAGAGCGGCGGGCCGCCGAGGTAGCCGGTCATGTATTCGTAGAATTTCTCTTCGCTGCCTTCGAGGCTCGGCGGATGGACGGCGCGCACGTTGCCGGCTTCCTGCAGCGTGTCCATCAGTTCGTAGAAGCGATGCGTCAGCGCCCGCACCGCAGGATCGCCGCCGATCGCCTCATAGAGTGTGGTGACCTTTTCCGTCACGGAACCATCCCGATATCATTCCCATTCCCCCGGCCCTTCATGCACCTGATGGAAAATGATCGCAACTGTCATCAAAGTGCCGCGGCATTTTGCGCATAATCGCTGCATTGCAAGGGCTTTAGCTGATTTTTCTTGACAAAACCGTCCGGACGGTATCTTTATTATCTTATGTCGAACGCTCATCACCGCAAGAAACAACCGGCTCTCGTGCGCCAGCAATTGCTGGAGGTCACCGCGCGTCTTGCCGCCAGCGAAGGCATGGCGGCCGTGACGCTCGATGCGGTCTCTGCCGCCTCCAGCGTCAGCAAGGGCGGGTTGCTGCATCACTTCCCGACGAAGAATGCGCTGCTCGATGCACTGTTCGAGAGCCTGCTCGAAAAGTTTGATGCCGATATCGAGGAGCTGATGCGCGGCGATCCGATGCCGCAGGGCCGCTTCACCCGGGCTTATCTCCGGGCAGTGTCCGGTCTCAAGGATCGTCCCGACGATTCCAGGAGCTGGACGCAGGTGACGATCGCGCTTCTCGCCGAGCCCCGGCTGCGCCTTCGCTGGCGCCAATGGGTGCAGGCGCGGGCCGAGGAATATGTCGGCACCGACTCCTCGCTCGATGCGCAAATCGTGCGTTTCGCCGCCGATGGGCTGTGGTTCGCAGATACGTTGGAAAGCCATGATATCAACGACGCTCTGAGGCGGGATCTCATCAATCGCCTTGTCGAGCTGACCGGAAAGTAACGTAGGGAATTCAGCCATGAGCCAGGCCGCCATTTATGGGCTGCTCGTTGCAGCCATCGTGCTCGAGGTGATCGGCACGACCGCACTGCAATTGTCGCAGCAGTTCACCCGCATCGGGCCAACGGCACTCGTCGTCGCCTGCTATGCGGCGGCCTTCTATTGCCTGTCGCTGACGCTGAAGAGCATCCCGGTCGGCATCGCCTATGCGATTTGGAGCGCTTTGGGAATCGTGCTGATTTCCTCGGTCGGCCTCATCTTCTTCAAGCAGCGTCTCGACCTGCCGGCGATCGTCGGCCTCGGGCTAATCATCTCGGGCGTCGCCGTGGTCAATCTGTTCTCGAAGTCCGTTTCGCATTGATTTCGCACGGATATTAGCGAAAATTTTCCCAGGCCCCTCTCGGGAAAATTTCCCCTTTGTCAAACTCCTGACAAAGGTCTATGTGTTCCATTGATGTGGAGGAGACGAGGCGCGAATTGCGCCGCTTTTCCAAAGCGCTTTGAATTCTGCTTTTCCCGCCTTTCGATACTTCCAGCTTCCAGAGGAGCACATCATGGCCATACGCACCGTCGTCTGGGGAGAGAATATCCACGAAAACACCAATGAGATCGTCCGGGGCATCTATCCCGAGGGCATGCACACGACGATTGCCAATGCGCTGAACAGCGATCCCGACATCTCCGCGACGACGGCGACACTGCAGGAGCCGGAGCATGGGCTGAGCGAGGCCCGCCTTGATGAAACCGACGTGTTGACCTGGTGGGGCCACAAGGATCATGGCGCGGTATCCGACGTCGTCGTCGAGCGCGTCGCCAAGCATGTCTGGGAAGGCATGGGCCTGCTGGTGCTGCATTCCGGCCATTTCTCCAAGATCTTCAAGCGGCTGATGGGCACGCCCTGCGCGCTGAAATGGCGCGAGGCCGGTGAGCGCGAGCGGCTGTGGACGATCAACCAGCGCCATCCGATCGCCGCCGGCATCGGCGAGCATTTCGAGCTCGAGAACGAGGAAATGTATGGCGAGCAGTTCTCGGTGCCGGAGCCGCTGGAAACGGTGTTCATCTCCTGGTTCCAGGGCGGCGAGGTGTTCCGCTCGGGCCTGACCTGGCGGCGCGGCGCCGGCAACATCTTCTATTTCCGCCCCGGTCACGAGACCTATCCGACCTATCACGACGCCAATATCCAGAAGGTGCTGATCAACGGCGTCAAGTGGGCCTATAACCCGCAAGGCGCGTTGACCAGCATTGTCGACGCTCCAAATGTGCCGGTAGAAAAGGCACTGGAGCCGATCGTCGAACGCGGCCCGAAACTGCACCAGGCCGGCGAAGCCGGTTATCGCTGAGGAGCATCCATGCGACTACTCGTTCTTGGCACGGGTGTGATGGCGAAAAACCAGCTCACCCACTTCAGCAAAATCGACGGCGTGACGGTGGTCGGCGCCGTGGATACGGATCCCGACCGGCTTGCCGCCTTTGCCGACAAGTTCAACATCGAAAAGCGGTTTCTTACCCTGGAGGAGGCGATCGCCTGGGGTGAATTCGATGCGGCGACCAACATCACGCCCGACCGTGTCCATCACCCGACGACGCTGGCGCTGATCGCCGCCGGCAAGCATGTGCTCTGCGAGAAGCCGTTGGCGGAAAACTATCCGAAGGCGCTGGAGATGACGGAAGCGGCCGAAAAGGCGGGCGTCATCAACATGGTGAACCTCACCTACCGCAATGTCGCGCCGCTTCAACGCGCCCGCGAAATGGTGCTATCAGGCGAACTCGGCACGATCAAGCATGTGGAGGCCTCCTATCTTCAGAGCTGGCTGGTTTCGCGCGCCTGGGGCGACTGGCGCACGGAATCGACCTGGCTGTGGCGGCTTTCCACCGGCCACGGCTCGAACGGCGTGCTCGGCGACGTCGGCATCCACATTCTCGATTTCGCCGCCTATGGCGCCGCCACCGACATCGACCATGTCTTCGCGCGGCTGAAGACCTTCAACAAGGCGCCGGGCGGGCAGATCGGCGAATATATGCTCGACGCCAATGACAGCTTCACCATGTCGGTCGATTTCGCCAATGGCGCCCTCGGCGTCATCCATGCCAGCCGCTGGGCGACGGGCCATCTGAACGAGCTGAAGCTGCGCATCTACGGCGAAAGGGGCAGCCTCGAGGTCATCCATCGTCCGGCCGGATCCGAACTGCGCGGCTGCCTTGGCGACGATGTCGAGACTGCGACCTGGAAGGAGATCGAGGTCCCTCCGGTGCCGACCAACTACCAGCGTTTTGCCGAGGCGGTGGCAAGCGGAATCCAGCCCGATCCGAACTTCCGCCATGCCGCCAACCTGCAGAAGGTGCTCGATCTTGCCATAGTGACCGAGCGGGAGCGGCGCGAACTGAAGGTCTGATCGGGATATGGAACCGCTTGCGATGCGGGCATCGTCAGCGGTTCCTTGTCTGATATCTTCGTAAGCTATTCTGTGTTCTCGTTTTTCCTGTCTATGATAGGTTTGACGTCGACAGGCATAACAGGGCGAGGCAAGCCGCATGAAAAGCCTTCTTACGAGCTGGCCGCTGTGGGCGCTTCTTTCCGCCGGCTTCGCGGCGCTCACGGCGATTTTTGCCAAGGTCGGCGTCGAGAACGTTAATTCCGATTTTGCGACCTTCATTCGCACCATCGTCATCCTGCTGGCGGCCGGAATGATGATCTACATAACCGGCAATTGGCAGGAGCCTTCTTCGGTGTCGGGCAGGAGCTGGCTCTTCCTAGTACTCTCCGGTCTTGCCACCGGCGCATCCTGGATCTGCTATTTCCGGGCTCTGAAGCTCGGCGATGCTGCCCGTGTCGCACCGATCGACAAGCTGTCCGTCGTCTTCGTGGCGGTCTTTGCGGTGTTTTTCCTTGGAGAACGCCTAACGCTGCCGAATTGGCTCGGCGTCATAATGATTGCGGGAGGCGCGGTGCTCATCGCCTACAGGGCTTGAAGCAGCGATAATCATAACGCAGAGGAAGCTTCGGCGATGAAGTGCATCGAACGAAAAAAGGCCCCGCCGAAGCGGGGCCTGAGGTGGCCGAGCCGCCGCAAGTGGTCTCGGCCGCTTGTTTATTCAATCACCTGCACGACGCGGTGCGTGCGGGGTTCAACGATCACGTGGCGATTGTTGATAACGGTATAGGCATATTTCGGGTTGTCAGGCACCGGTGTCACGACGACATCGGCCGGAAGCGGCTTGCCGACGACAATCGGTTGCTCAACGACCACGCGAGAGGTCGGGGCGGGCTGCTGCTGAACGTAGGTGACGACCTCGCGCGGCGGCGGATCGACCACGGCACCGGCGACACCGCCGGCTACGCCACCGATGGCAGCGCCTACGGGACCACCGACGATCGCGCCGGTGATGGCGCCGCCGGCAGCGCCGGTCACGGCCCCGTCAGCCAGAGCGTTGGTTGCAAGCGACGACAGCGCAAGGGCGCTGGAGACAAGTAGGATCTTGTACATTTTGCTTCTCCTTTGCTGGGGTTGCGTCTCAGTAACGACCACGCCAATCCGATGTTCCGGCAGGAGAATCACGCTTTGGAAGCCCGGTTCACATTCTGTGAGGCGGCTGAGGCGCTGGCGGGAAAGGGCGTTTATTCCAGTCGCCGGCGGAACAGCCAGGCGGCTGCGGTGAGCGTGAAGGCGGCAATCAGCGCCAGGGGGATCGTCTGGTTCACCACCTCGCCGAGCGGGATATCCTTCAAGAAAACGCCTTTGACGATTACCAGGAAATAGCGAAGCGGGTTGATGAGGGTTATCGGCTGGAGCCAGCCGGGCATGTTCTCGATCGGCGTCGCGAAGCCCGAGAGCAGCATGGCCGGGACCATGAACAGGAAGGCGCCGAGGATCGCCTGCTGCTGCGTCATCGACAGTGCCGAAATGAAGAGGCCGAGGCCGGCGACCGAGCCCAAATAGAAGATCGCGCTGCCATAAAGCAGGAAGAGCGAGCCGCGCAGCGGCACCTCGAAGAGGAAGACGGCGGCGAGGATATAGACGGTGATATGGAAGAGGCCGATCATCATCGGCGGGATCAGCTTGCCGATCAGGATCTCATGCATGCGCAGCGGTGAGACCATCAGCTGATCGAAGGTGCCGAGCTCACGCTCGCGGGCGATCGAAAGGGCCGTGACGATCAGGCCGATCAGCAGCGCGATGCTGGCGATCAGGTTCGGCACCATGAACCACTGGTAGGTGAGGTTCGGGTTGAACCAGTTGCGCGGCACGGATGAGACCATGCCGGCGCCGGCGCGCTTGCCGGCCGGCGTCTCGGCGGCGAGGGCGCCGCTGATCTGCGAGAGGTAGCCCGCGACGATCTGCGAGGCGTTGGAGCGGCGGCCGTCGAGCACGACCTGCAGATCAACAGGCGTTCCCGCCTCGATATTGCGCGAGAAATCAGGGCCGATCTCGACGGCGGCGATCACGGTCTGATTGTCGATCGCCACCTGGACCTGCGCCTGGCTCGCGGCGACTTCGATGTTGCGGAAAGTCGGCGAGCCGTCGATGCGCTCGATCAGTTCCTGGCCCCAATGGCCGCTGTCGCGGTTGAGGATCATGACGTCGACATTGCGGACTTCGAGCGTGGCGGCATAGGAGAAAACGAGAAGCTGGACGATCGGCGGGCCGATCAGGATGGCGCGGCCCTTGGGGTCGCGCAGCACGGCGAGCAGTTCCTTGACGATCAGGGCGTAGAGCCTTATCCACATCTCAGCCGATCCTTTTTCTGGTGCTGCGGGCGGCAAGCACGAACATGATGGTGCCGATCGTCAGCATGACGGAGATTGCCCGGCCGAACATCGGCCAGATGTCGCCGGCGAGGAATACCGTCTGCAGGCTGGGGATCAGATAACGCGCCGGCACGATGAAGGTGATCCACTGGATGACGGTGGGCATGGAATTGATCTCGAAAAGAAAGCCCGACAGCAGGAAGGCCGGCAGGAAGGCAGAGATCAGCGCCAGCTGCGAGGCGAGAAACTGGTTTTTCGTCGCCGTCGAGATCAACAGGCCCTGGCCGAGCGCCGGGATCAGGAAGGCGGCCGACAATGCGTAAAGAGCCGCGACGGAGCCGCGGAACGGCACGCCGAAGAGAAAGACGGCCAGCAGCACACAGAGCGTCATCGAGGTGAGGCCGAGCAGGAAGTAGGGCAGGATCTTGCCGGCGAGCAGCTCGACCGCCGTCACCGGTGTCGCCATCATCGCTTCCATGGTGCCGCGCTCCCACTCGCGGGCGACGACAAGCGAGGTGAGCAGCGTGCCGACAAGCGTCATGACGATGGCGATCGAACCGGGCACGAGGAAATTGCGGCTGGTGAGTTCCGGATTGAACCAGAAGCGCTGCTCGACCGCGATGGCGGGGCTGTGGGAAGCGACGTCGGCCTGCCTTTGCTGCTCCCAGTTGGCAACGGCGCCCTGCGCGTAGTTCTGCACGAAATTCGCCGTGTTCGGGTCGGAGCCGTCGACGATCACCTGGATCAAGGGATGGTTGCCGGCGGTGTAGCGTGTGGTGAAATCGGCGGGGATGACGACGATGCCGCGCACCTTGCCGAGCACGAGATCCTCTTCGAAAAGCCGCCGGTCGCGGCCGATCGCCACGTCGAAATAGCGCGACGCCTGGAAACTGGCCGAAAGATCCTGCGTCAGCGGCGTCATCTCCTCGGTCACGAGGCCGATGCGGGTGCGGGTGGTATCGAGCGAGACACCGTAGCCGAAGAGAAAGAGCAGGATCAGCGGCAATACGAAGGCGATGAGGATGCTGCTCGGATCGCGGATCGCCTGGAAGCTTTCCTTGCGCACAAGAGCTGAGAGACGCCGCAAACGGCTGGAAGAGGCGCTCATGCGGCATCCTCCGCTTCCGATTGCTGGACCAGCGCGATGAAGGCGTCCTCCATCGTCGGATCCGGCTGCTCTTTGGTTGCGACCCGGGCTTTCAGCTCATCGGGAGAACCGAGCGCGATCGAACGGCCGCGATAAATCAGCGAGATGCGGTCGCAATATTCCGCCTCGTCCATGAAATGGGTGGTGACGAGCACAGTGACGCCTTTTTCCACAAGGCCGTTGATATGTGTCCAGAATTCGCGCCGGGTGATCGGATCGACGCCTGATGTCGGTTCGTCCAGGAAGAGGGCGCGCGGCTCGTGCATGACGGCGCAGGCAAGCGCCAGGCGCTGCTTGAGGCCGAGCGGCAGATCTTTGGCGGGTTCGCGGGCGTGGCGGCCGAAATCGAAAATGCCGGCCATCAGCTCGATGCGCTCGCGCTTGCGCTGCCCACGAAGACCATAGACGCCGGCGAAGAATTCGAGGTTCTGCATGACGGTGAGGTCGCCATAGAGCGAGAATTTCTGCGCCATATAGCCGAGCTGGTTGCGGGCTTCGGCGGCATCGCGGCGAAGATCGAAGCCGGCGACGCGGCCCTCGCCGCCGGTCGGCTTCAACAGGCCGCAAAGCATCTTGAAGGTGGTAGACTTGCCGGCGCCGTTCGGGCCGAGCAGGCCGAAGATCTCGCCGCGGCGGATATCGAAGCTGATGTCGTCGGCGGCGGTGAAATCGCCGAAGCGCTTGGTCAGGCCTTTGGCCTCGATCACCGGCCGGTCGCCCTCGGCCTGCAGCGGCTCTTGCGCTTCGGCAAGCCTGGAGCGGCCGCCGGGACCGCCGCCCAGCATGTCGACGAAGGCATCCTCGAAGCGCGGCGGGGCAAGAGCAACTGCGGCGCCGTCGCCGGCTTTGGTTACGTCCGGCCTCTTATCCTTGGCTGCGACCAGACGGATCGCCTCACCCTGGATCACGCCGTCGATGACACCATCGACCTGGAGCAGCTCGGCGAGAACTTGCCGGCGGCGACCGCTGACGCCTGATACCCGGAAGACGCGGTCGTTGACGCGGGCGGTCATCTCTTCTGGTTTCCCTGAGAAAAGCAGCTTTCCCTGATTGAGCAGTAGCACGTGGTCGCAGGCTTCCGCCTCGTCGAGATAGGCGGTCGACCAGAGCACGCCGATGCCTTCCCTAGTCAGGTTCTCGACCATCTTCCAGAGGTCGCGCCGCGAGATCGGATCGACGCCGACGCCCGGCTCGTCGAGCAGCAGCAGGCGTGGCTTCTTCAACAGCGCGCAGGCAAGGCCGAGCTTCTGTTTCATGCCGCCGGAAAGTTTGCCGGCGAGCCGGCCGGTGAAACGCTTGAGGTCGGTGAAGGTCAGCAGCTCCTCGAAGGCGCTCGCGCGTTCGCTCTTCGGCAGGCCGCGCAGATCGGCGTAGAGATCGAGGTTTTCCTGCACCGAGAGGTCCTCATAGAGGCCGAAGCGCTGAGGCATGTAACCAATCGCCGTCTGGATGCCGGCGGCGTTCTTCCGGGTGTCAAAACCAAGAACCTCCATTGTTCCGGCGTCGGGCAGCATCAGTCCGGTCATCAGCCGGATCAGCGTCGTCTTGCCGGCGCCGTCAGGTCCGACGAGGCCGGTGATCGCACCGCCGCCGATGACGCCAGAGACGGCGTCGAGGGCCGGGGGGGCGTCACCGAAACGCTTGGTGACGCCGTCGATCCGGACGAGCGGCTTGTCGTTCCGGCCTGTCTGGCGGGCGGGCTCGGCGGTAGTCATTGTCCGCCTGCCGTCGGCTGGGAAAGCCGCACGGTGACCGGCATGCCCTGGCGCAGATCCGGACCGGGCTTGTCGATGACGATCCTCAGGCGATAGACGAGGTCGGTCCTGAGCTCCGGCGTCTCCACCGATTTCGGGGTGAATTCGGCGACCGGCGAAATGAAGCTGATCGTGCCCTCGTAGGGCTTGTCCGGCGCCGTATCGGAGGCGATGGAAACCTTCATGCCGGGGTGGATGCGCCCGAGATCGGGCTCGGCGACATAGCTGCGCACCCAGACGGGCTCGGTCAGCGAGAGCACGAAGACGGTATCGGCCGGCGAGACGATTGCGCCGTTTTCCCGCACCCGCGAGAGGATGACGCCGTCGTTCGGCGCGCGCAGCTCCGTATCGGCGAGCGAGGTGCGGGCCGAGGCGAGCGTTGCCTCGGCCGCTTTCACCTGTGCGTCGGCGGCGGCGATATCCTCGACACGCGAGCCTTCCTGCAGCAGCTTCAACGCCTCGTTGGCGGATTGCGAGCGTGCGGCGGCCATCGCCTTTGCGGCGGTCGCCTGGTCGAGGTTCGCTTCGGAAATCGTGCCTTGCGGGCGAAGCTGGCGGGCGCGGTCATAGGCGAGGTTGGCATTCTGCAGATCGGCGAGGCTTTCGTCATAGGCGGCGCGCGCCTGGGCGATTTCGGTCGGACGTGGGCCGGCCTTGAGCTTGTCGAGCGTTGCGCGAAGGGCCGCGGTATTGGCCTCGCCGGTGCGGACGGCGAATTCATAGGGGGCGGCGTCGAGCTTCGCCAGCACCGTTCCGCTCTTGACGACATCGCCCTCGTCGACGCGGAGTTCGGTGATGCGACCGCTGACGCGGAAGCCGAGCGAGACCTGCCGGATATCGACATTGCCGTAGAGAACGAATTCGCGGCGCGCCTCGGGCAGCCAGCCGAGCTTTTCGGGCAGGCCGTACCACCAGGCGGCAGCACCTGCCGCCGCGAGGAGAAGGATGGCGAGGGGAAGGATGCGTTTCATGCCGCACCTCCTTTCGATGGGCCGATGACATCGACCAGTTCGGCAGCAAGGCCGCGCAGCAGTTCCACCTGTTTCGGGCCGAAAGTGTCCCATTCCATCTGGGCGAGAACGGTCGCGCGGGCAAAGCGGAAGATGAGGATGCTGCCGACGAGATTGAATGTGCGCAGGCGCACATGCTCGGAGGCCGGGTCCTCGCCAAGAATGGCGCCGACCAGGCGCCGGCCCATTTCGATCATTGGCCGCATGATGCCCTGATAGACCCGCTTGAAAGCCTCGGTCGGCTCCATCTGCTCGCGGATCAGGAAGCGGGCCCAGGGCTCGGATTCCTTGGCGACGAAGAGCGTCACCATGGTTTGGAGAACTTCGGTCAAGAGGAGGCGGGCGTCGGCTTCGCCAAGCGGCTTGCCGGCCGCGTCAAGCGCCATGAGATGCGTGCCGATGCGCGCCCTCATGCCGCTGACATGCGTGTCGATCCGCATCATCAGATATTCGGCGGTGGCGATGTAGAGGCCTTCCTTGCTGCCGAAATAATAGGGGATCGCCTGAAGATTGACGCCGGCCGCCTCGGTCAGCTGGCGCGTCGAGGCGCCGTCGAAACCGTAGCGTCCGAAGACGTCGAGCGCGGCGGTCAACATCTTCTGGCGTGCGGCTTCGGCGCGGGCGGAGGCTGGCGGATTTTGGTTGTCGCTATTTTGGGTCATGACGGATTTATAACATTAACCGACAAATCAGTCAATCGAATGATATATTCTGATCCGAGTCTTTATCCGAGGCCTCGTGGTTCCGAATCCCTGCCTTTCGCATTTTGGTTTTTGTCTGGCGTCATCCTCGGCCTTGTGCCGAGGATCTGCCACGTTTCGTCCGGGTAGATGCTCGGGACAAGCCCGAGCATGACGAAGGGGAGGGGGCGGCGGCTGGCGCAGCTCAGAGACCGAGGAAATAATTCCGGCTCGACGGGCCTTGGGCGGGAGCGAACCACCGGCCCTGCCAGCTGTCCTTGATGTTGAGGAAGCCGCCACCCGAATCCGCCTTCGGCGGCAGGCCGGTTTTAATGAGCGACTGGCGCAGCTCCTCCTGGAGCTTCGCGCGCAGGACGTAGTGGTCGTAGACGTCGAGGATGTGGATCGCATAGGCGATGGCGAGCGACTGGTTGCCGCGGACGATCAGCAGGTTCTCATCGTTTTGATAGGAGGCCTTGTAGCCGAGGTTGTGGCTGCCGGTTATGACGGTGCAATTGTCGGGGTCGAGCGGATCGATGACGATGATCTTGTCGTGGATGATCGCATGGCCGGCGCTCAGCAATTCGGGACGGAGATCGCCGAACTGGGTAGAGATCGCCGCCGCCCGCACCATGACGACGCGGCCGGCATCACCGCCCGGCCACCAGATCGCCCGCTCGGGCAGATCTCTGACCTGGCCGTCCGGCCTCGTATAGGTCGTGGGTTCGCCGGGTTTTTCCGGCGGCAGGGCTGCGGGATTGCTGATGGCGCCCTGGACGAGCAGATCCGGCCGCGTGGCGGCGGCTTCAGCCGCCTGGCCGATGACGTTCTGTTCGCCGCGCACGCCGGGATAGAAGGTGAGGAATAGGATCGCGTCGTCGGCATGTTCCATCAGCGAATAGACGCGGCTGAGATCGACGGGCGTCGGCGAGGTCTTGTTCTTGGTCGGGGCCTTGGTGTTGGGCGAAAACAGGATTTCGACAGTGGTCTTGCCGTCCTTCAGCGTCACCGGCACCGTCGGCGCGGCATTCGTTTGGCGTAACACCGTTCCCTGAACGCCTTTGCTCGCCGCGAAGCCTTCGGCGGTGTCGCCGTGGTCGGAAACGGTCAGGGGCACGCCGACCGGCTGCGGATCGTCCCGCAGAAGCTTCCAATAGGCGAGGAAGCGCGCCGCGACATTCTCGTCTTCGATCAGGATGACGTTGTTGGACTGGGTGCAGAGGCCGGTCTCGGTCCAGTTGGTGCTGCCGGTCATGACGGTGCGGGCGACACCGCCTTCAACATAGACGGCGAATTTATTGTGGCCGATATGGCTGTTGTTGTTGAAGAGGCGATCCTGCACGCGATCTGCCGAGGGTGCTGCGGCATGAAGGCCGGCGCGGGCGTCATGGTTGCCGGTGTCCCAGACAACAGGTTTCCTCGGCGGCGGGTCGCCGTCCTTGTTGAGGTCTGTCGAACCGGAGGTGGAGAGGATCACATGGGCTTTGCCGGCCGCGACGAGGGCCGTTAGCCGCCGGATCAGTTCGGGGTCGTGCAACTCGTAAAGGGCCAGATACAGTTCGCCATTTCCGTTTTCGGCACGGTCGATCAGCTCCGTCAGGAAGCTCAGCACATCGGCCGTCAGGAACAAGCGGATCGGGTCGTCTTCCCTGGGGATGTGCTCCTTCAGCGTCTTCAGCAGGCCTTCGGTGACGCGCGTCGCCGGACCGGGCGCTACATTCTTCGGCTTCACGCCTTGGACCTTTTCCAGCTGGCGCACCAGGTTCTGCGTCGAAAGGATGCCGTTGGTATAGGTTGCCTTGATCGCGCCGCCGCTCGGGAAATCATGGGTGATATCGATGCTCTCGGTCTTGAAGGGTTCGTCCAGAATGAAAAGCGATCGCTGCGCGCCCTCATAACGCGGCTTGCCGTTTTCATCGCGAAAAGGGGCGGTGTCGGAAACGGGAACCGGCGCGCGGCCGGGACCTGCAAGACCGACTGGCGTGATCTCGTAGTGGATGCGGAAATCGATCGGGCGGACGGCCGCCTCATCGCGGGAGCGGCGCAGTGTCAGGTCGCGCCACTGATATTGCTGGATCGGCCAGACCGAGCTGTCCTGCTCCAGCCAGTCGGGATTGGACTGGTCGGTGAAGGCGATCCAGGTCGGCAGGATGCGCCGGGCGCCGGCTTCCGGTCCGTTTTCATGCACGCGGGTAATCATGAAGCCGAGACAATCGGCAATCGGGCCGTCGGCCGTCCAGGCGAGGTAGGCGACTTCGCCGTTGCACCACGCACCTGCTTTGGTAATCCTGCCCATGCACGCCTCCCATTTGTTGTTGCCCTGATTATGATTGCGCGCCGTCAGGCTGGCATGCGCCGGTCATGCCGTCCGTTGCAGGCGGCAATTGCCTTGCAGGCATGCTGGCCTCGGCCGACTCTATCGTCGGTTGCGCATCTCTCAATACATATAGGCAGACGATACTAAAGTAACGTGACATCGGTCACCGGAGACGCGTGATTTCGGCGCAGATGCGCCTCCCGGCGGCCTGGCGCGGGAGGACGAGGCAAAGGCGCCTGTGGGGAACGGACTCTCAGGGTGTGGGAGGAACCAAGCCTCGGGGTCGGCTGCTAGCAGGGAGCGAGGCACTGTCGCTAATTTTGACGACACCAATATGTCCGGCGGCAATCACCGTGCGGCGGAGGTTCTGCCATTTTTTCTAGTATTGCGGTCATTTTTTGACACAAAACTGCCTTGCTCTTTCCCTACCCCAAGGCTGATGCGAATCCAAATTTATATCATCGCGTTCCTGCTGAGCGCCATCATGTGGTCGATCTCCTTCGATGCGGCCCGGGAATCCTATCATGCCGCGCAAAGCGCGGGATTGATGCCGAACCTGCACATCAACAAGAAGCTGGATCGCATTCTTTAGAGTGCGATGGGGCATGCGTTGATCGACATTTCACCGGTGCCGCGGCGTCAACATCCGAGGCTGATGGTTCGTTTCGCTCGCGTGAACGGAGATCCGGGACAGAAAGTCAAATTTCGTAAAATTTGAACGATCGGCTTAAAAGCCCTGCAAATACTGATGTGTAGAGTGTTCTCATGAAAGCGGCCGAAGCGTGGACAGACGCCTCGATCGCTTGGAGCCGGGCGAAGCGAAGCCCGCAGATCCAGGAAATGGGGACTTCGACATGCAGAAAAATCTTGCCGCCATCGCCTTGAGCCTGACCATCACCGCGACCGCCGGTCCGGCCTTCGCGATCGGGCCTGCCAGCCTTGCGCGGGACCTGATGTACACCTCCGCCATCGGCCATTCGCCCGAGGTCCCCTTGACGACGCATGCCGGTTTCGTCCGGCCGAGCGTTCCCTTCGTGCTGCGCAGCCCGGCTGCGGTCGAAGGTGAGGGCGAGATCAATGCCTATTCGAAGGGCCTGACGGTTGCCATCGACTACCTGGTTTCGAAGGCGGTCGGAGCAGTCCAGTCGGTCACGTTTCTCCGCTAAAACGTATCGCGATCATAAAACCGCTGCGCAGTTTGCTTGAGATGCTTCAGGCATCCAGTTCGCCGCGCACGTCGAGATACCACTCGACGAAGGCCCTGACGCCGATATCCAATGTCGTATCAGGCTTGTATCCGGTCAGCGCGACGAGCAGATCGGGAGCTGCGAAAGTGCGCGGCACATCGCCCTTCTGCATCGCCAGCATCTTGCGGATGGCGGGACGGCCGAGCGCCTTTTCCACCGTTTCGACGAAATCCATCAGGCTGACCGGCTGGCCGCCGCCAATATTGACGATGCGGTAGGGCGCCTGGCGCGACAGCGTTTCGACAGCCGCGTTATGGAGGCGATTTTCCTCACCCGGGGCAATGGCCGACAATCGGACGATCGCTTCGACGAGATCGTCGATATAGGTGAAATCACGGCTCATATTGCCTTCGCCGTAAATCTCGATCGGCTGACCTTCGAGCATGTTCTTGGTGAATTTGAACAGCGCCATGTCGGGCCGGCCCCACGGACCGTAAACCGTGAAGAAGCGGAAGGCCGTGGTCGGGATCTTGTGAAGATGGGAATAGCTGTGCGCCATCAGTTCCATCGACTTCTTGGTCGCGGCGTAGATGGTCAGCGGCTCGTCGGCGCGGTCGGTCTCGTGGAAGGGGACGGTTTCATTGGCGCCGTAGATCGACGAGGTCGAGGCGAGCATCAGGTGGCGGATTTCGACGCGTCGCGCGATTTCCATGATGTTCCACGAGCCTTCGACATTCGAATGAATGTAGGCCTCGGGATTTTCCAGGCTGTAACGAACGCCGGCCTGTGCGGCGAGATGGATCAGGATGTCGGGTTTGGCCGCGGAGACTGCCGCCTCCAGCGCCGGCCGGTCCTCCAGCATGGCGATGACAGGTCGGAAAGCCGGAAACTGGGCGAGTGCGGCGTGGCGCATTTCCTTGAGCTTGACGTTGTAATAGGGAGTGAGGCCGTCAAAGCCCGTCACCTCATGCCCTTCCTGCAGCAGGCGCCTGGCCAGATGAAAACCGATGAAGCCGGCAGTGCCTGTAATGAAGTAGCGCATTCCCACCTTTTTCTCGGCTCCCTGCCGACGGCAAAAAGCCGATTCCGTATAAAGTGGCCCTCACTTACAGGATAAAAAGAGGGCGAGTCGATAGGCCTTTGAAAGAGAAGGCCCGCAGCGGAAGGGCTGGCGCCATCGGCCCGTCCGGCGCCGCTCTTGCGGATGACGGCAAGGTCCTCGCCTGCGGACATTATGCTGCATTGCACCATTGCGGTCCGCGTGATATGGCCGGCCGGTCGTCTGCAAGCGGAACCGGGATCGATGAGAAACATAATTTATTGGATTCTCTCGGCCTTTCTGACCCTTGCCATGACGATCGTGTCGCTGCGCTATGTCACGAACTTCTGGCTGCTCTCCTTCGTCTATAGCTTCCAGATTCATCTTGGCGTCGTGTTCGTCGTCGCGAGCCTCGTCGTTCTCGCCGTCAGAAGACATGTCTACGGCTTTATCCTGCTGCTTGCCTCGATTTTTCTCGTTGCTCACGGGGGAATCATGCTGCGCGAGTTTTCGCAAGGCGATAGCGTTGCGGACGCGCCGCCGATTTTCCGCCTGATGTCGTTCAACATCGCGATCGACAACTGGAAAAACTCGACCGCAATCACCGACATGGTGATCGCTTCGAATGCCGATGTCGTCAATCTGCTCGAAGCCAAGCCGCTGACGTTCCATCTGCAGGAATTGTTCAAGATCTATCCCTACCATATCGGCTGCGACCACGGCAAAGACAGCTGCGATACGCTGGTACTGTCCAAACGCCCGTTCGTGACCCAGCAGGTCGCCAGCATCGGCAGCCTGCGGAAAGACAGGCTGGTCATAGCAAGCGTCGATTTCGGGGGGCAAATCGTCAATCTGGTGTCGGCGCACCTGACCAAACCCTATTACGACGATTACCAGGTGGGCGAATTGGAAGATCTCGGCAAGGCGCTTCGCCCGGTCTCCGGTCCTCTCGTGCTGGCGGGGGATTTCAATTCGTCAGCGATTGCCCCGGGCATTCAGGGCTTTCTGCGCGAACAGAAAATGAGCACGATCGCGCCCGAACCGGCAACATGGCCGAGCGGCGCAGGCGCGCTCGGGATCGCCATCGACCACATATTTGCGCGCGCGCCGCTGCGCCTGACATCGCTGAAGCGCCTCGAAGACAGCCTCGGCTCGAACCATTCCGGCCTGATCGCTGAATTCGTGCTCGATGGCGGCGGGAAAACTTCATCGGCGAACTGACCTTTCCCGAGCAGCAGTCAGCTTCGGGGCGAGGTCAAATCCGCATGGGCGATCAGAATTTCGTCCGGCCGCCTTTCTTGTCAATCATCTGAAAGTTCTTGCCGTCGGTTTTCACGCTGACACAGTCGGTCGACTTGTTGGGAAACAGCACGCAGACCTGACCATTGTTGATCTTATAGCCGTTCTTGTTGCCCTCGCGATATTCGTAGCCGTTCTTGCCCTCTTTCAGCTCGGCCGTGCCCGGCAGGTGGCTACGAATTTCCGACTCGCTTGCAGCGCGCATGCTCGGGTTTCCGGCAAAGGCCATTGCCGGCAGCATGATCGAAAGAAAGCCGGCGAGGGCGGGCAGGGTACGCATCAGGGAACATCTCCTGTCAGGTCTGTCGGCATGTTCATTCTATGAGAATCCCGAGAGGGAATTCAACAGGGGCGGTGACCATGCCGGAGGGGCGGGCCATTCGGCCCACCGTTTCGGCTTTCTGTCTCAGGTTCTTCCGAATTCGTCGACGATGCGGATGATGTCATCCTCGCCGAGATAGGAGCCCGTCTGCACCTCGATGAGCTCGAGGAGAATCTTGCCGGGATTGGCGAGGCGGTGAACTTCGCCGAGCGGGATATAGACGCTTTCGTTCTCACGCAGCATCTTCACGCTCTCGCCGACCGTCACCTCGGCCGTTCCCTTGACGACGATCCAGTGTTCCGAGCGATGGTGGTGTTTCTGCAGCGAAAGCTTCTTGCCCGGCGTGACGAAGATGCGCTTTACCTGGAAGCGGTCGCCGTTGAGGATCGAGGTGTAGCCGCCCCAGGGGCGGTAGGATGTCGGGTGGGTTTCGGCGAATTTCGCTGTGGCGGAAGACGAGGCCAGCATCTTGACCAATTGTCCGACGTTCTGGCTGTCCTTGAGCGGTCCGACATAGACGGCGTCCTCGCTGGCGATGACGGCGACATCGTCCATGCCCTGGACGGCCAGATGCACCCCATGGGTCATGACGAGCGAATTGCGGGTATTGACGACGGTCGTATTGGCGGCCGCGACATTGCCGTTGTCGTCGCGTTTGCCCGATTTCCAGACGGCGTCCCAGCTGCCCATATCCGACCACCGGAATGGCGATGGGACAACGGCGGCTTTGGAAGTCTTCTCCATGATCGCATAGTCGATGGAGATGTCGGGGCACTTGGCGAAATGGTCGGCGTCGAGGCGGGTAAAGTCGAGGTCGCGGGTTGCCTTGGAAACGGCCTTGCTTGCCGCCTTCAGCACGTCGGGCGCATATTCCTGAAGTTCAGCAGTCAGCTCTCCCACCGGGAACATGAAGATGCCGGAATTCCAGTAGAAGCCGCCGTCGGCGAGCATCTGCTCGGCTTTCTCAAGGGCCGGCTTTTCCACGAAGCGGCTGACCTTGTGGGCACCGTTTTTGAGCGCCTCGCCGATCTCGATATAACCATAACCGGTCGCCGGCTCGGTGGGATTGATGCCGAAAGTGACGAGCTTGCCGTCTGCCGCGGCATCGCGGGCGATGCGGATGCAATCGAAATAGCTCTTGTCGGCGAGGATCTCGTGATCCGAAGCGAGCATCTGGATGATCGTGTCCTTGCCGAAAAGCTCGGCGGCGAGTGTGGCTGCCGCGGCCACCGCAGCGGCGGTGTTACGAGCCACCGGCTCGAGCAGCACGGCGGCGAGCGGAATGCCAAGCTCGCGGGCCTGTTCGGCGACGAGGAAGCGGAAATCCTCATTGGTGACGACGATCGGCGCTTCATAAAGCGCCGGATCGGAAACGCGGTCGAGCGTTTCCTGAAACAGCGTCTTGGCGCCGACGAACTGGATGAATTGCTTCGGCGCGGTGGCACGGGAAAGCGGCCAGAGCCGCGTGCCTTTGCCGCCGGCCATGATCACGGGAACGATTTTCTGCGTCATAGGCGGTTTCCTCGAATTACGTGTTCGTCGCATGTTTACCGGGCGCTTGCCCACTCTTTTATTCGGTTGAGCCCTGCCTTCAGCAGGTCCAGCGCTGCGGTTTCGCTCTTGGACTCCACATAGCAGCGCATCTCAGGCGCATTGCCGGACGGGCGGAAATGGATGATCCCCCCGTCGCTCAGCGTCACCCGAAGGCCGTCAATGTCGGATTTTGCCGCCACATCGCCGATCGGCCGCAGGAAGGCGGAAAGATTTTCATCCGAGGCGCGCAGATGCGCCATCAGCGCCGCGCTCGTTTCGACGGGAAAATTCTCCAGACGGTCGGCCGCGGCAAAGGGCAGGCGATAGGAGGCGGCAATGGCGGAGAGCGGCTCTCTGCGAATGGCGGCGAGCGACAGGATCGCGAGCATCGGGACAAAGCAATCGCGTGTCGGCAAGGCGCGTACGTTGCGGCCGTTGATATCGAAAGGCGTTCCCGTCAGCAGGCCGCCATTGGCTTCGAAACCCATGACATGATCCCCGCCTGCGGCCACAGCCTCCTCCATGCCTGAAATGACGAAGGGCGAACCGACGCGTGTGCGCCTGACGGCGAAGGAACCGGCGGCTTCGATGCCCGAGTTGGAAGTGACGGGCGTGACTACGGTGCCGGCGCCGAGGAAATTGGCTGCGACGAGGCCGAGAAGATCGCCGCGCAGCGGCGCGCCGGTTTCGTCGGCGACCAGCGGGCGGTCGCCGTCGCCGTCGGTCGAGACGATCGCATCGAATCTGTGATCGGCAACCCAGCGCTTCATCAGCGCGATCGTCTCGTCGGAAACGGCTTCGGTATCGACGGGAATGAAGCTCTCCGAACGGCCGAGAGCGGTGACCTCGGCGCCGTAATGGGCGAGAACGTCGACCAGGAGATCGCGGGCGACGGTGCTGTGCTGGTAGACACCGATCTTCAGGCCGGAGAGCGCACCTTGCGGCAGCAGGGCCGCATTGCGCTCGAAAAACAGCTGCCGGCAGATCGCCTCACGCTCCTCCGTCGCAGCAGGGTCATGGACCACCGCTTCGCCGCTTTTCTCGATCTCGCCCGCCAAAGCGGTGATGGCGGCCTCATCGGATTTGTCGATTTCGCCGTCGGGGCGATAGAACTTGATGCCGTTGCGGTCCGCCGGGATGTGCGAGCCTGTGATCATCAGGCAGGCGGCATTGCTTTCGAGACCATAAAGGGCAAGGGCGGGTGTCGGCACGTTGCCGCAGTCGAATATCCGGAAGCCAAGCGCTGCCAGGGCACCGGCGCAATTGCCCGAGATTTCAGGGCTCGAATCGCGAAAATCGCGGCCGATCAGAATGACGTCGCCGGTCTGGGCCTTGCCGGTCTGCAGCAGGTATTTACCGAACGCGGTCGCGTAGAGGGCGGAGGCGCGTCCCTTGAGATCGACTGAAAGTCCGCGAAGGCCGCTCGTGCCGAATTTCATATGAAGACATGGCTCCGATTACACGATCTAGTTTCTACTCAGGCCGTCTGCCGGCGTAAATACCGAAGGTCACATATAGTTAAACACGGACGACTGACTTTGGCGATCTTCCCCACTGAATTCAGAGGCATAGACCCTTGCCCGGCTGACAGGCATTGCGGCGCCGGGCTATTTTGCTAGAAGCATGTGTCCGTTGTTTCGTCATATGCTGAGGGTTTGCCGATGAGCGATACGTCCGTCAGTCTTGAGGAGAGCTGGAAGGTTGCGCTGGAGGGGGAGTTTTCAAGCCCCTACATGCAGCAGCTCAAATCCTTCCTGGTCGCACAGAAGCAGGTCGGCAAACGGATATTCCCCAAGGGAAGCGAATATTTCCGCGCCCTCGATCTGACGCCGGTCACACAGGTCAAGGCGGTCATCCTCGGCCAGGACCCTTATCACGGCCTCGGGCAAGCCCATGGGCTGTGCTTCAGCGTCCGGCCGGGCGTGCGCATACCGCCCTCGCTCGTCAATATCTATAAGGAGATGGAGACGGATCTCGGCATTGCGCCGGCGCGGCACGGTTTTCTCGAGCATTGGGCAAGGCAGGGCGTGCTCCTGCTGAACAGCGTGCTGACCGTGGAGGAAGGGCAGGCGGCCGCCCACCAGGGGAAGGGCTGGGAACGCTTCACCGATGCCGTCATCCGCAAGGTCAATGACGAATGCGAGTCCGTCGTCTTCATGCTCTGGGGCTCCTATGCCCAGCGAAAGGCTGCTTTCGTCGATACGGCGCGGCATCTGGTCCTCAAGGCGCCGCATCCTTCGCCGCTTTCGGCCCATAACGGCTTTTTCGGCTGCAAGCATTTTTCCAAGGCGAATGCTTTCCTGCAGTCGCGCGGGCGCGAACCGATCGACTGGCAGCTGCCGACCGATCCGCATAGTGGTTGAGTGAACGGTTACCGGTCGTCGTTCACTAAAAGGAAACAATGC
>NZ_CP099398.1:300000-454824 GCF_024721175.1 Rhizobium sp. Pop5 | reverse complement strand
CTCAAAATCCATTTCCTGCAAGTGGCGGAACTTTTCGCGAAACCGCTAAAGTTCCGCCACTAGCTATTAGAGCCGATTCTGCATTTTGAGCAAGGGGTTTTAGGTTAACGAAAGGCTAACGTGGATAAACCCGGAACGTAGAGTAAATGGATTTTTCCGTTTATATCCTGCAGCTTAGCAAGACCGCGGTACCGATTGGTCATGGTGTGTTTTATTGTGAATCCTACAAATGTGCCCCGGCGATTTAGACGAAAAGCAGAAGACCTCGGCAAAGTCGGTGATCCCCTTGCCGCGACTCACTCGCACAAAACCGTAAGCATTCGACAACGGACGCCCGATTCCAATTCGTGCAGAGTTCCCGGCGCCTAACGGCGGCGGAGAAATTCATGCAGGTATTCGCGATCTCGACACCAAAAATTTACTACGAAGCGTAGCTGCTTCAGGACGATCATAGGCTACGTGCGAGGATCTTTTCCACTCGCACTTGGGATGTAGAAGTAGTCGACGAGTGCGAGGCAGATGGGGTTGACGCTCTCGCCCCGACTGCCATCCTGGATGTCACCGCGGCTGGACCACTTGCAGGATGTGCACGCGATTTGTCTGCGATGGGACCGACCATGCTGGTAGACGTATTTCCGTCTCTGCTCCCGAAGGGCCGCCTGAACGCCAATCCCCTGATGGTCTAGAGTTCTCGCTTTTGCGTCGACACCTCGAAGAGTGGAGGGGAGGGGAGGGGAGATGGTTCCGTTCACGAGGCAACGCTGACCTTGTTCGCCGGCATCGTAGAATGGTGCCTGGGAGGTGGTCTCAGCGAAGTCGTTGCGGTAACGGATATCAGGTTCGAGCGAACTCTTGCTAGCGTCGAATGGCCTCTCCCGCGCTTGGGGCAGCCAGAGAAGATCGTTGCCACCACCGCCATCGCAGGCACGCGTCCAGCAAACGCTGAGACCTTTCTGATGTTGCGGCCGCCCAACTACCGATCTAGTTGCCGTCATCCTTCTCGGTGCGACTCGGATTGTTGGTCTGTTCGATTCGAACCGGTGCGCCACGAAGGATGAAGCTTTGGACGATGTGGCGATAGGCTCTTAGGAGGGTTCGCGCGGGCAGATGAGGGAAGGCGACATGGCATCTTCGCAGAGATGAGGATGCATCGAAGAACGGGCTGGTAAACCGCGGCTCGTGTTTGAGGCTGGTGGCATTGACGCGGCCCAAGCGCTCCACTCTACCTTCAATAGTTTCGTCGCTCCTTGCGCAAGGGAACACTTCTGCCGCTTGAAACGTCCTTTGCCGTTTGCGCCGACGATATCTCCGAGAAGCTTGTCAAGACCCAGGACATAAGCAAGCCCGCCAGCAAGGCACGTGATTTCATCAGCTTTCTGACTGCCGCCTGTGGTTGTTGGCTAGATTCTGGATGCAAGTAAGTGTACATATTAGGATAGTCGGTGTGTCGGGGAGCGAGAGGTCTCGTATGGAGGTTCGTGGACTCGTAATTACTTGCCCCCGCAAGGTTGAAGAATGGACATTGTCGGTTCCACTCGCCGTATCGTCCGAAGTCGGTGTGCGGATAGAGTTGTGTGGACTCTGCACACCGGAGCAACGCGTTTATCGGGGCGCCAAGCCGACTTACCCCTATTGGGGCGGGCACGAGTTGTCAGGCACGATCGTGTCTCTGCCGGACGATGTACCGGATGGCCTGCGCGTAGGAGACCGCGTTGCGGTGCTTTTAATGCGCAGATGCGGCCAATGTCGTGCCTGCCGCCTCGGACTGGACAACCACTGTGCATATTTAAATCCTAAAGCGAGAGGAGGGGTGCCGCAGGGGCCGGGGGGATTGGCCAATTTTGTGGGCGTACCCGCCTATCAGGTTTTTTCCGTACCTTCCTTTTTGGCTCCCGAGCGTGCCGCGTTAGTTGAACCTGTCGCCTGCGTGGCACGCGGCATAAATAGGGCGCGTGCAAAGGCTGGAGACACTGTGGCCGTCATCGGCGGAGGCACGATGGGCCTTCTCCATTCGATACTTCTGACAACCAAAGGATGCGACGTTTACCTTTTCGATGACGACGTGGCAACGCATGGGCCTGTGATGTCGACCGGCGCCCATGCAACGGGGTCAGTTCATTCTCTGTCTGATCCGAAACTCGTCGAGAAATTAACGGATGGCTGGGGCTTCGACTGCATCTTTTGCACGCGCTTCGGTGTCAGAGGCATTCAGGGGGCCATAGCTGCGGCGTCACGCGGTGCCAGGATTGTACTCTACCAATCGATTCCGACGTCCGATTTGTTATCGGTAGGCGCTAACTTTCTGCATTACCGGGAAATTGAACTGATCGGCACCATAGCCCAAAGCGCGGACGACGTGAGAAATGCCATCCGAACCATCGTTGAACACGCCGCACGCTTCGACGTGCTGCAGGTCAATCTTTGGCCCTCGTCAAACGCCCAAGAGGCATTCGAGCAGGCGCTCGATCCACGTGTTAATCGCGTGATGCTAGATTTCAGGTAATGCTTCTCAGCGTGCCTGCAGCGCGCCTGCAATTTCGTTGCCGATCGAGACTACTTCGACACTGTCGGGGAAATTGTCGGTACGTCCGACGCTGTCGGTCACAACGATGCGGTCGATCTGAGACCGTCCCCAGTTTTCGTTCAGCGACGGCGTGAATATGGCATGGGCTGCGGCAAGGGTTATCTTGCGAGCGCCTGCCGCTTTGAGATGTGCGGCGGCTGAAAAAGCCGTCTGACCACTGTTGATTTCGTCGTCAATCAGGATGATCGTCCGGCCAGCAACGTCCCCCAGAATCTCGACGCTCTCCCGAAAGTCATCATCGTCTCTGCGGTGCTTGCGCATGACAGCGAATGGGCAGCCGAGCAGGGCCGCCAAGTGCTCAGCTCGCTTCGCTCCGCCGAAGTCCGGTGAAACGACCATGTCGCCATCGACGGCCGCAGAACCGAGATGGCGAACTAGGGCGGGAGCGAACTGAAGATTGACGACAGGACAGGCAAATGCGGCGCACAGCTGAGGAACATGGAGTTCGAAAGTTATCAGCCGATCTATACCGAGCGTTTCGATAATCCCCGCAAGGATTCGCACCGGTACAGGTCCGCCGTCGAAGGCAGGGCGATCCGAACGCGAATATGGGAGGTAGGGAAGAACAGCGGTAATCGTGCGGGGACCCCGCGCCCGCACGGCACCAAGCGCTAGGAACAACTCGAAAAGACGATCATGAACGCTGTCAGGAAATGTTTGCACGACCACCACATTTCCGCCAAGCGCGCCGTCGCGCGGAGTGACAGCCATCTGGCCATTGCTGAACACCTGCGTGTTTAGGATCGTTATTCCTGACCGCGTGAGGGCCCGATGGACTGTTGACGCAAACTTTGCAGAGGTTTCGGTTGCTGCGATACGAAGGTCGTTCGCCGCAGGATCTGTACGATATGGTGACTCGGGCGCCATATTTACGCCAGCTCAAGATCGTTAACAGTGGGAATAGACAGCAGTTTGGGCAACACGTCGCCCCAATCATGTTGAAGTGGTACCTCGGTTTGATCAGGTCGAATGAGCTCTAGGAACTCGGACGGTATGTCTATCCCACAGATGCGCTTCATCTGCGTCAGGACGAAATATAACGCCGGCCTCATCTCGTATTTGTAACCTATCGCAGCGACCTCCGCCCAGCTAATATTCGCCATTTCTTTGTGTAGAACCGCATGAAGATCGCCGAACATCAATAGTCGAAGCGAATTATAAAGGAAGGCCTCGTGATAAAGCCTGGCCGAAAGGAACCAGACGGCGCCAGTCGCGGATTGGACCTGCAATATGCGGCCTAGACCGTTTGCAAGACGCACGCCTGACCATATGTCTTCGACATCGATGCCGACGGAGAGATTTACATGCATATCAATGAAGATGGGCATGTGCAGCTTCTTCGCGGAATCGATGTATCCCTTTACGTGGCGGTAGCGCAGCTGGCGTGGCACCGCGGGACCAGGGAACGGAGATTCAACGGATTCTATCCTTACAAACACCGGCAAGGAATAGCTTTCGCGGAAGGTTTCGTCATCGAGTTCCTTTCGTTCCGGATGCCAGTTGCCATTTGAAGGGTCGAAAATACCGTGCCGGTAGCCGAGATCGAACATGAGCCGCTGCACGCGCTGCGCGTCAGCGGGCTTGACCATGATGTCGAGATCGGTCATCGGCCGTAGGAGTGGATCGGGATAGTGGAGAAGCGCGAGATCTGGTCCCTTCACCAGGAACCAGGCGATGCCGGCCCGATCCAGCGCATCCATGATTTCTGGCAGATTGCGAAATTCGAGTGCGGACCTGACCTTTGACATGACAGTCCAGCACTGAACGTAATGCGCCGCCTCAGTAGGCAATAGTGTCAACAAATCGAGGCGGCGCAAGTGATTCTCAAGCAGCGGCACCGTCCGATTATGCTCGGCGCGCCATACCACATAGGGCCAGTTGACAGGCTCCTTGCAGAGACGGACCAAACGCTCTTCATCCTCGGGTCGTAGGTAGGCCCGGCAGGTGATCAGCAAAATAGAGTCTTCTGGTGACAACCGAAGCATCGCGGAGACTCCTGATACGGCTGCGTGATTTATTTCGAACTTTCCGGGCTGCCGAATTCGGCTAGTGTCTGCCTCAGGTCGGCGAACTGTTGTTCGAAGGAAGCGAAACTCTGGTCGACGTTTTGTCCAAGCAACTGTTCAAGGCTGAGCGTTTCTTCAGCGCGTTCCTCTTGTCCAGACATAAGCTTGTAAACCGAACTTACCGGCAGCAATCGCGACAAGAGTTCACCACCGCGGCCCGTCTGGGCGCTGTCCCGAATTTGCCGGATGCAACTTTCGGCAAGCAATCCGTCAATCACGATTACCAGCTTGCCATCCTCTTCGTCAACGGCGTAGCCAAACAGTCGGGAACTAGCCATTGCCGCTACCTCTGAACCTTCTTGAGGTCTTCCACTTCACTGCGTATCTGCAGCAATTGTGCCTGAGCCGAGAGAAGTTTGGCGAATGCGGCGGTAACCGCCTTTGCCGATTGTGTGTCGGAACCAGTCATCCTAACCGGTCCTCGCCCAATGCGGCGTCCTACAAGACCTGAATCGGCGGCGCGCGGCCAATTGGCTTTGCCAAATTTCTTCGAGGCGGTTATATCAACGTAGTAGTCTTGTAGTTCGCCGTTAGCAGCGAGTGAGCCGGATTTCGACCGTTGCGATCTGCGTGACACCTTTAGCGATTGCTCTAATTTTACAAGGCCAGCCGTCAATTGCTGAGCTTGGTCATCCAAACCCGCCTGCAGCCGGGCGAGTCCTTCCGCGAGACGAGAAATCACCTGGGCTTGCTGGGCGGCTGCTTTGTTGCCGGATCGTATCGCGTTGTTCGCAAGTGTGTGCGCCACACCCGCCGCACCTCGGAAAGCTCTGCTCATCCTCAATCCTCCACGTTATTTTTGTTGACCTGGTTAAATTACGTCGTCGACACAGCAATTATTACGTCGCGCCTCCTGCGTTAGTGAGTGTGTTGCGCAGCAGCCGCGATTTCCTCCGAGAAGTTATAGACAGGAGCTTCGGCGGCGGGCCGACGCTCTTTCGCTATAACTCCGCGGCGGTAGGTGGAATCTTTCGTCGGGTCCACCAGGGCGTACTCCGGAAAACCTCCGTTATTGTAAAGTTCCTGGCACAGCGGATAGGGCGCGTCCTTTTCACCATAGTGCGACCAGCTACTCATCTTGCAGACGCCGCGACAGACTGGATAAAACACGCAGTTGCCGCAGACGCCCTTAACCTCGCCACTCACCACCTCGCGTAGCTCATGGAAGAACGGGCTGTTGCGCCAGATTTCCATCAAGGGCATTTCGAAGGCATTGCCGGCGATCATTTCCGGATCATCGTAGGAGGCACTGCACATCGAAACTTGTCCGTTCGACAGTATGCCCAGTACGTTGTCGCCCCAACCGCAAGTATGCACGCCGTTCAGATACTTGAGAGGCATCAGAGCCGGCGGCAGAGTCATGTATGCAGCGCCACTCTCAAAATGGGGAGATTTCAAAAGATCGCCTATCAGTAGCTTGCATTCCTCCAAGCTTATCGCATTGTCCTCATGGCTGCGCGCGTTGCCCATCGGATGTATGTTGAGCAGCGTCCGATGCTTCTTGATGCCCCAGCCGAGCACCAAATCTATAATCGAAATCACCTTGTCATAGTTGTTGCGATAGGCAGTCGTCGTTACCACCGTAGAGATGTCAGTTTTTCCAAGCCGCTGCAGGACAATCGCAGTCTTGGCGAACGCACCCGATTTTGCTCTGAAAGCGTCGTGCGCCTCTGGGTCGAAATGGTCGAGGCTGATGAAGACCGTCAAATTGGGGAGCCTACTTAGCTGCTCGATCGTGAACTCGTCAAAGAGGGTTCCATTCGTCTCGAAAACCAGCTCCTTCAGCCCACAGGATGCGAGATATTCCATGACTGCCATGAATTCCTTGTGAACCATCGGTTCACCCCCGGAAACCTTAACCTTGCGCAGCCCATTGGGTAGTGCTTGCTCGATCAGTCCTTGGATCGCCTCCAGGTTGAAATCAATGCCCTTGGCCTTGGGCCCGACGCCTGCGATATAACAGTGGTGGCATCCCAAATTGCACTTGCGGGTTAGAAACAGATAGATCGTTTTAATTTCGTTTTCCGAGACGACTCGTTTCGAAAGTTCACTTGTGACGAGGGCCTGTAGCGTCTGACTGGCTACATGCACGTCCTGCGGTGTCGAAAGCCAATCAGGGGTATTCATGCGCTTGCCTCCTTACGTCTATGTTGCTGCGCTAGCACGTCATCGCACTGATCACTGGTGCGTCGTCCAATTGACGCCTGCCTTTCAAAACTTCGATTTCGAGTATGAATGCGTATCCGGCGATCTCTCCGCCTTGGGACTTGACAAAATTCCCAGTCGCCCGAGCAGTGCCACCCGTCGCTAGAAGGTCATCAGCAATCAGGCATCGCAGGCCGTCACCGATGAGGCCGGCAGTTACCTCCAGGGTTCCGGAGCAGTATTCACAGCTGTATTCAAATGAGAGGACGTCCCCCGGCAGTTTACCGGGTTTCCTTACCATGATGAAACCGCAACCGAGCCTATCAGCCAATGAGGCGCCCAAGATGAAACCACGCGCATCAACCGCCAAAATGGCATCGATTTCTGTTCCCGACACTTGGCTTGCGACGGTAGAAACGACTTCGCCCAATGCACCTCTACCAGCCAGCATAGGCGCTATATCCTTGAACAAGATCCCGCCTATCGGAAAGTTAGGAAATTCTCGTAATGCTTCTACACCGGATTGGTTAATCCGTGACGCCCCGCTATTTGGAACAGCTACAATCATTTTACTATCCCCCACATGTAACCATCTAAGAGCCTCGTAAGGTGCGATGGCCTCGCGCACTTTGTGGCCAGCCACCAGATGAGGCCCTGGCAAGCTTATCAGCGGCGGCCGCCGCCGCGCCTACCACGTTCCTCCGGGCCGGCACGGGTCCGCTCTCTGACCAGATCACGCCGGAATTCGCCAGCGCCGCGAACAGATGAAACATCAGTCGGCCGCATAATGTTGTCTCCTCGAAAGCGGCTCCGATCATGATTCGTCCAGCCCTGATCTTAGTGCCGAGTCAACTTTACGTCGCTTTGGGGTTCGTCAGGACCTTGTCAAAAGCATCCTTGACCGGCTTTGAGATTTCCTCCACCGCCCTGCTTGAGAGCTCCCGGACTTCCTTGGCGTGCTGCAAACTTGTCTCAACCCGCTTGCGGAAAAAGGCCGACTGCTGTTCGAGGATCTGCGACGGCGAATTCGCGCCCAGCAAAGCTTGCAAATGTGAGAAGCCGGCCTCGGCGTCGGCTTGCAGTGCAGCGATCGTCTTCCACCACAATTCGTTGCCGAATAGACTTGTCGTTTCGAGGATCGGAGGCAGCATTTTCTGTGTCGCTTCAGCGCCGGACGCAAATTTCAAAAGAGCCTCTGTCACCTGCTTGTTCCCCTTTTCAACGGATGCGCCGAACTGATCTGGCACCTTGAGCGGCGATGACCCCGGGTTTTCGACCGTTTCAAATGATCTTTCGGAAATCTTGGTCATTGCATTTTCCTTCTCTTTGAGTTGGTTGCAAGCTGTGACATCGGGATTGACCCCTTCCGCCGGCGGACTATGCATGGCCGCTTTGGTAGAACGCGGATCCGATGACGAACGGTCAGGTGGCCTCCGTTCCGTTCGTTTCATGAACCGGCATCATGCAGACTGCTTTCTGCCGCTTGTAACCAGGGATCAGCAAACACCATGCCAACTGCTCCGACGCGCCAAGAAGATGATTTTCGTTTATCGATGGGCGGGTTGAGGGCAGGTTGATGTGTATTTGGCGGAGAGACCGGCGAACAAAACGTTCCAGTCACGACAAATCTGACAAAAGTGGCGAATGCCCGACATTTGCGAAAAATGTCGACGGTTGCGCTGGGGACAAGGGAATTCACGCGGACTTCAAATCGCGCCAAGGATCATGTGCCTGTTCGTGGCTAAGGGGCGTTACTCGACTTCTCGTGAACGTCCCTGGCGGTCTTATCAACCCTTGTCCTGGTTCCTGCTTTGCACCACCTTCCGCTTGGAGCCATGAAGAGGGTCGTTGTTTCGATAATTTGAGGATGGGCTGCTTGGCGATTTGTTCGTAGCCCAGCTCGGGTCCATACGTCTCGGTACGGTTCGCCTGCCTATCCTGTTCACGGCACTTTCGAACATAAGACCGAACGTCATCAGAGCGATCGCTGTGATGCGCAACATATTTCATTTGGTACGACGTTTGCTGGTGATCGGTGACGCTGGTTGACCATAGGCTCTGATGCCGATCTCGTCGGACAAGGACGCAATTGAAGTCAACTACGGAGGTTTTCGGGACCTGACACGATGATTGGTTCGGTGCATGCGGAACGCTTGGCGGCACGAGGATGACACCGAAAAGTACGTGGGGTCTAATCAATGGAGTGAAAAATGAAAAAGTATGTTTGCGAATTCTTCGGGACCTTCACACTTGTCTTCCTCGGCTGCGGCACATTGCTTTATATGCGTCAAGAGGTGGGCCTGTTGGGTGTCGCTTTAGCCTTCGGGACGACCGTGGTTGCAATGGCCTACACGATTGGCCCAGTCTCGGGCGCGCATCTCAATCCGGCGGTCAGCCTGGGTTTCCTCGTGTCGCGCCGATTGAGAGTGTGGGACTTTCTCGCGTATGTCTCCGCCCAATGTGCAGGAGCTATCGCGGCGGCAGGCACGCTCTACCTTATCGCTATGAACAAGGTCGGCGGTTACGATATCACCCTAGAAGGTTTCGCCCAAACCGGCTGGGTAGTCTACGGATGGAGAGCTGCGTTCCTATTCGAGTTTATCGCCACGTTCCTGTTCGTAACTGTATTCCTCAAATGCACGGCTGGACGCGGCGCTGTTGCACGATTGGCGATTGGACTTGCCTTAGTTGCGATCCACCTTGGCGGTATCACCGTTTCGGGTTCTTCTGTGAATCCAGCACGATCGATCGGCCCAGCACTTTTCGCAGGAGGGGCGGCACTCTCTCAACTCTGGCTTTATATATGTGCGCCAATGCTCGGCGCTATTGCGGCCGGCCTTCTTCAGCTCAGGGGGATCGTCGCGTCAAGCGAGCCGCAAAGTCTGCGCCAATTTGAATCGCGCGAAATGACCAGCGACATATCCAGCCCGGTTTCATTCTTTCGCCACCGAAGGAGAGGTATCCCAAAAAGGGAAAGCCACTGATCGAGGAGGGGGTCTCGACCTTGACAGGGGAGCGCATCCCCAGACACTGGCCGTTGCATCCCGCATATCTTGACGCTTACTGCGATCTTCCTACGGATTGGGACCACGGTCGTCTCTGACGTATCGACAAACGTCGCATACGGATCGACAATGGCAGCCCAACGTCCAGCTATCATTGGCGGCGATCCAAAACGGCGGCGATCGCGGCCAAAGCCTCGTGTATCGCGATACTCACCGACCTTCCGCTCAAGGTTGTCAAGGGTCCGCGATACTCATCCATACCGCAGATGCGTGTCATTAGGAGCATGAATTTTACAATGGTGAGGCTGCCATATAGGACACGTTGGGCGGCGGATCTAATGGAGCAAATCTCCAGCGTCTGGGGGGTTGCGCTGGGGTGCCGATCCACACCCAAGCGCCGGTAGGTGATAGACGATACCCACAGCGGCTAGGAGCCATTGAATCGGCAATATGTTCTTTTGATACGGTGTCGCGCAAGTTTGGCATGGAGAATCATATGCAATCGCAACAATAGCCGAGTGCAGAGTCAAGCAGCGCTACTTGCATACGCGCAAATGTCCGTTAGAAGATTTCGACGACGTGGCAGCCCAAGCAGTTGCGCGGCAGCGAGTTTAGGCGGGGCGTACGTTGCGGCGAAAAACAGCCAATGGACACGCCGAAAACGGCTACTGGGCCTAAGTCGCCACGGTCGCCCTGTGAACTTGGAACCCAGGCAAATTGTATGACCGTTGGCCGTCGTTCAGCATGCCGAAGTCGGAGCGCTGATCGGAAGCTGGATTAGCCTGCATGATGAACGAGAGGTTGGAAAATGCCGCTTTCAAAGGCTCCCCTAGGCATCGTGAGATGTTGAGAATGCGAGCAAGAATTGTAGGTGGAAAGACAGTGCCTGAGGCGCCAGAGGCCGACGATCGCGATCTAGCTTTAGACTTCGCCAAAGGAATACTCATTGTCTTGGTGATTTTCGGTCACCTGATACAATATATCTTTTACGAGGGTGATGGCTTCTGGGATTCGGCATGCTTCAAATCGATCTACATGTTTCACATGCCTCTCTTTATGGCGATAAGCGGATATCTCTCTAGATCAGGGCTACTAGGCAAATCGTTCAGGCAAGCCATCGGTGATCGCGCGCTGCAGCTCCTGGTGCCGACGCTGTTCTGGTTCACCCTTTTGGAGGCAGTCAAATTGCTCATGTTTCCCCGGCCGCCGGACGCACCTGGCAACCTGTTGCAATTCATGCACGATTTCGTCGGCACATACTGGTTCATCTGGGCTGCGTTTGCTTCTTTTCTTTTGGTCAAACTTATTTCGATCTTCAACTCCGGGTCGGCACGCTCTTTGCTTGTCTCATCCATACTGGTCGCAGTTGCCCCCGTGACGTTTTCTATATTCCCTCTCATAAAGTACACCTATCCCTTTTTCTGCATGGGATTTTCATTTGCGCAGTCGAGAGATTGGTGGACGAGCATAATGCGGTATCATAAGCCACTCCTGATGATGTCCGCCTCTATCGCGGCTAGCTTGTGCTTCATGGCGTGGCGCGAGGACACCTATGTCTACAACAATCTCGCCTTAATCCAGGATCTGCAGTCGGCAAAAGATATCCTTCTGATGTTTTTTGGCTCGACAGTGGCCTCTGCAGTGATGATCGAGATTCTGCTTCAATCCTGGAAAATTGGACGCTCGAACCGGGTGGTTCGCTTTATCGCCGTGGAAGTGGGGCAGAGCACGCTCGTGTTGTACCTGGTGCAGGCTACGGTATTCCGTCTCATGGATTTGATACATTACGGAGAACAATGGGCTCCCACAATGAGGTCTGGCGCGGCGGGAATTCTCGGGACGATGATCATTGCCGTAGCACTAGCAGTTCGCTGGAGCGTGCGCGACATTCCCTATCTGTCCCAGCTCATGCTTGGAACGCCACCCCGCCTCGTTCGTTTGCCGAGCAATCCTGCGAATAACTAGCGGTGTTCAATTCTCAACCTAAACTTCGTCAGCAAGCAAGCATGCCAAGGCACGCGTTAAGGGGCCCATTTTTAAAGGATCCTTTTGCACGAAGATCAGCTGAGGTCCGACTGATGTGCCAATCACGTATCGAGAATCCGCAAACCCCTCCGCGCCCAATGCTCCGCGACGACGCGGGCGCTTGACCCCCAGGGTATCGACTCCACCCTCTTTGAGGTTGCCAAAGATTCGGTTTGCTTCGCACTTGTTTGGGGTCCGCTTGCCGCCAGGTCCCGTTGTCCCTGCTAAAATCGCGAGCGTTCGCTAAGGTACCAGAAACGCTTTTCCGGCCTGTGCTAAGCAATGACCGGAAACAGCGAGTATCGTAAGCGCTGTCTCGCTCCCACCTTGAAGCTTTCGCCGTTTCGAAGACTGCCGTCGTGAAGGTGCGACGGCGCTTCGCCGCAACATAGGGCGTTCCGACAAGGTCGATCAGCGCTATTTTCGGGGCCGCATTGATGCCCACCACTTGTTCGAGATGCCGTTCAGATGATCACGAAGCCTGTCTTCGACATGCTCAGGGCTCCAAACAGCAGCGCATTCTAGGCGGTCCGCCTCTTCAAAGCTGAGCGGAGACTCGGCATTCTCGATGGCATCATACGCTGAAATTCTGCCCGAAATTCGGTCCTGCTTGAAAAACACCGCGCCGTCCAACGCGGACACCGTGGGTGGATCAACCTTTCCAACGATGGGCCATCGCCCGGACTTCGCAGCGCTGTCCATCACCCATAGCTTGAAGAGAACCGCTCGATCTCGCACGTCTTGAACCGGTTCTTCACTTTCGAAAACACCGTCGAGAAAAGCGAACAGCGGATGTGTTAGGGCAACGGCGTGAAATCGCTTTCCGTTTCCAATGTCGATCCTAACGATATCGCCTCGTTTCTGCTTTCTGCCTCTGACCATCGCGCCCTCGCTGTTCTAGCGGCACGTTTAGCGGGTCCCGAGAAGTCCGCAAAGGGCGATGGAAGCCTTTGGCACATATTACCCAGCCGGATGATTCCACGGTAGGATACTCTCGATCTGACGCTGCTTATGGCCGTTGACAATGGCGGTGAGCGTGTTGGTCAAATATGCAAACGGATCAACGGCGTTGAGCTTGCACGTCTCGATGAGTGAGGCGATGGTTGCCCAGTTCTCCGCTCCGGCATCATGCCCGGCAAAAAGCGCGTTCTTGCGGTTAAGGGCAATCGGCCGAATTGTTCTCTCGACGCTGTTGTTGTCGATCTCGATGCGGCCATCGGCCAGGAAGCGGCAAAGGCCATCCCAGTATTTTGCGATGTAGGCAAGCGCTTCGCCAAGCGGCGACTTACCAGCGACACGATGCTGAGTGAGCCAGGACCGCATGTCGGCTATCAAAGGCGCGGATCGCTCCTGCCTTCCTGCAAGCCGAGCTTCGGCGGGAAGGCCGCGCAGCTCCGCCTCGATCCGATAGAGTTCGCCGATCCGCCTCACGCCTTCCTCGGCAATTGGCGCTGACCCGGTGCGCGTGATCTCGACCAGCTTGCGACGGGCATGGGCCCAACAATAGGCAAGCCGGATGTCCGGGCCGACGCGATCCGGGGCAATCAGCCGGTTATATCCAGCGTAGCCATCCACCTGAAGGATGCCAGTGAACCCTTGCAATATTCGTTCGGCATGTAGCCCGCCGCGACTGGGTGCATAGGTGAAGGCGACACCTGGCGGCGCACCTCCGCCCCAAGGTCGGTCATCGCGGGCCAACGCCCAGAAGTATCCGGTTTTGGTTTTGCGGGAGCCGGGATCGAGAACCGGTGCTCGGGTCTCGTCCATGAACAGCTTCGTCGACCGCTTCAGGTCTGCGATCAGAGCGTCGAAGACCGGACGCAGTTCGAACGCTGCCCGGCCGACCCAATCGGCGAGCGTGGAGCGGTCGAGATCGATGCCCTGTCGGCTCATAATCTGGGCCTGGCGGTAGAGCGGCAGATGATCGGCGTACTTCGACACCAGGACATGCGCGATAGTCGCCTCAGTCGGCAATCCGGCGTGGATCAGTCGAGCAGGTGCCGGAACCTGGGAGACGCCGTCGGAGCAGGAACGGCAGGCATATTTGGGACGGCGGGTGACGATGACATGGTACTGCGCCGGAACGACATCCAGCCGCTCGGACACGTCCTCGCCGATGCAATGCAGGCCGCCGCCACAGGGGCAGATCAGGCTTTCCGGCTCGATAATCTCCTCGACACGAGGAAGGTGGGCGGGAAGAGAGCCGCGATTGGCAGCGCGTGGTTTGGGGTGCGGATTACCCGAAGGGCTATCGGCCTCGTCTTCGGCATGGACGGCCGCAATGGCCGTTTCCAAGTCCTCCAGTGCGAGATCGAACTGCTCGGGATCGGCCTTCTCGGATTTGCGGCCAAAGGCTACCTGCTTGAAAGCGGCGACCAACTTCTCCAGCCGTTCGATCCGATCATCCTTGCGGACTTCACGCGCTTGCGCCGCGATCAGCATCGCCTTCAGGGCAGCAATATCGTCCGGCAAATCGGCGGCGTCCAACATGGTGGAAGGCTATCAAATTGCGGCTCCGCTCTCCGTCAAAATTTGCCGCCCGAGTCATCGTGACGCACCTATTCGATGGCGTTAGGCGCTCTTGTCAATGCCGCGTGAATTTTCCTCAGAAGTGCCGAAGTAAAATTCCCCATTTATGCCGATGTGGACGCCACGGAGATTTGGGGATTTTTTGGCGGACGTCCACGTGGCTTTTGAGGTGGAGCGAACGCCGGCGGTGCGATCAGGGCTTTGGATCGGACATGCTCCGGCATCAGCTCGGCATGCTGCCGCAGCCGATAGCTTGATCCTTCGATCTGCACGACCACGGCATGATGAAGCAATCTGTCGAGCAGCGCCGTTGCGACGACGGGATCTCCGAAGACGTCGCCCCATTCTGCAAAGCCGCGGTTTGACGTCAGGATCATCGCGCCACGTTCATATCGCGCGTTGACGAGCTGGAAGAACAGATTGCCGCCGCCCTGGACGACGGGCAGGTAGCCGATCTCGTCGACGATCAGCAGGCTGGGCCTGCAGAAGAAGCGAATGCGCTCCTGCAATCTGCCTTCCCGCTCGGAGCGGGCAAGTGAGCCGATCAGATCGGCGAGCGTCGTAAAATACACACTCTTTCCGGCCTTCACGGCTTCGACGCCGAGCGCTGTGGCGAGATGGCTTTTGCCTGTTCCCGGCGGACCAAGGAAATGAACGGCCTCGTGACGATCGACGAAGCCGAGCTGCGCCAAGGTGAGTATCCGATCTCGATCAAGCGAAGGCTGGAAGGTGAAGTCGAAGCCGGCGAGCGTCTTGATCGTCGCAAGCCTGCCCATTCGCAGTGCGGTCTTGATCCGGCTGTTCTCGCGTAAGGTGAGTTCCTCGGAGAGAAGGATATCAATGGCTTCCAGCGCGGAAAGCTCACCGTGCTCGAGGCGTCGAACGACGTGGTCGAGAGCTTCGAGTGCACGTGGCATCTTCAGGCCGACGAGATCATGACGGATACGATCGATCATGGACGGAATGGCATCGAGGGCCGCGCTCATGGGCGATTCTCCTGTGCCAGGACTTTGCCGACGGCATCGTAGAAGGCGAGAGATCTCTGAAGCACGGTGTCGCCGGCGGGCTTGACGACAATGGCGTCGTCGCGCGTCCTGGACCGATGTTGCGGCGCGAGTGTTCGTCGATGCTCAGGATGAACTCGGCGCTGTTTGCGGCCCTCCAGGACGGGATGGGCTGCGATCAGCACGCCGTTCTCGAAGATGCGGACCTCGTCAGCGAGAGAATGGACTTCCACCGTTCGGCTTCGCGTAGCATCCGGAACGCTATAGGTGTTGCCGCCGACGCTGACCATTCCCTCCCGCGATACCCGGCGCTCCAGCTTCAGAACGGATTTGAACGGAGCCAGCGGTAACGGTCGCAGGTGCTTCCGCTCCTCGGCGAAGGCTTCATTGACGACACGCAGGGTCGTGGCATGCTTCCTTGGATTGGCGACGGTATCCAGCCAGTGCCGGAGCTGGGCGTTCAGATCATCGAGGTTGCGAAACGAACGGGCGAGGAAGAAGTCTTCGCGGATATAGCGAAAGGGTCTCTCGACCTTGCCCTTCGTCTTGGCCCGATAAGGTTTGCAGGCCTTCGGGTGGAAACCGTAGTGGCGTGCCAGGTCGATCAGGGCACGGTTATAGACGATGCCTTCTGTCTGGCCTTCGCCGATAACGGCCGTCTTCATCCGGTCGTAAAGCACCTCTCTTGGAGCGCCACCAATGGCCTCGAAGGCCGCTATATGACACCGCAGGACGGTCGGCAGGTTCTGATGCATGACGAAGCGTGCCCAGATGAGGCGGCTATGACCCAGCACCATCGAGAACAGCCAGACGATCCTCGGCGTCATCGGTTCGTCGGTGAAGACGACATGGAACTGGGCGAAATCGACCTGGGCCTGCTCACCAGGCGGCGTCTCGAAACGAACTTCAAAGCCCTGACTTGCAACGGGGCGTACATCGCGGAGAAAATCCGTCACAGCCGTGTAGCCGCCGGTATAGCCTCGTTCACGCAGTTCTCGAAACAATCGACTGCCGGTCAGACCGGGATAGGATTTGACCCGCTCCCGCAAGTAAGAAGCGAACGGGTCGATGACCGTCGCCCGAGGCTTTCTTGGACCATAGGCCGGAGCCTCAAGTCCTCGCTCAATGTATTTGCGCACCGTCTTGCGATCGATGCCAGTTTCTCTGGAAATAGCCGACACCGTCAGCCCCTGCTGATGCAGATCCAGGATCATGATCGTCTCCCTCAGCTTGATCACCAATATCCCCCTTCCGACCATCGGAAGGAGTATCGGCGATGACGCGCCGCCGGTCTTCCGGGGCGCGCCCCGGAAGACCGGCGGCCGCAGCACCTGGGGAAGATTCAAACGGCACTAATGAGGAGTATTGCTCCGGTACTGACAGCTCTCGCCTCAATGGAACGGACCCGACGCCAGTCGAGCCCCGCAAACAACGCTTCGAACTGGGCAGGTCCCAGGGTCATCAAGCCGTCCCGGATATCTGGCCAAGTGAACGTGTGCTCCTCCAGCCGCTTGTAAGCCATCACCAGACCGCTGCCATCCCAGTAGATTAGCTTCAACCGGTCCACCTTGCGTGACCGAAATACGAAGACGGTCCCCGTAAATGGGTCCTTGTGCAGCTCGTTTTTGACAAGCGCCGCCAATCCGTCATGCCCCTTGCGGAAGTCGACCGGCTTGGTCGCCACCATGATCCGGACGCGGTTCGATGGAAAGATCATGCCGGAACCGCAAGGGCACGTGCGACAGCGGCGATCCGGGTGGCGGACGCGCCTTCTTCCAAACGTATCGTGACAGCACCGACGATGATCTCGGGACGGCTGGCTTTCTTGATCGGCGGCTCCGAAACGGGTGGATCAACGATCACCGCAGCGAACTCCACCGCATCCTCGGGTGCAGGCAGAACCAGCTTGCCCTGCCGTGCCATCGTTCTCCATGTGGACAGGTGGTTCGGCTTCAAGCCGTGGCGCTCTGCGACCTCATTGACCATCGCGCCTGGCCGAAGACTTTCCGAAACGATCTGCGCCTTGACTTCGTCCGGCCAATGCCGATGCATATCACGTCCAGACTTCTTGGTCGTGAGAAACTCAATTGTAGTCTCCATGGAGAAACTCCTGTTGCTCGTCCATGGATAGGCGATCACAGATCAGGGCTGCCAGAGCAACGTGGGAGCAGAACATCGGTTACCGAGTATCGCCTCAGCGGTCACACCGAGGCAGCACTGCTCCATGACGGCCGCTGCCACAGTCATCCTCTTGCCGGCGCCGACGGTACCGGCCAGCTAGGTCGTGCCGGCAGCATGATCCCCCGGGTGCCGTGTTCTGGTGCGGATAGAGAGTGAACGCGGCCGACGCACGCCGGCAACTTAAGATACACGCCGCCGAGGCGCCCAGGGGCTGGTTGTTGAAACGGTCCTAAAACCTTGCGGCCGGTCGATCCGGTGGGCATCGGACCAGGACCCGGCCCTGAAGGGCCATCTGATCTTCGTGAGCTTCCCCTTTGCCGGCTACGTCTAACAGCCGTTCACTGTGGAAATTCAGAGCGTTGTTGAGCTGTCGCCGGCGTCGCGGGGGCCTATGCCGCATTCCATTTGCCCGCGGCATTCCCCCAAATGACGGCGCTAACTGTCGAGGAAGGGAGCTCCAGCCAGTGATGCATGCGGGTCTCGGAGTCCATCACTGGGAGGCGCTGTGATCGCCAAGCAAAGAAGATCGACCGGCTGCACCTCGGCAAGCGGCCGGACATTGCGCCCAATCCGCGAATTGAGAGCGGAGCGGCTTCGGCGGGTGTCATTTGTTGCTGACGTGGCCGGAGAATAGGTTCCGCCGCTGCACCGGGATGCCATTTCTTCGATCCCCACCGCGTCTTGTCCGGTTCACGACAACGTTGTCCTCGATCAATTCTTCATGGGCTAGCTAAGAAGCTGGAAACAATACAGATGCCGTGTTCCGAACCTCAGCGGAGGAGACTGGCATGAGTCTTGAACTCCCAGAACTACGCGGCGGGCAATCGCCTGGTGGAACGTGTGGCGTCCGGTCGAAGTCGATTTGAACCTTGAAGGGAAAATACATGGCAGGTCTGCATCAGTTCGCACGGAAAAGGGGGTATCGGCAAGTACACGGCCTCTCAAGATACTCTCACTGTCCTTGTCGACCTCGAAAAGCTGATTCCACCCCCCGCCTGATCCTCAATTCGAAAGCCCGAGACACGGTTTTACACCTGGCGGCGAATAGGTTGGTTGAGGGTGGAGTTCGCGGCGAAACCTACCGCCACTGGACTATCGCGACGGGAATCTCGCTTGTGAAGCGCTTTTCGTCAAGCCCGCCAGCGTTGCCCGCCGCTTGCCGTTGTTGTTGCGGCCGCCCCGTTTCGAGGGGCCATGTCATTCGTCCGGGCCAAGTTGCGTCGCCACAGGTCCCATCTGCCGCACCATTTTAAGGGATGGTGTTACCGGAAGCGGGTGTGGCCCTTAGTCAAACCGCATCCAACACTCAGGAGGATTTTAACTGATGTCAAACGTCACCCCTGTCCCCAACAATGCTCGATTAGATGAGAAAGATGCTCTCGCCACGCCTTTCATTAAGTGCCTCTTGCGTCTGATGCGTGCTCAAGACACCTTTGAATTGTGGCAAGAGAAATCGGACACCGATTTGCTCTGTGATTTCATCGTGACGAGGCAGCAGCGTAGGGCGATTCCTCTCATCGGGGGACCTGACCTAGAGGTGCAGTGGCGGCTTGAGATCTTCTATGCCGCCGTAGCACTTGCTATAGAGGAGCAGTCCGGACTGATGGCGTCACCGGTGTTGACTGTGAACCATGAGGGATTCGGTCGGATATTACTCACGGCGGGGCGGCTCGTAGTACTCTCGAAGACGCTCCGCGACGTACATCGATTTGGCTTCGACAACCTCCAAAAGCTCGCCGAGGCGGGAACTGGCCTGGTCGATAATGGCTTAACAACAATTAAGACCTATTCAGATGTAGCGCGCGTTTAAGTGCGGTTGAAACGGCTCATATAGGGCGGAATTCTTCGCTAATCTGCCCAGCAATCAAGCAATCCGGGGGTGTGCCCTAGCGTTCTTGGCGCGGGGGGGGGGCGACATGGAGGAACCTGCATGACAGTGCGTTCACTACTCACTACGGCTCCTCTTTGGCTCCGGCGTATCTCACAAGCACTGATCAAGCGACGTGTATTGGCTGCGCCCCTTGTTTTCTGGTCTGCCAGTGTTCGGCAGGAAGGTAGGTGGTTGGCCTTCAAATGACCTGCCACTGAATTTTCATCCGGCGGCGATTAGAGCCTCGGCGGTCTTGAACCGCTCCCAAACGTTGGACCACCGGATGCTAGAGTTTTCCGGCTTCATTCAGGGAGGCGGGCTGGTTGCGCCTCCCGAATTCACCAACGAGATCGGCACCTTGTTGCCGATCGCACCATGAGGTCTTTCCTCATTGTAGTATCTACGCCAATCCTCCATCTTTTCGCGGGCATCCGCAAGGGTCAGGAACCAATGCTGGTTCAGGCATTCTGCACGGAAGCGGCCATTGAACGCTTCGATGAAAGCATTATCAGTCGGCTTGCCGGGGCGTGAGAAGTCCAACGTCACACCCTTGGAATAGGCCCGCAGGTCCAAGTCGCGCGACACGAACTCGGTCCCTTGGTCGACACGGATCGTTTTCGGATAGCCGGCTTTTTGGCACACCCGTTCAAGGGTTTGCACAACGTCTTCGCCTCTATAGCTATGACGTGGATCAAGCACCGGCACGTAGCGCGAGAAGGTGTCGACCACCGTCAGCACGCGCAGTTTCTTACCCGTTGCGAGTTGGTCGTGAACGAAGTCCATCGCCCACGTTCCGATCACCGCCGCTTCAAGTTCACAGCCGACAATGTTGCCATGCTGCTTAACCGTGACGTTCACAACCGTTTTCAATCCTCGAGCCGACAGGGCCTACACGGATCACGACCTTGGCGCCCGCCATAATCGAGCGTAAGGGCCATCAGTTCTCACTAGGTCAGCGTGCTTTCCCTCCTCAATGACCCGCCCCTTGTCCAGGACCACAATATTGTCCGCCCCACGAACGGTGCTCAACCGATGAGTGATGACTATGATGGTCTTCCCAGCGCGAGACAGATCCTCAACAACCCGCAGCACAAATTCTTCGGCTGCCGAGTCCAGAGAGGAGGTCGCTTCGTCAAGGATTAGAACGTCGGGATCCCGGTACAGGGCCCGAGCCAATGCGAGGCGCTGCTTCTCACCTCCGGAGAGGCGAACCCCGTTCTCGCCCAGATGGGCCTGGAACCGCCCGGGCCAGCGCTCGATGCACTCCCGCAGTCCTATTCGATCACAGATGCGTACGATCTTATCGAACTCCGGTTCGAACTCGCCCAGGGCGATGTTCTCGATCACGGAACCGGAGAAGACGTCTATCGATTGCGGTACTGCAGCCATGACCTTGTGCAGTGATGCGCTCGAGAAATCCTGGAGGGCATATTGGCCGATCCGAATGCATCCATCCTCAAGCTGGTAGACATTCTGCAGCAGAGCCGCAAGGGTGCTTTTGCCCGAGCCGCTCTCACCCACGACGGCCGTCAACTCTCCTTGGCGAAAGGAGACGCTTAGATCGCTGAAAACCTCCGCCTGCGCGCCATAGCGGAATGTGACGTTCTCCAGGCGAATATCTCCGAGATCGGTCTTCGTAGCATCGATGCCGCTGCTGCTTGCCGACTCCAGTTCAAAGATCTCGAAAAGTCTATCCGCCGCGATAAACGCGTCTTGAACGATCCGGTTGGTCTGGATCAGGCGGGCGACCGGCCGGGTGATATAGCCAAGCAACGTATAGCAGGACAGCAATTCGCCGGGCGTGACGGCCTGTTCGAGCGCAAGCGTGGTTCCAAACCACATCAGCACGATGGTGAACAGGACCGACAGCAACGTCGAGGCGTTGTCGCCGCAGATTGAGATCAGCCCGGAGCTGTAGACGGAATGCAGCATCTTTACGAAGCGGGTCTCCATTTTGAAGTTTGCGAAGCTCTCGACGCCGGAAGTCTTAATGGTGGAGACAGCTCCGAGTGATTCTACCAGTTGCGCCTCGAGTTTGGCGTCATTTTCCATGATGACTCGTTGGAGATTTCGATTCATCCGATTGATGGCCCAATATACCAGGATGTACATTGGAATGGCGAGCGCCACGATCAAAGCAATATTCCAGGAATAGATGAACATCATTCCGAACGAGAACAGTATCATTAAAATGTCAACAAACATGTTTATCGAAACGTCGTTCAGGAAGCTCCTGATTTTCACAGCGTCGTTCATGCGCGACACGATTTCTCCCATGCGCATGCTATCGAAGAACTTCTGGGGCAGGGCCAGGATGTGATTGTAATAGCCGAGGATCAAGCATACGTCGATCTTCTGCCCCGTCTGCAGGACGAGTCGGCCTCTTAGGAGGTTGATCAGGATCTGTATCGCTAGGATCAGCAGCATTGCGATGCTCATCAAGTTGAGCAGGTTGCGGTTTCCCGCTGGGATCACGTGATCAACGATCTTCTGAACGTAGATCGCCGTCGAGAGACTGAGGACGGTCGTCACAAGAGCGCCGACGAGAGCCTGCGCCATCACCGTGCGGTGTGGCGCGAGTAGGCGGGCGAATCGGGCGAGGGGCGACGTGGTCTCGTCTCGACGATTGAATGTGTCTGCCGGAACCAGCAAAACCAGAACGCCGGTCCATTGCTCCATGAATTCCTGATGCGGCACTTTGCAGATTTCGCCCAAGGCCGGGTCCATGACGATGACCCACTTGGCGTCGATCGCATGGACCACTACGAAATGGTGCAGGTCCTCCTTGACGACGTGCGCGATAGCGGGCTTGGGGATCTTGTACAGGCTGTCGAAGCCACCTTTGACGCCTTTCGCGATGAAGCCCAGCTTCTGCGCCGCTTCCGTGAGCCCCAGCACACTCGTACCGGAGCGGTCGGTCGACGCATACTGGCGGATGCGCGCCAATGGCAACTTGTAGCCATAGAAGGCTGCGACAGATGCGAGGCTGGCGGCGCCGCAATCCGTGATGTCACGCTGTTTGAACTTAATGGCCTTACTCGACATGGAGGCTCGCTGGCTGTTGGGACAATATTAGCGCCCCGCCAGCATCGGGTTGAGCCAATCGTCTGCCTCGTCGTAGAGCAGTTGCAGGAGAGTGCGATTGGCCAACAGAAAGCGAGCCCGCACGGTCATGCCTTTCTTCAGGTGGCCGATGGCCCCGCTTTTCAGCGCGAGTTCGCTGCGAGAGAGCGCGCACTGGACCTTGAAGACCGGGTTCCCGTCATGCAGAGTGAAGTCCTGCGCCACCTCGACCACCCTTGCTTTGATGACACCCCATTGGTTGTAGTTAAAGGCATCCACTTGGAGCCGCACCGGCTGACCAGGCTGCACAAAGCCAATGTCGTTGGGGGAGACGTAGATTTCCGCCACCAGATCGTCGTTCGGCGAGATCCAACCAACGGTTTGCCCGCTCTGCACGTAGCTTCCGTGCGCGAGGCCGGAGAACTGCTCGAGAGCACCCGATACTGGGGCGCGGATGCGGTGCAGGTCCCGTTCGTGCTCGAGCTGATGCAAGGTGGCCGTGAGTTCCTTTAAGCGCAGGTTAGCATCAAGGAGCTTCTGGTTCCAATCAGCGGTTTTGCGTCGCACGAGGATCTCGCCTTGGACCTCGATATTTTGGAGAGCGAAAGCCTTCTCGTCAACGGTCTTCGCCGGCGCCGCAGCAGCCGAGACAAGTCGCTTTGCGCGGTCGAGTTCCGCCGCGGCGTTACTGCGCGCATTTTGGTTCTCGCGCAGCAAGTTGAGAAAATGCACCCTTTCAGCCGTCGCGGATTCGGTTTGGAGGGGGGCGAGACGCTGAGCCTTGCGCCGGAAGAAATCAGCGTTTGGAAGTCATGGGCAAGATCGCTCTTGGCATGAATGTCGGCTAAAACCCCGCTGAGCTTTTCCTCGATTACATGATCGTCAAAGGCGATTATTTCCTTCCCCTTAGCAACGACATCGTTCTCAAAGGCAAGGACACGGGAGATGCGTCCGGAGACGGGCGCTATCAGGGGCGTCTTCTCCACGATCGGGCGAATAGTACCGACACTCTGCATGGAGACCGGAATGGTAACGAGTGGCAGTGAGCCAAATGCCGCGGCGACGAAGAGCAAGATCGCCCTATAAATGCTCAAGGATCGTCCTGATCGTCGCGCCAGTATGCTTTCTGCGGTGCAGCTGGCCGTTTCAGCAGAAAGGGGAACTGCTAGTCTGTAGTCACTAGGAGCCATCGAGAGCCAGCTCGCTTATCAACCAAACAAGTGTCCGTAACGTCGCAAAAACAAGTAAACCCAAAAATACCAACCTCCGGAGGTTTCAGCTGCTTCTTGAGGGGTTAATTCGGTTACACGATAGGCTGCCATGTTGTTCATCATTGGTGTCTCCGTTCAGAGCTGGATTGAGAAGATGCCAAGGCCCCCGTTGGGAGCTCCTAGCGGCGCGCAACAAAAAGGTTCAAGATTCGTGCCAATGCAGAAGGAGCGAAAAGCATCAGAAAACTGTTCTGTATGTTATTCAATGGCTGCCCTAGAGCGCCGAGACGTGCCAAACCGCACATCACGCTGTCGCAAGCACGACAAACCGAGTAGGGTTCTGAATGAACGTCCTGAACAGGATCGACAGCTCCAAAGTTCGGTGGCGACGGTACAGTTGAGACTCGGCGCTCAGTAAGCGCGCCCCCATCCGCGTAGCCCCCATCGAGTTTGCCGTCGATTTTTGTTGCTGCTGATTCACTCTGAAACCTGGTGAATTGTTAGTGGCCCTCCGCACGATAGTGGGCGCGGATGCGCCGCTTGGTGCCGCGGGCCTTGTCCCTATTGGCAGATGCTATGGCCGGATGTGTCAAGTAAAAGATCCACCGGATGCGAAAAGAAACACGAGACCTATTGGGCAATGCTTGGGCGGGTCCCGACGCTATGGCGATCTCAGACCTGCACTTGTTCCGGCCCAGGCTGTGGCCGACAGCGATCGTCTCGCGGGGCCGTTGCGACAGGAGGATAGCTGGCAAATCTCAAGCTCACCTCGACATCCGGTTACGCGAGCTTGGCCGCGCCAGCTCGGGCTGTTACGATTCCGGGCGGCTCGATTGCGAAGGCGACGTCCAGACGTGGATGCTGCGACTGGCTTCTGCGAAGCATTCAGTCATCTGCGTACAGGAGCGCCCTGCGATGAACGTCATCCTCGCAGAAGAGACTAGCTTTGGCCTGCGCATGATGGCCGATGCCACAGACACCCACACCTTGTGGGTGTTAATCCGTGTTCGACAGTGGCATGTCGAGAGCGAAGCCTACGACCGGGCGCTAGCCAGGGTGGTCGAGGCGCAGGCGGGGTTACCGATCCATGGGCACTCCGGCTTCGAGCGACGGCCTATTATTTGCCGCCACAGCGCAAGGCGACGCCCTGGTAAACGTGAAATACGGCAGGATGCTAGGCCTTCAGGCCTACAGCCAGGTCTCGGATCGATACGGGTCGATCCGTCTGTCGTCCTCGTCGATCAGACGCTTGAGCCATTCCAGCGCCGCGATGGCGGACCCGATGTGCTGCATTGTTCCGGAATTCGAGCAGGCTCAGCAGCCTCGGTAACATGCGTGGATAATGAAATGCCGTAGGAGGAACGTGGCACCGCCTGGGCTCGCTGCTTAGGAACCGCCAGTCTTGTATTTGCGGACCAGAGCCGAAAGTATCGCCTGTTCGGCAATTTCGGCACCGCTCCGTCGAGGGCCTTGATCGCGGACCCGGCGATGCGAGCCAAAAGGCGCTCCTCGCTGGCCCCTTTTCAATTTCTTGGCGATCGAGGCGACGACCCTACGTTCCCATTCGCCACCATCTTGTGCACTTTGATCTGAACCCTTCAAACTGGACCAGTTTTGGTTAGAGTTTTCCGGTGCATTTTCCTGGCTGGGAAAGGGACCAGAAGACGATGAAAGCGTCGCAGTTTTCGGACGCTCAGAAGGCGTTCATTCTGAAGCAAGGTGATGAAGGCGTGTCGGTTGCTGAAATCTGCAGGAAGGCGGGGATCAGCCAGGCGACTTATTTCAACTGGAAGAAAAAATACGCGGGCATGCTGCCACCGGAGATGAAGAGGCTGAAACAGCTCGAGGACGAGAATTCGCGCCTGAAGAAGATCGTCGCGGATCTGACGCTGGACCGCGAGATGTTGCAGGATGTCATCCGCCGAAAGCTCTAAGGCCTGCTCGGAAGCGGGAGATGGTGAAAGGCATGTGCTGCGATTGGGCGATCTCGATCCGACGTGCTTGTGGAGCGTTGAACTTCGATCGATCAACTCACCACTATACCTCTCGCCGTGCTGATCAGGCCGGTCTGGAACGTCGTATTCGCGAGATCTGCGAGATCCGTGTGCGGTACGGCTATCGCCGCGTGCATGTGCTGTTGGAACGCGAGGGTTGGGGCACCAACATCAAGCGAACCTACCGCATTTACAGGGACTTGGGGCTACAGTTGCGGAACAAGACACCGAAGCGGGGGTAAAAGCCAAGCTTCGCGAGGATCGGCACATGGCCGTCGGACCCAACGACGTCTGGGCGATGGACTTCGTTCACGACCAACTCGCAACGGGTAAGAAACTGCGCGTGCTGACGGTGGTCGACACCTTCTCGCGCTACGTGCCGGTGCTTGATCCACGTCATAGCTATAGAGGCGAAGACGTTGTGCAAACCCTTGAACGGGTGTGCCAAAAAGCCGGCTATCCGAAAACGATCCGTGTCGACCAAGGGACCGAGTTCGTGTCGCGCGACTTGGACCTGTGGGCCTATTCCAAGGGTGTGACGTTGGACTTCTCACGCCCCGGCAAGCCGACTGATAATGCTTTCATCGAAGCGTTCAATGGCCGCTTCCGTGCAGAATGCCTGAACCAGCATTGGTTCCTGACCCTTGCGGATGCCCGCGAAAAGATGGAGGATTGGCGTAGATACTACAATGAGGAAAGACCTCATGGTGCGATCGGCAACAAGGTGCCGATCTCGTTGGTGAATTCGGGAGGCGCAACCAGCCCGCCTCCCTGAATGAAGCCGGAAAACTCTAGCATCCGGTGGTCCAACGTTTGGGAGCGTTTCAGAAATTCTCAGTGGCAGGTCAGACGCCGGATGAAAATTCAGTGGCAGGTCACACTGTCTCGACCAAGAGATGGAGGACCGCGTCAGCGGTTTCCGCCTCGCCTAAAAAGATAGCGTAAATGCCAAGGTGATAAGGCTGAGGATGCCGCCGAACTTCCCGCGCAGTTTCTTGGCCGAAACGACGATACAGCCGCTCCCCCTAGCAGCGCCTGCACCGGCCGTCAGGCCGGTTAAGCGAAGCGGGTTACCTCGATGAAGCTTGTTTACGGAGGAAACATTTGATTGATGAAAGGATAAACGCGCGCGAGACCGGCTTCTTACTTTTGCTTTCCCACAATAAAACTCGCTAAAATTTCCTGGCTTTTCGATCGACTCTCTTTTGAGAGGAACCCACAGGTGCCCCAGAAGACGCTGGCGATTTATCAATAGATGAAGAACTTGCCGTTGCCATCCCTTCCTCAGGAAGCGTAGCTACTTGAGCGGCACTGTCAATCGCTCTACGGCAGTCATCAAGGAAGTCAGCTATATATTCATTGACATAGACAACCAACGGCTCCTTTGGAACAACAATCAGACGCCGCTTGTCCGTTTTATCCCGAGTGATGTCGATGAACCCACGCAAATGCGCTGCCTCGACATACTTTTGGCAAACAGTCTGGTTTTTGAAAGGCAGATAGCGACACGCCTGCATCTTCGTCATGGGTTTGTTATTGGCGTCCATATGATATACTTTAAGCATCAATCCAAGAATATTCCTCAGGAATAGTTTTTCTTCGGAATTTTCGCTAAAGAGATCTGACAAAAACGAGTCAATTTTCTCAAGCTTATGCTTTACGCCGACGTCGATCTGTTCTGGCGTATATATTTCTCTTCGTGTTGTCTTCGCCACGGCCACGCCTCTGCGCAATGGGTCGTTCTGTTTTCACCCAAAGCCTGTTACCGGATCCCATCGCGGCGACATTTATCATATGTATGTCTTCATAACTACGACGAATATAAGAATTTGCGGGCGGTCGTGAGACTAACCTTCATCGTGCACGAGCCCCCGCTCTTGTTTTCACATCCATTTAAAAAAACAGTTACACAAGTGTAACTACGAGTGCTACCAAAAATTCGGGAGCTTCGCTTCCGATGGAAGGTCGGTCTCTTGATTGGCCCCCGACCAGCTCGCCCGCCGCCCGAGCTGGCATGCAAGAGCCCGACCTTCCGTTTTGCACGTGGCTTTTCGAACCAGGGATCCGAAATGAATAAAGAGATTTGGAAAGATTACAGCCAACCTTTCGGGACGATTGGTCCATTGATGACAGTGGGCGAAATTCTGGAAAAGAATATTGATGCGGGATACAACGCCTATGATGAGTATGCAAACGCAGCTCTTCAGAAATTTGCTCGGTATGCCTCAGAATTCCTCTCCAATCCACATCCTCATTTAGGTCGGGACGGGAGCGTTTGCCCTTTCGTTCCCGAGGCTCTGACGAAGGGGCTTTTACGGGTTGCCGCGTCGCAAGCTGTTGCAGTTGACGAAATCGAAAACGATTTGGCGCGTATGCTCGCCGTCTTCAGCCAGATGAAACCCGTAAAGTCCTTCAACGATCGAACGGGCGACTGGATCTATAAGGCCATTATCATTGCCCTTCCTGGAATACAGGATGAAGGAGAGATCATCAGGATTGGTCAACTGCAAAAACGGCTGAAGCCCGACTTCATTCAGGAAGGTTTCATGATCGGTGAATTTTATCCAGGTTGCCCGGAGCCCGGTTTGCACAACAGGATGTTTCGACCGCTCGACACAACGGTTCCAGCCTTGGCTATTCGGCATATCACCAAATATGATGCTCCTTTCATGCTCGATAGCGATAAGTGCCTGGAGGCTTACTTCAGTATTTTTGGGAACGAGGGTCGCCGCCGCATTAGGCAGCTTTTGGAGCGAACCGCCTGAAACTTACTCGCAAGAGGGCTGTACTCGCAGTCGCTGAAACAGCTATCCTCGATCGTCCTACCAGGTGAACCGGAAGGAAACGACTATGTTGGACGTTCATCCGAACGTACTTGCTGAACTGCACCAGATCGGAGCGTCGACGGTACGATTGTGGCGCTATAGTGAGTTCGCCACCCCTATTACATCTCCTTCCGATTTAGCCTCCGCTATCGGCGTTCCCGTGGGGCGCGTTGCAAAGACGATGATTATTGCCGAGCAGAAAGCGAACGATGTGATGCGCCGGTCTCATCCTGCGCGCCACCTTTGTGCCGTTTTGCTGCCATCACCTTCAAAGATTGACATGAAAGCGGTTGCTGGCACGTATGGATGGAAACGAGCCGAGCTTGCTCAGAAAGAACAGGTACTCGATCTCTTCGGCTACCCGTCAGGAAGCGTATCACCATTCGGTCTCCAGAAGATCGCTGTACTGATCGACACCGCCCTTTTTTCTTATCCTACCGTAGTCACAGGTGCGGGCAAGGTTGGAGTCGAGCTTGAGATCGACACAAGCATGCTTTGGAAGATCGGGCAGCCGTTACAGACGCGTGGACGGGCCAGTCAAACCTAACGCCTCGTCACCTTTCATAGAGATGCCGTGAGGTAGGTTATTTCTTCGGGAAAGGAAATGCGGTTCCACGTAACGGCGCCTCGATTAGAGAATGAGGGTTCAATACGTATGTTGCGTAATCGGACTCATAGTGCGCACTATAACGAAAATCGTCACACCCGTCCCAACGTCTGCACGACATCTTCACCTCGATAGCTGTGAGGCGGATCAAGCGCGGGAACATAGCGTGAGAAGGTGGCGACCACCGTCAGGACCCGCAGTTTCTTTCCGGTTGCGAGCTGGTCGTGCACGAAGTCCATCGCCCACACGTCATTTGGTCCGACAGCCATTTGCCGATCCTCGCGAAGTTTCGCCTTAAAACGGCGCTTCCGAGTCTTATTCCGCAGCTGCAGTCCCAAGTCCCTGTAAATGCGATAGGTTCGCTTGATGTTGGTGCCCCAACCCTCGCGTTCCAAAAGCACATGCACGCGACGATAGCCGTAGCGCACCCGCGCTCACAGGTCTAGACCGGCCTCGGCGCGGCGAGAGATGTAGTGATCGGTCGACCGATCGAAGTTCAACGCGCCACAGGCACGCCGGATCGAGATCGCCCAATCGCGGCACATGACACCACCTCCCGCTACCCCTCAGGCCTTAGAGCTTTCGGCGGATGGCGTCCTGCAGCATCTCACGGTCCAACGTCAGATCCGCGACGATCTTCTTCAATCGCGAATTCCCGTCCTCAAGCTGCTTGCGCCTCTTCATCTCTGGCGGCAACATGCCGGCGTACTTTTTCTTCCAGTTGAAGTAAGTCGTCTGACTGATCCCCGCCTTGCGACAAATCTCCGCGATCGAGACGCCCTCATCACCCTGCTTCAAAATGAACGGCTTCTGAGCGTCCGAAAACTGCGATGCCTTCATCGTGTTCCGTTCCTTTTCCCAGCCAGGAAAATGCACCGGAAAACTCTAACCAAAATTGGTCCAGTTTGAAGGGTTGAGAGCAATTTCCCTATCGTAAAACCTGTGATCCTATGAAGTTAAGATGGGGAATGTTAAGGACATACAACAGCGTGCACGAAAGACGCGGAAGCCAACTGCGTCACATCTATTTCTGGTATCGGCGCTGTTGCGCTGCGGCCAAAACCGCACTGGCTCCTGATCCTTCCACCTTCGGAAGGGGCCGTGATCTCGCCTGGGTCGACCGTATGCTAGTTCGATCAGCAACCCTTTGACGGTGAAGATTCCTGGTTATTCACCTGGTGGATCAATGCCATACAAACAATCAATTTTACGAAGCCATGGGATGTTATTAAACACCTCGATTATGAATTGGGGACCCCATGATGTTGCTCCACCGAGAGCAGCCGAGGGCAAGGTCACAGACCTGGCCGGTAAATGGAGACGAACATGGCCAACGTGGAACTGCAGAAGGCGCTCTCGTCTGCCAATCAAGCGCCGAGACATAGCTCTGGGTCCTTTCTTCGCCTACTGCAGGAGCCTCGTCGCATTAAACCGAATACCAGCTTTAACACATTTGGGTCGCCACAAAAGCTGAACAACCACTATCCGATCTTGCCAATCCTTGGCTTCTCAAAAGTGAACGGAGCTGTGGGTATGCGAGATGGGGTGTTACCCACCGCGAAGTCATACATGAATACGAATGATTCAATGTCATTTCAACGTGAGCATTATGATTAGCTCATCGGCGTCAGCATCGTTTTTTAGAACCAGCAGCTTTTCGATGATTCCTGGCGAAAGACATCGGGGCCACCCTCCGGTCTTGGTCACCGAAAATTCGCCGCCAAACTTGGAGACATTTAAATGACAAACTCTCTTCCCGCAAAGCTGATGGTTGGTATCTTCGACCATTTGGACGAAGACGGAAGGGAGATTGGGCGCCAGTATGAAGATCGGATGAAGTTGGCAGAGGTCTGCGATCGCCTTGGCTTTTATGGATATCACGTCGCAGAGCACCACTGTACTCCCCACGGCAGAGGACCTTCGCCGAATCTATTTCTAGCAAGCGTAGCTCAGCGCACGCAGCATCTTCGTCTCGGTCCTTTGGTTATGCTGTTGAACCTTTATCATCCGTTACGTGCGTTTGAAGAAATTTGCATGCTGGATCATCTGAGCGGTGGCAGGCTCGAGTTGGGCATGGGGCGCGGCTCCTTACCAATCGAATGGAGCTTTTTCGGTATTGATGAGGAGGTGGCGACATCGCGCTATCTCGAAGCCAGCGAGATCGTCATCCAAGCGATGAAGGAAGGAGCTCAGGCTCTTTCCTACAAAGGCGACCACTTTGAACTAGACAAAGTCCCGTTGATGTTGCGGCCACACCAACGTCCTCAGCCTCCGACATGGATTACAACCAGTCGTCCTGAGGTTGCGCGCTGGGCGGCTGAGAACGATACAAATCTTGCCTGCGGGGGCCCTGCTTCTGCTGTTCGCCAGATCACTGATGCCTACCGAGCACACGAGAGACGTACCGCCGGGGGCAGGAAACGGGCGCCGTTCCTTGGGTTGGTCCGAATGGTGGTGGCCGGCAGCACGACGAAGCATGCCATTTCGCTCGCGGCCCCGGCTTATCAACGGTGGCTTCGGAGCTTTAGGTTTCTGTACGAGATTAACGGGATACAGACTCCTCAGAACCTCCCGCCGGATTTTGATGCAGCAGTAGACTGTCAGTTGTGCGTAGTTGGTACTGCTGCTTCAGTTAGGCAAGATCTTCTCGATCATGTCGAGGAAGCAGGTGCTAATTATCTTCTTTGCCAGCTGGCGTTTGGTGATTTGCCATTGGAGGCTTCCTATTACACTGCAACGAGCGTTCACTCTGGAGTTATGGCTTAATCTGGACTGGCCTCAGGTTGCTTTCCGATCACAGAGATTAAGTCTCTGTGGCCGCGCCCTCAAATCGATTGAGGAGCGTCAAGGCGAATTCAGCCATCGCCGTAGGAACAGCCATTGTGGAATGGGCTGCACTATTGGATAGTTAAAAGATATGCGATTTAAGGGCCTCGATCTAAATCTCCTTGTCGCGCTCGATGCACTAATGATTGAGCGCAACCTTACTGCGGCGGCACGTAGCATTAATCTGAGCCAGCCCGCAATGAGTGCAGCTGTCCGCCGGCTCCGCTCCTATTTCCGCGATGAACTATTTACGATGCGTGGTCGTGAGTTCGTTCCAACTCCGCGTGCGGAAGACCTCGCGCCTGCGATTCGTGAGGCTTTACAGCATATTCGGCTCAATATCATACCCTGGGATAAATTTACTCCTGATCAATCAGATCGTCATTTCCGAGTAAGCTTATGCGATTTCGTTACAGTTGTTCTTTTTCAGAAGATACTGGAGCGTCTTGCGCGGGAAGCACCCGGCATTAGTTTTGACTTGCTGCCTCTTACTGACAATCCAGACGAGCTTTTGCGACGCGGCGACGTAGACTTCCTTATTAGCCCACCGCTATTCATGTCGAGCGCGCACCCTAAGATAGATCTATTTCAGGAACGACTGACTTGCGTCGGCTGCAGTAATAACAAACAACTTGAGGAAGCCCTTACTGCCGAGGAGTATTCTTCAATGGGGCACGCGGTAGTTAGGTTCGGTCGGACGCAGCAGCCTACCATAGAAGATTGCTTCTTGCAGGAGCATGGCCTCAAGAGGCGGGTCGAAGTCGTTGTTTCAAGCTTTAGCATGATCCCCGCCGCCCTAATGGGCACCGATCGCATCGCAACCGTTCCGTTACGACTAGTTGGGCTTTTTGAGGACACGATACCATTGCGGATGACTGCGCCCCCGATAGCGCTGCCGACATTCACCGAGGCAGTCCAATGGCCGGTACTTCACGACAAAGATCCGGCAAATATCTGGATGCGAGATATAATGGTTCAGGAGGCAGCGCGATTGCCGTGACCATCCTGAAACCTAGGAAGCTGGGCTGCATTGGGAGCGACGACCCGCGACGCGGCCGATTAGCTGAAGACGGCACCACCTGTGAGTGACCCGCAGGCCATTTTATCGACGAAGCTGAGCGCTACGCCCGTCGCCGATCGGCCGCCCTTCGGACGATTGCGCGACGTGCTGTCTAGCACCTTCGGCGGCAAATCGAAGGGTGCTGGGGGACCACAATTGCTCCGCACCGCAACCCGCCGCTACCGCCGCAAATACAGCAACCCAAAACCGTCGGAGCGAACTCAAAACTGGATAAAACTTGGGGGCAAGGTCAGCGGGCCTTCCCCGGATGGATACCTTTGAAAAGCCTCTTTGGTGGCTGTTGAACTTATTCGGGCTCGGGCGGATCTTACTCAAGCAGGAACCTTGGTCAGGAACCGGATTGTTGTAGCAACCCATGTATTTTAGGTGCGTTGGAGGACATCATACGGGAAGCTTCCTCAACCAATATCTCCCTGAACCAGATGCTCCCTGGATCGGCATTATGGAGCGCTGGCCATTGAACAGCTTCTGTGAAGACGGGGAGCGGTAACGGAAGGTTGATGATCCGCAAAGGGAAAGTACTTTCGTAATGCTCGACTAAGCGAAGCGGTAGGTTAGCTATGCGGTTCGTGCCACGCAGGACTGGTGGTATTAAGCTAAACCCTTGCACGACGACCTCCACCCGCCTCTGAATACCATTCTCGAGCAAGAACCAGCCCTCGACCGATGGCTTCAAAAAGCGCCCAAACGCGGCAGCGACGTGTCCCGTGGAGACATATTGCTCGATCGTCAGCGCTGAAGGTAGGTCCACATTTGTCGAACAGGCTACACATACAAACTTCTCTGTGAACAGTTTTGCGCTCGGGTGTGCGCCCGAGAGAAAAAATTCAGGCACGATGAGGAAGTCGACGTCACCGCGGCTAAGCATCTCGTACGGATCACTATCCAAAGGCAGCAACTCAAAGCTGACTGCGGGCGCTTCTCGAGCAACTCGCTCAATGATTTTATTGAAGTATATCAGCATCATGAAATCGGACAGAACTATTCTAAAGCATCTGTCAGACTTCGACGGGTTAAACGGCTCCCAAGAGATGATTGAGCATTGTACCTGCAAGAGAGTTTCACGCACTGCCGAGGCAAGTCCTTCGGCACGGGGCGTCAGCCGAAGTTCTCGACCATTCATTGTAAACAATTCGTCGCGGAAATAGTCCCGAAGCCTACCAATGGCGGCACTCATTGCTGGTTGACTTAGATTGATACTACGTGCGGCAGCCGTTAGGTTGCGCTCGGTCGTGAGCGCATCCAATGCAACGAGCAGGTTTAGATCAAGGCCCTTGAAACGCATCTTTAGTCACATCCAAACAACGGATATTTTATATCCAAACAATCGATTTTTCCAGTACAGAACCTTCCAGCATAGATCCAATGAAGGTTCGTCGAAAAGGCTTAGGTTAGTTTGGTGATCAATTAAGTAGGCCGCATAGTTACGATAGACGTTATAGTTGCAGATAATCCACTTTAAATATCGAATGGCACCTTAGCAATAGGCGATGTGGAGCGGCGTCACCGAGCGACATGAAATGCTAGTGAACGGATGGGCGGAAGTAGGTTCATCATATCGCGATACCGGAGAGGCTTTGCCGTACGCTGGCTATCGACTGGCGGGCTCCTTCTGTTTGGAAGCATGTTCAAGATATTGGTGGCGTGCCAGTGGAGTGCCCCCCATTTCGCCGGACAGATCAGCTATTGAGACAATGCTTTGATGAACTCCCTTGGGGAGGCCATTTTCAGCGCTGAGTGTGGATGGATTTCATTATAGTCTTCGATCCATCCGTCGATCTTCCGGAGAGCTGTATCGGCGTCCGGAATGGGTGAGATGCGTATATAGTCCCGCTTCAAGGTTTTGACGAAGGCTTCAGACATGCCGTTCGATTGTGGGCTGGCAACGGGCGTGAAGCATGGGATCAGGTTGAGGGCTTGGGCAAACAGCCTGGTCTCCCGCGCGGTGTATGCACTGCCGTTATCAGATAGATGTTCTATTGCATGCGGGGCGCTGGTTGCGCCGAAGCGCTTTTCGACGGCCTCCAACATCATGTCTCGAATGTCGCAGCCGGATATCCCGGCATTGGCGACGGCTGCCCATGAGATAATTTCCCGGTCAAACGCATCGATGATGAACGCGAGACGGACCACCTCGCCATTCCAGCAAGTGAACTCAAGGCCATCCGAGCACCAGCGCAGGTTAGACCGCATCACCATGACCTTGCCGTCGTGGACACGGCCTATTCGCACCGCCGTGTGTTTCTCAAGGATCATAGCGTGATTGGCCATGATGCGATGAACTCGCTTGCGATTGACGACGGGCAGATCAGCAGCTCGCCGCTGCCTGTTGAGAAGGGCAGCGATCCGCCGATAGCCATAGGTCGGCCGAGCATCCACGAGTTTACGAATGGCAGGCAGCAGCTCGGCATCGTCCGCTTTGAGGTATGATCCACGCGGCTTGCACTTGCCTTTAAGGCGCTCCACGAGATTGGACCGCGATACGCCCAGGACGTCAGCCACGGTCTTCATCGGGAACCGTCCTTCGGCAACAAGATCGGCCGCGATATCGGTTTTTTTGAGTGGGCTTTAGAAAGAGCTTCGCGGAGAATCTCGTTCTCCAACGTCTTGCGCCCGAGGATGCGCTCAAGCTCGCGCACTCGATCTTCCAGCTTCTTCACCTCGGAATTGCCGATCACTGGCTCGTCAGAATCCACGGCCACCGCACCTCCCTCGCTCAGGAGCCTACGCCAGCGATACAGAAGATTTGGCGCAACTCCATGCCGCCGCGCCGCGGAGGAAACGGTCTCCCCGGCGGCATAGCTTTCCTCGATGATCTGCAGTTTGCGTTCCGTTGTCCAGCGTCGCCGCCGGACGTCACCGATCATCAAGTCAACCTGTCGAAACTCGTTAGACATAAGCTTATCCTCAAGCCTGTGCTTGAGCCTTCCTGCTTATGCTGAGTGTCCGGTCGAAAGTGGGGGCAGTTCAGCCAGTAATTTGTGATGAAAAGATCAACGCGCCTGAAGGCGCTTGAGGAAGAGAACGCCACACTGAAGAGACTGCTCGCCGAGCAGATCCTGGATACGGCCCCACTTCCCGAGCTCCTTAAAAAAATAGAAAGGCCCGCCGCCAAGCGCGACGCCGTCGCACGCCAGAAAGCCGTCGTGGGCCTTTCGGAACGAAGTAGGTCGCCCGACTGCCGCCTTGCGTTCTCCGCTATCGAGATGCCGTCATCCGGTCGGCGTCCGCGTTACTCGCCTCGGGATCGTCAAAGCGGTTGCCGTCATTAAAAGCTAAGAATTCGGCCGGACTTGCCTAAATCGTCTTTCATAAGCCTCTATGAAGGCTTCCGGAATCGGGTCGCTAAACAATGGGAAATCAACCGGTTTGCGTAAGCCGGTGCTTGGCCGGATAGTGCCGCCATCGAGCCCCGGCCGCCATCCGGCTCCGAAAAAGAAAGCACCATACCGCGCCGCAAGCATCGGGGTCACAGGATTAAGAAGGCTTAGAAATACGGAAACTTCCGCTGCGCTGACTGAGGTATCTGCCCTTGAAAAAGACGCAACGTCGAAAAAGGCGTCTATGGCGTCCATGGCATCCCAGACGCGCAAGTCCTGCACCGCTTCGGAATATCGTTTAACATTGTGGTTCTGCTCGACTGTCAGCTTGTCGGCCGTCAGCGTCTCGTTACATCCGGCGTACTTGCGCAAAGCCGTTTCGAAAGCACGAATTCTAGCCGCGGTCTGAAGCAGCCCCTCGATCAGAAAATCGTTGTCGTTTGCGCCAAATGGCTTGGCGATGCTAGCCAAATAGTAGCGCAGCACGTTCGTGTCGATATCTGCTGCCACCTCGTCAGCCCACACAGCGTGGTCACGGCTAGTAGAAAATTTCGCCCCTTCGAGCTTATAAAAGTCCTGAATTGCATGGTTGTATGGAATCGCATAACCGCGCGAGAACAAACTAGCAGTAACGCCGATCGTGTAATAAAACCGGTTATCCTGACCCATGAAGAATACGAGTCTCGTGCTCGCGTTGCGCATAGTGTCATCGAGATCTGCGCCATTTTGCTTGCAGAGGCGTTCGATTCCTGTCTCATAGCACCACAATCCTTCAAACCAAGTCATTAAAGTTTGGCCTGCCACCTCCACCGGGGAGTTCAAAGTCACACCACGGTCGAAATGCCGCGACATCGGCAATGCCATCAGTTTTGACCGTAGCCAGTCAAGTTCTTTGCGCTTTATGGATTCCGGCCATCCGCTCGCCTCAATGGCGTGATCGAGCCCCGGAGCAAATTTTTCAAGCTCAAAATGAACCTGTCGAATCGGGCGCAAGATAAGGCTCTGGCCGCATGTCGTGTGAATCGGGTTGCGTAGTAGATTGTGTTGCAGCGCCGAGCCGCAATCTTCGCAAAGGTTACTATCTGTTGGCGCGTTACAAGCTGGACACTCTCCGACCGCGAGTGAGTCTGCGGCGAACTCTTCGCACGTCCCGCAATACAGTTGCTCTCCGTCGCGCAGCTCAACGTAGCCGGACGCTCTTAGTTGGTCGTAGATCGCCAAGCTGCGGTCTTTGTGGTCTTCGCTTGAAGTCCTTACAAATACGTCCGGTTCAATATCAACTGACCGCAGACACTGCAGAATTTCTTCAATGTGCATGTGTGCGACGTCATCAACCGGCCTGCCAAGCTTTCGGGCTTTCACCAGCGTGTAAGTGCCATGTTCGTCCGCACCTGTCACGTGATAGGCCGCGTTGCCTACCATGCGGTGGTAGCGTACGAACACGTCGGCGAGAAGGTACACGCCACCTATATGCCCAAGATGCAGCTTGCCGTTCGGGCACGGCGGCGCCGAGCAGGCAAAAAAAGTATGTTGGTTTGCTCTCAATTCAATCCCACCATATCGAAAGGAACTTTAAGCTGGTTTGAGGGCTGCTATTTTTGATCGCGTGTTTTTGGTGCGGCGCTATATAGACCATCGTGTCCCCACTGACTGCGGAGGTTTCTCCATCGGATTGAAACACGCCGCTGCCCGAGATCAATACCCAGAGTTCGTGCTCTGGGTGCGAATGAAGATCGACCGCATCGCCAGGTACCACCTCCACAATCGATGTGCCGAAAGCCGTTGCGACTGCCTGCGGTAGATGCTCAAGTAACCGGCACACCAGAACGCCATACTCCTGGCGCATGATTGAGCGGTCGATCTGTTTCGTATACATGTTTGCCTCTGTCCTCTGCCTTCAATCGCGATAGAAAATGCCGTTCGGCGGCTTGAGCTCGTCGATGTTGGAGACCTTGCCCTCGGGAGGGTTGTAGGCGCGTTTCAGTTTGTTGTATTCGGCCCTCGTTGGCCCACCAGTTGAGGCACGCTGGAACACGAGATAAATCACCCTTCGAGAATTTTCACTTTTGTTGGGCTTTGAGTAATGTGGGGCATAGTCGTCAAAGATGAAAATGTCACCGGCCTTCCACGTTACGGGCTCCCAGGCCAGCCTGTCCGCGACCTCGGGGTACATTACGCCGCCGGCGTCCATTGGGAACACGCCCTTTTTGTGGTTCCCGGGGCTGAAGAAAAGCCCTCCGTTGTCTGGGCCGGAATCGTCGATGCCTATTGCAACAATCGCGTGCACCATCCGGTCTGGTAGCTTATGTGGGATATGGTAGATGTCCTGATGCGGGCGATAGCCGCCGCTGTCGGAGTACTTAAAGATCAGCAACTCTTTGAGCATGCGGGCATCTTCCCCCAGTAACTCTTCGACGATCGACTCGATACGGTGGTCAGCCAGCAGTAAATCACGCAGGGGGGCGTTAAATTCGAGGAAGTTCTCGACCTTCGAAATGATCCTCCTACCGTCAGTTGTTTTTTCGAACCATATCAGCCATTTGTCTTCACTTGTCTCCCAGCACGAAACATCAGCCACAAGAGCTGAAAGTTTATCTCGGCTTTCTAGATCGAGAAATGACTCAATCCTAATGTATCCAACGTCATCCCATGTTGATTTTTGTTCTTTGGTTAACATGTGTAACTCCTTTTTAGATTTAAAGCCGCCTGGTAAAGCTGCGTCGTGAGCAGGCGCCCCGAGCTGCACTGCACTGGAGTGTTATCTTGCGTTTTGTGTCTCTTGAGCGGGAAGTAAACCTAGGCACCCAAGGATCGGCCGATCTGGGACGTTCAGATAGTATTCACGCCGAAGCAGGCTATTGATGATGCGACCGTTTCGGTAGGCGACGAGCGATAGATTCACACTCTGCAAGCCACTTTGGACTGGGGATCGGTTTTGCAGATATACCTGGCCGGCGGCGTTGTCCTCGAATTGAACGGAGTAATCGTCCTTCACGACCGGCAGACCGCCTTCCATAGAAGCGGAAGCCAATAGGCGATCGATAAACGCTAGCGGGCGAGGCTCGAAACCGGTGGCGAGTACGACCCGATCAGCCACTACAGTCGGTCGCTGACAGGTGCCGTGCGAAGCCAACAGCGCGTGCCAACCGTCCGCATGAGGAGACAACTCCTTCATGACGACTGCGGGTAGCAGTTGAATGACATCGTCAATATTGCCAGTCGCGCTGCGGTGATAGATAGTTTCGTAAATGCGGTTGCTCAATTCTGCTGAAATGCCGTCACTGGTGAGTTTTTCGTCGTCGACAATAGTGCGACGTTTTTTAAGTGGCAGCGAATGAAAGCGCTGGCTGTAAGACGGCGTGTATGACACGTTGATAAAAGAGCTGTCATCCCTCGTGAACAGGTTCCCGCGTGACGTCACCCATGTAATTTTACCGATACCCGGACTGCCCAATAGGTGTTCAACAACCTCCGCACCGCTCTGCCCCCCACCAACGACTAATACGCGTTCACCGATGTCGATTTGTGGCCGATCCAGATAGCTCGCCACATGGTAGACCTTCTCGCCCAGCCAAGGTTTGGCGCATTCGGGAATTGTTGCAACGACACCGACGCCAATCGCAACTGAGCGTGCATGGTAGTGATCTCGAGTCGTCGTCACGCGGTAACCCTCGTCTAATCTGGTTACGTCGGTAACCTCCTCCCCAAACCGGAGTTGTGGCAACTGATGCGCAACCCATTGGAAATACTGTGTGAACTCTCTTCGCGACGTGGTCGCGTCGCACCGGTTTACGAAGCTGTACAGCCGTCCATGCACCGCGAGGTAGTTGAGAAACGAAAACGGACTGGTCGGATCTGCAAGTGTCACACAGTCCTTCAGCGGAGATACCTGCAGGCGACTGTTGGGCAGCAGCAGCCCAGGATGCCAATCGAAGCCGCTTTCCTTTTCGAAAAAGGCAGTGCGCAGCGGCGTCGGACACGCGAGTGCTGCAAGACTAAGATTAAAGGGTCCGATGCCTATACCGATGAGATCCAGCACTTGCATAAACACACTTCCTTTGGTTGGGCGGGCACGTGGGCAGCGATACGGAAATCATTATCGAAGGACGTCTGTCTCCTACACCGCCCTCCACAATGTCTGACTGGCGATTGCGATGTTGAGAGCGACCAGACCCGCCATCACGAGCATGGCAACGTCGATGCCATAAACAGCAATTAATGTGCCACCGAGATACGGGAATTCGAACGAACCCACGAAAATAAGCGAGTGTAAAGACTTGGGAGGCCGTTGAGATTGACAGACCACGTTCGCCAGCGAGGTTCACCACCATCGCATTCAAGGTCGAATAAGTGAGACCGTAGCCTATCGCAAAGAGAACGGTGGCGACGACGTACAGCAGCTCGCTTCCCGGGTTCAAAACCAAAAGTCCGATCCCAATCAGTGTCGTCACGAAGAGGGTGAGTGCTAGGCGCCCAAGCGGCAACTTACCGATCATACCCGCGACGGAGAATCGCAATGTGACAGTCGTGACGGTGAATGTCAGAAAGAAGACATTCGGTGAGAGTCCGCGCGTTTCGGCATATATGCTTTGAAACGTGGACAGGCCTGCGAACGTACAAGCACCGATCGCCAACATGACCACCGGCAACACCGTTCTCCCCCACAAAATAGACATGGTCGTCGGATCGGATAAGCGACGGCGCTGGTAGAAAGTTGCGGCTGATGCTGATCTGAACCCTTCAAACTGGACCAGTTTTGGTTAGAGTTTTCCGGTGCATTTTCCTGGCTGGGAAAGGGACCAGAAGACGATGAAAGCGTCGCAGTTTTCGGACGCTCAGAAGGCGTTCATTCTGAAGCAAGGTGATGAAGGCGTGTCGGTTGCTGAAATCTGCAGGAAGGCGGGGATCAGCCAGGCGACTTATTTCAACTGGAAGAAAAAATACGCGGGCATGCTGCCACCGGAGATGAAGAGGCTGAAACAGCTCGAGGACGAGAATTCGCGCCTGAAGAAGATCGTCGCGGATCTGACGCTGGACCGCGAGATGTTGCAGGATGTCATCCGCCGAAAGCTCTAAGGCCTGCTCGGAAGCGGGAGATGGTGAAAGGCATGTGCTGCGATTGGGCGATCTCGATCCGACGTGCTTGTGGAGCGTTGAACTTCGATCGATCAACTCACCACTATACCTCTCGCCGTGCTGATCAGGCCGGTCTGGAACGTCGTATTCGCGAGATCTGCGAGATCCGTGTGCGGTACGGCTATCGCCGCGTGCATGTGCTGTTGGAACGCGAGGGTTGGGGCACCAACATCAAGCGAACCTACCGCATTTACAGGGACTTGGGGCTACAGTTGCGGAACAAGACACCGAAGCGGGGGGTAAAAGCCAAGCTTCGCGAGGATCGGCACATGGCCGTCGGACCCAACGACGTCTGGGCGATGGACTTCGTTCACGACCAACTCGCAACGGGTAAGAAACTGCGCGTGCTGACGGTGGTCGACACCTTCTCGCGCTACGTGCCGGTGCTTGATCCACGTCATAGCTATAGAGGCGAAGACGTTGTGCAAACCCTTGAACGGGTGTGCCAAAAAGCCGGCTATCCGAAAACGATCCGTGTCGACCAAGGGACCGAGTTCGTGTCGCGCGACTTGGACCTGTGGGCCTATTCCAAGGGTGTGACGTTGGACTTCTCACGCCCCGGCAAGCCGACTGATAATGCTTTCATCGAAGCGTTCAATGGCCGCTTCCGTGCAGAATGCCTGAACCAGCATTGGTTCCTGACCCTTGCGGATGCCCGCGAAAAGATGGAGGATTGGCGTAGATACTACAATGAGGAAAGACCTCATGGTGCGATCGGCAACAAGGTGCCGATCTCGTTGGTGAATTCGGGAGGCGCAACCAGCCCGCCTCCCTGAATGAAGCCGGAAAACTCTAGCATCCGGTGGTCCAACGTTTGGGAGCGTTTCAAAGACCGCCGAGGCTCTAATCGCCGCCGGATGAAAATTCAGTGGCAGGTCATTTGGTCTCGATGTTGCACAAGGAGCCAATTCCAGCGGCCACGAAGTACTTGGTATGCACCCGTGGGAACAACATGGGCGCTTCAATTGAACGGAAACTCAAATTTATGGCTGGCTCTGACAAATTACGGACGATCAGCGATAGTTCGGGTCTCCAGCGGGATTGCAGCATGAGGCCGGCAGTCAATACCAAAGGACATTACTGCGACTTCGCCGAATGCCGGTAATAGACATCCGCCAGAATGTGGTGGTCATGGCGGTAGACTTCGGCCATGATATTATAGAGGCTTGGATCGTGAGCCTCGAAATCTTCTGATGTGGCAATGGTGAGATTGCCTCGGCTGTAAGCCAAGTTCGTATTGAACCAAAATCGCGTGCCCTCGGCCCAATACTCATCGACGTTGTTCTCCATATAGGAACACGCCCAGAGGCCTTTCTCGTAGGCGTGCGAATAGGCACGTTCAACTCGTGCAACGAGATCAGGATCTACCGTGCGCAGCGCGTTGAAAATATTATGTGAGAATTCGTGAACAAGAATGTTCCCGCCGTAATACCGCGTGCCCGGCACGCCCATCAAATTCTCCACAGCTCCCGTCGTGTAGAGCCCGCCCATGCCGCGCGCCCTTTGTGCCCAGTAGTCTCGGGCAGTCATCTTGCCGATCGTGTTGGCGTAATCCCGCCGCTCGTCAGGGGTGAGACGTGGATCATCGGGAAGAGGCTTCTTCCAATCCCGCTGCTCGGGAATATCAGTCGTCGTCTCGTCAATTGCCATGACGCCCACCCGCGCTCCAGCCTGGATTAAAGCATCGCGGACATCACGGCGTTCTGACAACATGTAGAGGACAATGTCACGTGAGATCAATAGTGCCGTGTCTGGAACCTTGTTTGACGAAATAATAGGTATGCCCGCTGCGTCAGCATATTTGGCATAAAATGGATCCAGATTGAGTGATGTCGGTGGGCTGCGAACTATGAAAGTCTCGAAACTCGATACATCAGCCGCGGACAAAGGCGAGTCAGATAAGACATTCTCAGCGCCGCCGAGTCTGCCTGCGGATGCAGCAAGAAGGTACCCACCGCACAACACCATCCCCATCGAGCATACATCCATCATCGTGACCTCTCGTTAACGGCTGTCTTTCGTGAGACGACGCAACAACCGTGCCAGTCACTAAGTATTTCCTCGGGGGCTCATCGGCGCCGCCGGCTCTGTACCAGACCATGTGCGTGACGATCGGCAACCGGTGACCAGGGTATGACGATCACCTCATACCGTTATCTAGGAGAAAATTGCGATCTCGCGGCCGCCTCGCCAGTCCTGGGAGGCGTTTGCTGTGTCCGGGGTCCTAAAAGCTTGCACCGGAAACGCACTGATCTAGGAATCCATTCCTGTACCCATCATCTTCTCCCGAGGTCGGGATCGCCAGGCAAGTATGTCCTCTGGCAATCTTCGCCGATACCCAGCGTGCCGGTCCATGGGCTGCGATAGCCAAAGCGAACCAGGGCGTTTTGCGAGGGGAACCCCTTTCAGATTCAACAGGAGAATGCTGCTGCCTATCGCCGCGTCCCATTTTGTGTGGAATCAGACTGTCGCAAACCGAACATTCCGAAAAAACCCCTCCGCCAGGTCGGGTCGTTCGACGACTTTCGACGCCGGGATAGACCAGCCCGGTTCCGCCGAGGGTTCTAATGTGATCTCGACAATTTGCCTGATTATCGCCGAAAACGTCTTTGGCTTGCTTCTGCCTGAGTAGCGAGCCTCTCAGTCATGGTCAACTTTTCAGTTCAATGTCCTGGATGCCTGATCAAGATGATCCAGCATGATGGACAAGGCGGCATGTTCACGAAGAAGTTGGAGCAGCCGCTTCATCTGGCGTCGGCAGCCGATGGCAGGCCGATTGATTGGAACGCATCCATTGGACGGATGAGTTCCATCCAAACAAATGATTTCACCAGCTTATACCAGTGCCATTAGAAGCGCCCCAACGAGTGCGTATCAAGTAGTTGCTCTGTCGACGCCTGGACAGAGTATTAAGTGGAGGTTTAGGTATGAGCCCTCAGGTGCGGTGGAAAGTGTGCTGGGAAAACGAGTTGGAGCTCTCTGACCACACGGAGCTCGCAGATTTCTTTCGGAAGACCTATGGGCCAACTGGAGCTTACAACGCCCTTCCATTCGAAGGTGCTCGTAGTTGGTCAGGAGCTAGGCCCGAGCTTCGCGTAATAGGCTATGATGCGCACGGTGTGGCCGCTCACATGGGGTTGTTGCGTCGTTTCGTTCGGGTTGGCGAGGTCGATCTACTCGTATGCGAGCTTGGATTGTGGGGCGTGCGTCCAGATCTTGAGGGGTACGGCATTAATTCGATGCGCATTGTTTACCCAGTGCTGCAGCAACTTGGCGTTCGGTTTGCGTTCGGCGGTGTTCGGCAGGCGTTGCGCAACCTTGTTCTCAGGCTCTGCCGAAATGGTCTTGCGACGGTTTTGGAAGGGGTACGCGTGCGATCCACCCTTGCCGATGTTTATCTCAACCTCCCGCCGACGCGCTGTGAAAACGTAATTTTGGTAGTATTCCCAATAGGATGCTCAATGAGTGATTGGCCATCGGGGACCTTGATCGAGCGGAATGGCCCTGAGCTATGAAAGAGCATGGTCCCATAGCTGAAGTTATCCGAAGAGACGGTGGCGGCCCAGTGATCGGTGCGTCTATTTAACCCTCGATGACGGACCGACCCACACGATGACACATCCCGCACCTTTCGATCTGCGAACGCTTAGACGTCAAGCGTGAGATATTCGAGACAAGCAGGACCATCAGGAACATATGCCCCGAAGCCTCGGTACCGCAATCCGGGCACCTGGTGGAAGTATGAACATCATCGGCTAATGCCGTATTTTTGCGCGCTCGCGGGTTCACGATCCGCGCTCCTCGTTCGACCCGCTAACTGACGCCACTGCCGCAGAGCACGGCATCGGAGCCTGCGCACAAGCGCACTGCCGACCATACTGCGATGGCCGACAACCCAGATCTTCTTGTTGGACAAGTCGTACACTCAGAGCTCTTCCCGGCTGTTCAGGGCCTTCCAGTGCTTGACATCCTCGCGCACCATCTCGGCGACGAGCTCCTGAACCGGGGCCTTGTGTTGCCAGCCCAGCTTCTGGCGGGCCTTGGTCGGATCACCGGCAGAAGATCAACTTCCGTCGGGCGGAGGTATCGAGGATCGACTTCAACAAGGCAGGCACCGGACGCGGAGTCGTAGCCAGTCGACGCCGGACGCCTTCCATTCCAAAGTAATGTTCACGTCGGCAAAAGCCCGCTCGAGAAATTGGCCGACACTCGTCGTCTCGCCGGTCGCCAAGACGTGGCCATCCGGTTTGTCCTGCTGCAGCATGCGCGACATGCCCTCGACATACTCACGTGCGTGGCCCCAGTCGTAGCTCCTGGCGCTGTTTTTGGCCAGCTGTCGGGCGCGGCGGGCCTGCGCGATCGAAGTTGGCTTGTTCAGCCACAAGGCGAAGCTCTATCACCTGGGCGCTCGCAGCGTCTCCCGTGCGATACGCCATTTCTCTCTTGGCTACAGGGATGTGCGATTGTCTCCTGTTTTCAAAGCTCTTTGTCCTGCTGATGGTCGCGGTCGCGCTGGCGCGCGGTCGACCTAGACATGTCCTGCGATTGATGAATCGATTGTGAGGTGACGAGAGCGACCGAAGCTGATTCAACATCCACAGCGGAGAGGTGGATGATGGGACAGGCCCTGAGCGATGATCTCCTAATACGGGTTTTGAAAGCGTCTGCGGCGGGCATGTCGGCTCGACAGGCTGCGGCTCGTTTCGGAGTTGGGATTTCGACGGCGATCCGCTGGATTGAAGAGCGAAAGAGGGTGAGTTAACTGCTCTGCCACAGAGCTGGAGACGACCTTCGGCAGTGGATGCACACGAGGAATTCGTTGTCGCGTTGATCAACGAGCGTAGGGATGTGACGCTCGATGAGATGGTTGAGCGCTTGTCCGTGTCAATGCCGCGTGAATTTTCCTCAGAAGTGCCGAAGTAAAATTCCCCATTTATGCCGATGTGGACGCCACGGAGATTTGGGGATTTTTTGGCGGACGTCCACGTGGCTTTTGAGGTGGAGCGAACGCCGGCGGTGCGATCAGGGCTTTGGATCGGACATGCTCCGGCATCAGCTCGGCATGCTGCCGCAGCCGATAGCTTGATCCTTCGATCTGCACGACCACGGCATGATGAAGCAATCTGTCGAGCAGCGCCGTTGCGACGACGGGATCTCCGAAGACGTCGCCCCATTCTGCAAAGCCGCGGTTTGACGTCAGGATCATCGCGCCACGTTCATATCGCGCGTTGACGAGCTGGAAGAACAGATTGCCGCCGCCCTGGACGACGGGCAGGTAGCCGATCTCGTCGACGATCAGCAGGCTGGGCCTGCAGAAGAAGCGAATGCGCTCCTGCAATCTGCCTTCCCGCTCGGAGCGGGCAAGTGAGCCGATCAGATCGGCGAGCGTCGTAAAATACACACTCTTTCCGGCCTTCACGGCTTCGACGCCGAGCGCTGTGGCGAGATGGCTTTTGCCTGTTCCCGGCGGACCAAGGAAATGAACGGCCTCGTGACGATCGACGAAGCCGAGCTGCGCCAAGGTGAGTATCCGATCTCGATCAAGCGAAGGCTGGAAGGTGAAGTCGAAGCCGGCGAGCGTCTTGATCGTCGCAAGCCTGCCCATTCGCAGTGCGGTCTTGATCCGGCTGTTCTCGCGTAAGGTGAGTTCCTCGGAGAGAAGGATATCAATGGCTTCCAGCGCGGAAAGCTCACCGTGCTCGAGGCGTCGAACGACGTGGTCGAGAGCTTCGAGTGCACGTGGCATCTTCAGGCCGACGAGATCATGACGGATACGATCGATCATGGACGGAATGGCATCGAGGGCCGCGCTCATGGGCGATTCTCCTGTGCCAGGACTTTGCCGACGGCATCGTAGAAGGCGAGAGATCTCTGAAGCACGGTGTCGCCGGCGGGCTTGACGACAATGGCGTCGTCGCGCGTCCTGGACCGATGTTGCGGCGCGAGTGTTCGTCGATGCTCAGGATGAACTCGGCGCTGTTTGCGGCCCTCCAGGACGGGATGGGCTGCGATCAGCACGCCGTTCTCGAAGATGCGGACCTCGTCAGCGAGAGAATGGACTTCCACCGTTCGGCTTCGCGTAGCATCCGGAACGCTATAGGTGTTGCCGCCGACGCTGACCATTCCCTCCCGCGATACCCGGCGCTCCAGCTTCAGAACGGATTTGAACGGAGCCAGCGGTAACGGTCGCAGGTGCTTCCGCTCCTCGGCGAAGGCTTCATTGACGACACGCAGGGTCGTGGCATGCTTCCTTGGATTGGCGACGGTATCCAGCCAGTGCCGGAGCTGGGCGTTCAGATCATCGAGGTTGCGAAACGAACGGGCGAGGAAGAAGTCTTCGCGGATATAGCGAAAGGGTCTCTCGACCTTGCCCTTCGTCTTGGCCCGATAAGGTTTGCAGGCCTTCGGGTGGAAACCGTAGTGGCGTGCCAGGTCGATCAGGGCACGGTTATAGACGATGCCTTCTGTCTGGCCTTCGCCGATAACGGCCGTCTTCATCCGGTCGTAAAGCACCTCTCTTGGAGCGCCACCAATGGCCTCGAAGGCCGCTATATGACACCGCAGGACGGTCGGCAGGTTCTGATGCATGACGAAGCGTGCCCAGATGAGGCGGCTATGACCCAGCACCATCGAGAACAGCCAGACGATCCTCGGCGTCATCGGTTCGTCGGTGAAGACGACATGGAACTGGGCGAAATCGACCTGGGCCTGCTCACCAGGCGGCGTCTCGAAACGAACTTCAAAGCCCTGACTTGCAACGGGGCGTACATCGCGGAGAAAATCCGTCACAGCCGTGTAGCCGCCGGTATAGCCTCGTTCACGCAGTTCTCGAAACAATCGACTGCCGGTCAGACCGGGATAGGATTTGACCCGCTCCCGCAAGTAAGAAGCGAACGGGTCGATGACCGTCGCCCGAGGCTTTCTTGGACCATAGGCCGGAGCCTCAAGTCCTCGCTCAATGTATTTGCGCACCGTCTTGCGATCGATGCCAGTTTCTCTGGAAATAGCCGACACCGTCAGCCCCTGCTGATGCAGATCCAGGATCATGATCGTCTCCCTCAGCTTGATCACCAATATCCCCCTTCCGACCATCGGAAGGAGTATCGGCGATGACGCGCCGCCGGTCTTCCGGGGCGCGCCCCGGAAGACCGGCGGCCGCAGCACCTGGGGAAGATTCAAACGGCACTAATGAGGAGTATTGCTCCGGTACTGACAGTCCGTCGAGCGGCAGGTGAAGATCAGCCGCAGCGCACTTGGCGCCTGGCTTCGAGGCCGTGGGTGGACCTTTAAAAAAAGACCGCACACGCACTGGAGCAGGACCGACCGGACGTCCTGAAGCGCCGGCGCGCCTGGTTCGATGGTCAATTGGACCTCGATCCGGAGAAACTGATCTTCATCGACGAAACCGGCCTCTCGACCAAGATGTCACGGTCTGCGCGGACGTGCATTGCGAGGTGAGCGTTTGCCGTGCCGGCGTGCCGCACGGCCATTGGAAAACAACGACTTTCACCGGTGCGTTGCGCCTCAGCGGAATGACCGCCCCATTCGTCTACGATGGCGCGATGAACGGCAACGTCTTCCTTGCGTATGTCGAACAGGTGCTGGTGCCGCCCCTGGAGATCGGCGACGTCGTCATTATGGATAACCTGCCTGCACACAAGATAGCCGGTGTCCGCGATGCCATCGAACGTGCCGGCGCCAAGCTCATGTTCCTGCCGCCCTATAGTCCGGACTTCAATCCAATCGAGAACGCATTCTCGAAGCTGAAAGCCATGTTGCGAGGCCGAGCCGAGCGAAAGATCGATGCTCTATGGGATGCGGTCGGGGCCTTGATACCTCGCTTCACTGCGGCAGAATGCGCAAACTACCTTAAGGCCGCTGGATATGACCCAGATTGAGCAGGATTTGCTCTAGCGGTGCAAGTGATGCCATCACGACACCGTCTGTCGGCTTTGTCTGATCGGCGACATTAGGTTTGTTTGGCAGTTTCCTGTGGTGGTTCGGAGTAACTTTCTGAAACCCAACAAAAGGATCTTTCCTTTGGCTCGATCGGCCCACATGGCACGGGTTTTGAAGATTGCCATGCGAGGCGGCGCGAGCTGCCTGCCTTTTACTCAGCGATGGATGGAACGAAAGAAGGAAGGCGATATGTCAGATTTGCGTCAAATCGCATTTTACGGCAAAGGGGGGATCGGCAAGTCCACCACCTCCCAAAATACGCTCGCAGCGCTTGTCGACCTCGGGCAGAAGATCCTGATCGTCGGATGCGACCCGAAAGCCGACTCCACCCGGCTGATCCTGAACGCCAAAGCACAGGACACGGTTCTGCATCTGGCAGCGCAGGAAGGTTCGGTGGAAGACCTTGAGCTCGAGGACGTGCTCAAGGCCGGCTACAAAGGCATCAAGTGCGTGGAGTCCGGCGGTCCGGAACCGGGCGTCGGCTGCGCCGGGCGCGGCGTCATCACCTCGATCAATTTCCTTGAAGAGAACGGTGCATATGACGATGTCGACTACGTCTCCTATGACGTGCTCGGCGATGTGGTGTGCGGTGGCTTTGCGATGCCGATCCGTGAGAACAAGGCCCAGGAGATCTACATCGTGATGTCCGGCGAGATGATGGCGCTCTATGCCGCCAACAACATCGCCAAGGGCATCCTGAAATATGCCCATTCCGGCGGCGTGCGGCTCGGCGGCCTGATCTGTAACGAGCGCCAGACGGACCGCGAGCTCGACCTCTCCGAGGCGCTGGCTGCCAGGCTCAATTCCAAGCTCATCCACTTTGTGCCGCGTGACAACATCGTCCAGCACGCCGAGCTCAGGAAGATGACGGTGATCCAGTACGCGCCGGACTCCAAGCAGGCCGGGGAATATCGGGCGCTAGCCGAGAAGATCCATGCCAATTCGGGCCAAGGGACCATTCCGACCCCGATTACCATGGAAGAGCTCGAAGACATGCTGCTCGACTTCGGCATCATGAAGAGCGACGAGCAGATGCTGGCCGAACTACAGGCCAAGGAGTCAGCGGTGGTTGCGGCTCAATAACTGCCGCTGTCGACAGGACGCGCTGGCCCTTGCGCCAGCGCGTCCTTCCAAGAAAGCCGCTTCGGCGACGACGACCTAACCCGAACCTTGAAAGGGGGCAGGGGCCCATGAGCCTTGATTACGAGAATGACAGCGTTTTGCATGAACAGCTCATTGCGGAAGTATTAGCGCAATATCCAGACAAGGCGGCGAAGCGCCGCAAGAAGCACCTCAGCGTCGCAACGAGCGGCGACGAGCCTGGCGATGAGCCGAAGGCCCTTTCCGAATGCGACGTCAAATCGAACATCAAGTCCATTCCGGGCGTGATGACGATCCGCGGCTGCGCCTATGCCGGTTCCAAAGGCGTGGTATGGGGGCCGGTCAAGGACATGGTCCACATCTCGCACGGGCCGGTCGGTTGCGGTCATTATTCCTGGTCGCAACGCCGCAACTACTACGTCGGCCTGACGGGCATCGACACGTTCGTGACGCTGCAGTTCACCTCAGACTTCCAGGAAAAGGACATCGTGTTCGGCGGCGACAAGAAGCTTGAACAGGTCATCGACGAGATCGAGGAGCTTTTCCCCCTCAACAACGGCATCAGCGTGCAGTCGGAATGCCCGATCGGGCTGATTGGCGACGACATTGAGGCGGTGTCGCGCAAGAAGGCCAAGGAGCACGAAAAGACGATCGTGCCGGTACGCTGCGAGGGCTTCCGCGGCGTCTCGCAATCGCTCGGCCACCACATCGCCAACGACGCCATCCGTGACTGGGTTTTCGACAAGAACGAAGTCGAGTTTGAGACCGGCCCTTACGATGTCAACGTCGTCGGCGACTACAATATCGGTGGCGACGCGTGGGCTACGCGCATTCTATTGGAGGAGGTGGGGCTGCGCGTGGTCGGCAACTGGTCGGGTGATGCCACGCTCGCTGAGGTCGAGCGCGCGCCAAAGGCCAAGCTGAACCTCATCCACTGCTACCGCTCGATGAACTACATCTGTCGGCACATGGAGGAAAAATACGGCATCCCGTGGATGGAATACAATTTCTTTGGTCCGTCCCAGATCGAAACCTCCCTGCGCGAAATAGCCAAGCACTTCGGTCCGGAAATCGTCGACAAGACCGAGGCTGTCATCACCAAGTACCGGCCCCTGGTCGATGCTGTCGTCGACAAGTACCGGCCGCGCCTCGAAGGCAAGACGGTGATGCTCTATGTCGGCGGCCTGCGTCCTCGCCACGTCATCACGGCCTATGAGGACCTCGGCATGCGGATCGTCGGCACCGGCTACGAGTTCGCCCACAACGACGACTATCAGCGCACCGGCCATTATGTGAACAAGGGTACGCTGATCTATGACGACGTGACCGGTTACGAGCTGGAAAAGTTCATCGAAGGCATCCGCCCCGACCTTGTTGGGTCCGGCATTAAAGAGAAGTATCCGGTGCAGAAGATGGGCATCCCCTTCCGCCAGATGCACTCCTGGGATTATTCCGGCCCGTATCACGGCTATGACGGCTTCGCCATATTCGCCCGCGACATGGATCTGGCCATCAATAATCCGGTGTGGGATCTCTACGACGTCCCCTGGAAAAAAGAGGCCGCGCCAGCTGAGGCGGTTGCGGCCGAATGAGAGCCTGGCCTGTCTTGGGAAGGGGCAGGCCAGGCTCTTCCCATCGGACTTGATCCGCACTCGTGACAGATGACATCCCATTGCCGCCACCGGTGCGGCGCGATGAAAAGAAAGGTGCTTACTATGCCGCAGTCGGCGGAAAAAGTTCTCGACCATGCTCCCCTGTTCCGCGAGCCGGAATACAGGCAGATGCTCGCCGAGAAGAAAGCCAATTTCGAATGCCCCCACCCGGATCAGGTCGTTGCCGATCAAAACGACTTCACGAAGACCTGGGAGTATCGCGAAAAGAACCTGGGCCGCGAAGCCCTGGTCGTGAACCCGGCCAAAGCCTGCCAGCCGCTCGGTGCCGTCTTCGCAGCCGCAGGCTTTGAGCAAACGATGTCCTTCGTCCATGGCAGCCAGGGCTGCGTCGCTTATTACCGTTCGCATCTGTCGCGTCACTTCAAGGAGCCTTCATCGGCGGTCTCGTCCTCGATGACGGAGGACGCGGCAGTGTTCGGCGGGTTGAAGAACATGGTCGACGGGCTCGCCAATACATACAAGCTCTACGATCCGAAGATGATCGCCGTCTCGACCACCTGCATGGCCGAAGTCATTGGAGACGACCTCCACGGCTTCATCGAAAACGCAAAGAACGAAGGGTCGGTCCCGCACGACTTCGATGTTCCTTTCGCCCACACGCCTGCCTTCGTCGGCAGCCACGTCGATGGCTATGACGGCATGATCAAGGGCATTCTGGAGAACTTCTGGAAAGGCAACGAGCGGAAGGAGGTTGCTCAAGCCATCAACATCATTCCCGGCTTCGACGGCTTCTGCGTCGGCAACAACCGCGAACTGAAGCGCCTGCTCGACATGATGGGCGTATCCTACATCTTCATCCAGGATGCCTCCGACCAGTTCGACACGCCGTCTGACGGTACGTACCGCATGTATGACGGCGGCACGAAGATCGAGGACTTGAAAACGGCGTTGAATGCCGAAGCGACCCTGTCGCTGCAGCACTATAACACGCGCAAAACGCTGGAATATTGCAAGGAGGTCGGTCAGGTTACGGCTTCGTTCCATTATCCGCTGGGTGTTCAGGCGACCGACGAATTCCTGATGAAGGTCTCGGAGATTACCGGCAAGGAAATTCCTCCGGCAATCGGCCTGGAACGCGGCCGTCTCGTCGACGCTATGGCAGATAGCCAAGCCTGGCTGCACGGGAAGAAATACGCGATCTACGGCGATCCTGACTTCGTCTACGCCGTTGCCCGGTTCGTCTTGGAAACCGGCGGTGAGCCGACCCACTGCCTTGCTACCAACGGCACGTCGGCCTGGGAAGCCGAGATGAAGGCGTTGCTCGCATCCTCGCCCTTCGGCAAGGATGCCCAGGTCTGGGCGGGCAAGGACCTGTGGGCGTTGCGCTCGCTGCTCTTTACCGAGCCGGTTGATCTTATGATCGGCAATTCCTATGGCAAGTATCTCGAGCGCGACACCGGCACCCCATTGATCCGGCTGACCTTTCCGATATTCGACCGGCACCATCACCACCGTTTCCCGCTCATGGGCTACCAAGGCGGCCTGCGCGTCCTGACGACGATCCTCGACAAGATCTTCGACAAGCTCGATCGCGAGACGAGCGAGCCGGGTGTGACGGACTATTCTTACGACCTGACCCGCTAGGAGCGGCGGCGGTCGGCCTTGTGAGGCCGGCCGCCTTCATCTGAACTTGGAGACCGCAATGCCCTTGCTCAATGCTAAAGTCCAGGATGTCTTCGACGAGCCTGCCTGCGAGAAGAACCGCAGCAAGGATTCCAAGGCGCGCAAAAACGGCTGTTCGAAGCCGCTGATCCCCGGGGCGGCAGCCGGCGGATGCGCTTTCGATGGCGCCAAGATCGTGCTGCAGCCGATCACCGACGTCGCGCACCTGATCCATGGGCCTCTCGGCTGTGAGGGCAATTCCTGGGACAACCGCGGATCGGCTTCCTCAGGTCCAACGCTCTGGCGCACGAGCTTCACGGCGCTGACCGAAGCAGGCGCCATTGAAAAGAAGCCTTTCGATGAGGAGGACTAAGAAATGGGTACATTGACAGGAAGTACGAATGGCCCTGCTGTCAACGAAGATGGGGATCTCGCCACCCCTTTTCTCAGATGCCTGATAAGGCTCATCCGCGCTCAGGATGCCCATGGGGCGTGGGAAGGCAAATCGGACGCTGACCTGCTGGCCGACTTCATCCTCACCAAGGAGCAGCGCCGTAAGATCCCGATCATAGGCGATCCGGATCCTGATGTGCTGTGGAGGCTACAGAATTTTTACAGTTGCGTGGGGCTTGTGATCGAAGAGTGCACAGGCCTGTTGGCATCGCCGATCATGACGATCGGCCATGAGGGCTTCGGCCGCTTGCTTTTCACGACTGGACGGTTGGTCGTTCTGTCGAAGACCCTGCGCGATGTCCACCGGTTCGGCTTTGAGACGCTAGGCAAGCTCGCCGAGACCGGCACGAAAATGGTCGATGACGCTATTGAAGTTATCGAAACCTATCCCGACGTGGCGCGGGCATCATGAAATCAATTTTCGAGGAAAGAGATCATGTCAGACATTGTGGAGCAGCTGAAGAAGGTCCGCAAGCTGCAGTCCCGCGCCGCCGCTGCGAAGATGGAGTTGCACGATCTTGCCGAGGACCTTCCGATTAATTGGGCTAGAATCAAGACCATTGCAGGAGAGACGTTCGACGCCTTCGCCGAGTTGAACGCTGCGAAGGAAGAGCTCGCTGCATTGGAGAATTCACGATGACTGGCCCTTTCGTCACGCGCGACGGCTCCAGCTGGGTGCCGGAGTACCTGACCTGCATCGATGCTACAACCTGCATCGGCTGTGGCCGATGCTTCAAAGCCTGCTCTCGCGAAGTCATGCACCTCTATGGCGTCGGTGAAGCGGGTGAAATCCTCGGCATCTGCGACGACGAGGAGGAAGACTTCGATGGCGAGCTCAATCGTATGATCATGGTTGTCGATGAGGCCGGCCGCTGCATTGGTTGCGGCGCCTGCGCGCGCGTCTGCCCGAAGAACTGTCAGACCCATGTCGCGGCAGACAAGGTTACTGCGTGATCTCGCGAACAAGTCAACGCTGTTACCTTCAGATCGTTTGTTGTCTCCTGCTGCTCGTCGTCTGCGCAAACGAACGAACGTAGTTACTTCGTGTGGCATTCCATCCACAAAGTTAGCGCTGCGATGGTGGCTAGTTCGTCGCTTCTTTCAATAGGACTTTTTTAAAAGCGCGAAGTGGCGATCGCTGTCTCGTCGCCCTCGGCGATGAACTTATCCGGTTGCCAAGGCAGATGCCCCGCGATTGGATCGCCACAGATCGTGCCGTTCGTGTCCCATGCCTGATCCGCGGATGCGGCGGTTCTAATCAATGGCGGCCGGTGCAAAGAAGGCACTGCAATTGCACGCAATGTCTCGCGCAAGCTGACCGTCAAGGTAAGCACCAGTGCGCAGCTGACGGAGGCACTTGCGGCGAGGACCGCAACGCCACTTTCCACCCCGCAGGCTCAATACGATCCGACACAGGACGATCCTGAGCGCGGTTGAATTACATGCTAATTCCCTTGTCCCCAGCGCAACCGTCGACATTTCTCGCAAATGTCGGGCATCCGCCACTTTTGTCAGGTTTGTCGTGATTGGAACGTTTTGTTCGCCGGTCTCTCCGTCAAATACACATCAACCTGCCCTCAACCCGCCCATTGATAAAAGAAAATCATCTTCTTGGCGCGTCGGAGCAGTTGGCATGGTGTTTGCTGATCCCTGGTTACAAGCGGCAGAAAGCAGTCTGCATGATGCCGGTTCATGAAACGAACGGAACGGAGGCCACCTGACCGTTCGTCATCGGATCCGCGTTCTACCAAGCGGCCATGCATCCGCCGGCGGAAGGGTCAATCCCGATGTCACAGCTTGCAACCAACTCAAAGAGAAGGAAAATGCAATGACCAAGATTTCCGAAAGATCCTTTGAAACGATCGAAAACCCGGGGTCATCGTCGCTCAAGGTGCCAGATCAGTTCGGCGCATCTGTTGAAAAGGGGAACAAGAAGGTGACAGAGGCTCTTTTGAAACTTGCGTCCGGCGCTGAAGCGACACAGAAAATGCTGCCTCCGATCCTCGAAACGACAAGTCTATTCGGCAACGAATTGTGGTGGAAGACGATCGCTGCACTGCAGGCCGACGCCGAGGCCAGCTTCTCACATTTGCAAGCTTTGCTGGGCGCGAATTCGCCGTCGCAGATCCTCGAACAGCAGTCGACCTTTTTCCGCAAGCGCGTTGAGACAAGTTTGCAGCACGCCAAGGAAGTCCGGGTGCTCTCAAGCAGGGCGGTGGAGGAAATCTCAAAGCCGGTCAAGGATGCTTTTGACAAGGTGCTGACGGACCTCAAGGCGACGTAAAACTGAGGAGACCCTAGAAATACCGCGCGGTGATCTGCCCGGTGAAGAAACACCTGAAGTTCGCACTCGCTTCGATGACCGCCCGGTAACCCCGATCTTTCCCATTCATCTTCTGTGCACGGCTGATGCGCGGGACCATGTCTATGGCGCTTATATTCGCGCCCGAATGCAGAGCCCGCTTGAGCAACTCATTGTTGGCTGCGGGATAGAAGAAAGCGATTAGCGTCTTTTCAGGCGACAGCAGGGCGACCTCATTGATCGAGGCGCACCTTGACGATCACGTCGGCGGCCGCGGCGAGGGCCTGTGGAATTGGAAAACGACCACGACTTCCGCGTTTCGGTAGGCTTCGCTCGAGATTCCCGCCGTTAGGCCGGCACCAGTTCCACTGGCGATCAACAAACTATCGCCGGGGGCCAGCGCATGGAGCGAGCCGAAACCGTGGGATGGCTCGACCGGCGACAGCACGCGGACACCAATTTGTTTCACCCGTTTTGCGTATCAGTCATTCTTGCTCATTTCCTTGTGGCACGTCTCTTCGAACAGCCGGGACCGCGGCTCGACCCATGTCAGAACGAGATGTTAGGCGGGTTCGAAAGTGCTGACTTTCACAGCGGACAAAGATCCGGCTGATTCTGGCCTGAGACGTCATCATTGATTTGGGACAAGGAAGCCGGCGCGGCCGGAGGTCATAAAGCATCCTGTTTTGAAAAGGGATGCGAAAATGTCTGATGATCTGATCGCCAAATACGGCGATGCGCGGGTTCCGCGTTATACGAGTTACCCGACGGCGGCGGCTTTTTCTGCAGCCGTGGGGCCGGATGAATATGCCGGCAATCTCGCCCATATCGCCGCGGCTGGCCCGGTTTCGGTTTATCTCCACGTCCCGTTCTGCCGTTCGATATGCTGGTACTGCGGCTGCCACACGACCATCACCCGGCAAGACGCTCCGGTCGCCGACTATCTCGACGTGATGAAGGAAGAGATCGAGCTCGTCTCTTTTGCGGCCGGAAACGACGTGCCCGTCAAGTACGTGCATTTCGGCGGCGGCACGCCGTCGGTCATGAAGCCGCAGGAATTTTCGGCTCTAATGGCAAAGCTCAGGAGTGCCTTCACGTTTGAAGCGAAAGCCGGCGTCGCAGTCGAGATCGACCCTCGCACATTGGTCGCCCCCATGATCGATGCGCTCGCCGAAAACGGCGTCGACCGCGCAAGCCTCGGCGTCCAGAGCTACGATCCGATCGTGCAGGCCGGTATCAAGCGGCTGCAATCCTTTGAGCAGACGGAAAGGGCGGTCGCCGGGTTGCGCTCAGCAGGCGTCAGCAGCATCAACTTCGACCTAATTTATGGCCTTCCGAAACAGACTGTCCAATCTTGCATCGAGACGGTCCGGCTGGCTGCAGAACTGCGTCCCGAACGTTTCGCCGTTTTCGGTTACGCTCACATACCCGCTTTTAAGAAACATCAGCGCCTGATCGACGAAGCATCGCTGCCGGACGCAAAACAGCGGAACGAGCAGGCGGAAGTGATCGCCGAGGAGCTCCAGAAGGCCGGATATCTGCGCATTGGGCTCGATCATTTTGCACTGCCGAACGATCAGTTGGCGCTCGCCGCGCGCAACAGAACGCTGAGGAGAAACTTCCAGGGCTATACCACGGATGATTGCGATAGCCTGATCGGCCTCGGCGCATCTGCGATCGGGCGGCTGCCGGCCGGCTATATGCAGAACCACGTGCCTCTCGGCCTCTATGCCGAGCGAATTGCCTTCGGGGTGCTGCCGACCGCCAAGGGATATCTTCTCAGCGAGGAGGACAAGCTTCGGGCGAGGGTCATCGAGAGGCTGATGTGCGATTTCGAAGCCGATCTCGGCCAGTTGAGCAGCGGATCGGGTTTCGACACCGGCTTCCTTGTCGAGCGCAACGACCGTCTCGGCGAGCTCATGGCCGACGGCGTCGTGACGATCAGCGGTGAGCGGATTGTCGTATGCGAGGAGGCGCGCTTCATGGTCCGTGCAGTCGCGGCGGCATTCGACGCCTATTTTAGCTCGCACGGGCACACGCACAGCAAGGCAGCCTAGTACTTGTCGCCGGAAGTGTGCATCGGTTCCGGCGACACGAAACGCATCAAAGGCCGCGCGAGAAGACATCGAGTTCCCGTTTCTCGATCGAGGACCCTGCAGTTATCTTCCCAGGAGTCCCGTCGACAACGGCACGTCGAGGAGGATCGACGTCGCTAGTTCGTGTGAAGCAGGGCGGGCGCACTCACAAATACGGTCATCGGGCCGCCCTGTCACAAGTAGATGGGCGCCCGTATCACCGCCTGGACGTCGAGGTCGTTATCGTCGAGCTTTTCGGCTCATTCAAATACAGCTCGATCTCGGCAGGCCCCGGCCCAGGGTATCGTTGGCGACTGACGTCGAACCTTTAAGGTGGCGTGGGCAAGCGTCGGTCCGCAGAGTTGTGCCCATCGCGATTATGGCGGCCGCGCAGGCGCCTGAAGGAGCCTTTTCGCGAGGTGAGCTACCGAGCGCCATGATCGACGGCTCTCGCCCTCTCACGAACGCGGTTGTTCGAGCACGTCGAAGGACGAGGCAGGGGTCTCCTAGTTGTAGGACTTGCCTGCCGCGGGGATTTCGATCAAACGTTCGACGGCGCCTTCCGTGCAATTCTTGGGTAACCAGAACGAGACCCCGGGTTTTGGCTGGCATCTCCTTCGCGACTGCCGCGCAAAAAAACGACCTCGTTATATTCGTCGTCAGCGAGATTGCCGCCGGGCTAGTGATCTTGCCCACGCGTTCCTTCACAGGTCTGCCGTGCAGATCATAGCTCTTTTCACAGGCCACATTCACTTTCTCGACGGTCCCACCAGGTTTCGGCATCGGCTTTGCCGACAACCGTGTCCGACCACTGCCTTGGACGTCTTGCCTGACAGCGCCTGGCTCTGCTCGATGCTCACTGAGCATCAGCTGCTCCTGGCGAGGCAAACAGCTGCCACGAAAGCCATCGTCATGGGCTGCGCGGTCATCCGCACCTGCTGTGTCTCACTGGGTGATGTTTGTGAGGTCGGCATCGAGCCGCTTGCGCACCATGTTCGGCACCTTTGCAGTCTTGATCGCTTCGAGATTGGGCGGACTGTCACCCACCTGGATCAGGGCAACCATGCCCATGCCGGAATGTGGGGTGCATTTCAGGACATAGACGCCTGGAACATCGAATTTCGCGCGATATAGCTCATTCGGCTTTGACTTGAAGTCGGCAACGCCATCCGGAATGAGGCCTTTGAAGGTTTCGACGTTGTGGCCCTTGTCGGTGGGGATGAAGGTGACGGTGTCGCCGGGGGCGATCTTCAGGAAGCCAGGCTCGAACACCATCGCGCCTTCCGTGCCTTTGTTGAGCATCCGAACCTGGTGGTCGGCCGCCATCAACGGCGCTGCCGAAACAATCAAGGCTGCCGCTGCAGCGATCAGACCGAATTTTAACCGCATTTGCAAGCTCCTTTTCTGCGAGACCCAATCAGCCTCATGAATGTGTCTTAGCAGATGCCGGAATTGGGCTCTTTGACGCCCGTCAAATTCGGGGAAAAAAGGCAGAAGGTCCCAATTTTTGCCTGCTTGCCCAGCGCCCTTGCGAGGGACATGGCAGCCTGCAAGCGATGTAGGAATCACCGAAGGACAAGCACGCTCGGCGAACGTCGGCGCTGCTGAACAGCTTAGGATTGCCGTGACTGAGCTCATATCGCGTCGAGAAGTTCGCGGAGGGCATGAATGTCGATCCCGCGGCTTGTCGCGTGTGTTGAGGTTTACCCTCTGACAGAAATCCTCGGAAAAATCATCAGTGTCGCCCGATAACCGTACCAGCGGGCAAGATTGACGTTCCGCAGGTCGTGCCTGCCCTCGGGAATAACGATGTTGCGCGACGCAAGTTTCGTAACGGTGTGGGCCAGGGTCTCAATGGTCAGGCCGAGATGATCCGCAATGTCTTGACGATTCATGGAAACGCGCAACGGACCTTGGCGGACGCGGGTTGCGCCGGAATGCAAGCTTCACGATGAAGCTGCAGGGGCGCTCCTCGGCGTTCTTCTTCGGCAACAGCACCATCTGTTCATGCGAAGCGGCCGCCTCCTGCCAGAGCAACGAGAGCTAGGTCGAGCGAGCGCATTAGACCGAGCGACTTCCCCGTGGAAACTCATGTGCGATATCCGGCGGATCTTGCATTTCGTGACGGCCTCAGCCGTAAATAGGAAATCGTTTTGCAGCGACGCGCCGTTGAGATCGCCGGCGAATTGAAGAGCGATTATCACCCGACGATCTTTCGCCGATGATACGAAGCAGGCGCACGACACCTTCTTCCACCTGGACAAGATGGTTGCTTATCACCCTCCCACCAAATCGCCTTACCGGCTGCGACGGCCTCGGCCGCCGAGCCTACGAACAGCGAAGAGAGGGATTGGCCGGCATGTATGGCTTCGCGCCCCTTCGCGCCATTGTCGAACGCGTGGTTGTTCTGCACAGCATCTTCATCGCCCCTTGTGGCAGTGGGTGCGGTAGAAAGCAGCTGCGTCACACGGGAGTAAGCGGGCGGTGCCAAAGGGGGAAGTTTGCAACAGAGTGTAACAACGTCGGTTCGTCCACCGCTTCCAGTCCGCTTGTTGATGTAGATCAAGGAGCCGTTCCCGTCTTCGTGACAGTCCTGCCTCGAAATCCGAGAAAGCCGGCCGCGAGGCGGTCGTCTGCGCACTGGAGACGACATCATGAATTACACGACAGAAACGATGGTGATCGCGGTCGCAGCGTTTCTGGCGCTGCTCGCGGCCGCATTCGCGCACGATCATCTGTTTGCAGTCCATATGGGTATACTTTGCCTCTGCCTGGTTGCGGGAACGCTGCTGCTTGTCAGAAACGCAGAGTTTTCGCCGACGGGCCAACAGCGCAAAACAGAGCTTACGGGCTATTGCGACGAGGTAATCCGCTACGGCCTGATCGCTACGGTGTTCTGGGGCGTCGTCGGCTTCCTCGTCGGCGTGATCATCGCGCTGCAGCTCGCCTTTCCCGACCTCAACATCGCGCCCTATTGGAATTTCGGAAGATTGCGGCCGGTTCACACATCGGCGGTGATCTTCGCCTTCGGCGGCAACGCGCTGATCATGACATCCTTCTATGTGGTGCAACGCACCTGTCGCGCGCGTCTCTTCGGAGGAACACTCGCCTGGTTCGTCTTCTGGGGCTACCAGCTGTTCATCGTGATGGCTGCGACCGGCTACGTGATCGGCATCAATCAGTCGCGCGAATATGCCGAGCCCGAATGGTACGTCGACCTGTGGCTTACCATCGTCTGGGTCGCCTATCTGGCCGTCTATCTCGGAACGATCCTGAAGCGCAAAGAGCCGCATATCTACGTGGCAAACTGGTTCTATCTCAGCTTCATAGTCACCATTGCGATGCTGCATGTGGTCAACAACCTCGCTGTTCCGGCGTCGTTCCTCGGCTCCAAGAGCTATTCTCTCTTCTCCGGCGTCCAGGATGCACTCACCCAATGGTGGTACGGCCACAACGCCGTCGGCTTCTTCCTCACCGCCGGCTTCCTGGGGATGATGTACTATTTTGTGCCGAAGCAGGCCAACCGGCCGGTTTATTCCTACCGGCTGTCGATCATCCACTTCTGGGCCCTGATCTTCATGTATATCTGGGCCGGCCCGCATCATCTGCATTACACGGCGCTGCCTGACTGGGCGCAGACGCTCGGAATGGTCTTCTCCGTCATGCTCTGGATGCCCTCCTGGGGCGGCATGATCAACGGTTTGATGACCCTTTCGGGCGCCTGGGACAAAATTCGCACCGACCCGATCATCCGGATGATGATCGTCGCCATCGCATTTTATGGGATGTCGACCTTCGAAGGCCCGATGATGTCGATAAAGGCGGTCAATTCGCTCAGCCACTATACCGAATGGACGATCGGTCACGTGCATTCCGGAGCACTTGGCTGGGTGGGTATGATCACCTTCGGGGCGATATACTACCTGACGCCGAAACTGTGGGGGCGCGAGCGCCTCTACAGCCTGCGGATGGTCAACTGGCACTTCTGGGTCGCGACGCTCGGGATCGTGATCTACGCCGCGGTGCTCTGGGTCGCGGGCATCCAGCAGGGGCTGATGTGGCGAGAATACAATTCCCAGGGCTTCCTCGTCTATTCCTTCGCTGAAACGGTCGCGGCGATGATCCCCTATTACGTGCTGCGTGCCGTCGGCGGAGCACTCTACCTAGCGGGTGGCCTCGTCATGGCCTGGAACGTGTTCATGACGATCCGCGGCCACCTGCGCGACGAAGCGCCAATCCCGACCAGTTTGGTGCCCCAGGCACAGCCTGCCGAGTGAGGTGAGACATGGCATCGTTACTTGATAAACATAAGACCCTCGAGAAGAACGCGACGCTTCTTCTGGTCGGCTCGCTGCTGGTCGTCAGCATTGGCGGCATCGTTGAAATCGCACCGCTGTTCTACCTGCAGAACACGATCGAAAAAGTGGAAGGCATGCGGCCCTACACGCCGCTAGAGCTCGCCGGACGGAACATCTACATCCGTGAAGGCTGCTATCTCTGCCACAGCCAGATGATCCGGCCGTTCCGTGATGAGGTCGAACGTTACGGCCATTATTCGCTCGCCGCGGAATCGATGTACGACCACCCGTTCCAATGGGGATCCAAGCGGACAGGGCCCGATCTGGCCCGCGTCGGGGGGCGTTACTCGAACGAATGGCACGTCCAGCATCTCGCAAATCCGCGGGCCGTGGTGCCGGAATCAATCATGCCGAGCTACGCCTTCCTCGAAGAGAAGGAGGTGACGGTCAGGAGTATCGGAGAGGACCTCAAGGCCAATGAGGACGTGGGCGTGCCTTACAGCGACGACATGCTGGCGAATGCCGAGGCCGACATGAGAGCCCAGGCCGATCCGAACGCGGACACGGCGGCTCTACTCAAGCGCTACCCAAATGCGAATGTCGGCGATCTCGACGGCGATCCAACCCGGCTGACCGAGATGGACGCGCTGGTGTCCTACCTGCAGATGCTCGGAACGCTGGTTAATTTCTCGACCTATGACGACGCGACCGGCTACCGGTGAGGTGATCCATGGAAACTTACACTGCAATGAGACACTTCTCCGACAGCTGGGGCCTCCTGGCAATGGCCGCATTCTTCGTCGGCGCGGTCATGCTCACCCTTCGCCCAGGTAGCAAGCAGACGGCCAAAGATGCCGCCGATATTCCCTTGAAGGACGATTGAGATGTCGCAAAAGCATATCGATGAACTGAGCGGCGTCGAAACGACGGGTCATGAATGGGACGGCATCCAAGAGCTCAACAATCCCATGCCGCGCTGGTGGATCTGGACCTTCTACGTGACGATCCTCTGGGCGATCGGCTACGCCATCGCTTACCCGGCCATCCCGATGATCACTTCCGCCACTAACGGCTATCTCGGTTATTCAACGCGCGCCGAGCTGCAGCAGGACCTCAATCTCGCTAAGTCATCGCAGACGGAGTTCCATGACCTGATCGCTGCCAAGACAGTGGAGGAGATCGACGCGGATCCTGCTCTTCGTAAATTCGCGATCGCTGGCGGCGCATCCGCTTTCAAGGTGAACTGCGCGCCCTGCCATGGATCGGGAGCGAGCGGCGGTCCGGGGTTTCCGAATCTCAACGACGACGACTGGCTGTGGGGCGGGGATCTGAATGCCATCCAGGCCACGATCTCTCATGGCATCCGCTTCGACGGCGATACGGATAGCCATTCCTCCGAAATGCCGCCCTTTGCCGGTGTTCTGGAGCCCATCCAGATGAAGCAGGTCGCCGCCTTTGTCTGGGGGCTGACCAATACGCCCTCGGATGTCGGTCTGGCGGCGGCCGGAAAACAGGTTTTCTTAGACAATTGCGCCCCATGTCACGGCGAGGACGCCAAAGGAAAGGTGGAAATGGGTGCGCCGGATCTCGCCGACGCAATCTGGCTGAAGTCGCGGGGTGAAGACGCCATCCTTCGTCAGGTTGCCTCTCCCAAACATGGCGTAATGCCTGCCTGGGCAGCGCGCCTGGGGGACACAACGGTCAACGAGCTTACTATTTTCGTTCATGCGCTCGGCGGCGGCATGTAAGGAGAAAAGACATGACAGCCCACGACCGCAATCCGATCCTCCGTCTCTACGGCGCGCCGCGTGCTGTTATCCGATCGCGTGTCTCAGCCCGCGCCCAACAGATGCCTGCGTCTTCGGAGCAGGACGACCCGGCAAAAATCGGCAATTCGATGGTGAGTTTGATCTGCCTCAAAGACCACAAGCAGACGAGCCGATAGTTTCAGCTCCTGTGGAGGACGTCCCAGCGGTTTCTCCGCCGCTGTCCTCCGGCCACGCCCTTACTCTGGGGCGTGGCCTTTTCGCTTCTGCACGGTCGTTCTTGATCTGCATCAAGGAACGGATGCGCCACGGCTGGGAAAAGAGTGGTGAAAATCGGACAGGTCCTATGAATCTCTATACCCGCCCTAATCTAAATGACGTTGACCACGTTCGCGTCGAACCGGTCAACGCCCGGCGCAACCGCCAGCCTCTCTATGCGCCGCGCAAGAAGATCTTTCCGAAACGAGCCGAAGGGCCCTTTCGCCGGTTCAAATGGGTCTTGATGCTGCTCACGCTTGGCACCTATTACCTCGCGCCGTGGATTCGCTGGGACCGCGGTCCCTATGCGCCCAATCAGGCAATCCTCGTCGACCTCGCCTCGCGGCGCTTCTTCTTTTTCTTCATCGAGATCTGGCCGCAGGAATTCTACTATGTGGCGGGCCTGCTCGTCATGGCGGGCTTCGGCCTCTTTCTCCTCACCGCCGCTGTCGGCCGCGCCTGGTGTGGCTATGCCTGTCCGCAGACCGTCTGGGTCGATCTCTTTCTCGTCGTCGAACGCGCTGTCGAAGGCGACCGAAACGCTCGGATGAAGCTCGATGCCGACCCCTTCACTTTCGACAAGCTCAGGAAGCGGGTGATCAAGCACGCGATCTGGCTGCTGATCGCCGTCGCCACGGGCGGAGCATGGATCTTCTATTTTGCCGACGCGCCGAGCCTGGCGGCTTCACTGTTTGACGGCAGCGCTCCTGCCGCGGCGTATGCCACGATCGCCACCCTGACCGCGACGACCTATGTGCTTGGCGGCCTCATGCGCGAACAGACATGCACCTATATGTGTCCGTGGCCGCGCATTCAGGGCGCGATGCTTGATGAGAATTCGCTTGTTGTCACCTACAACGACTGGCGGGGCGAGCAGCGGTCGCGCCATGGCAAGAAGGCTCAGGGTCTGCCGGTGGGCGATTGCGTGGACTGCAATGCCTGCGTCGCCGTCTGCCCGATGGGGATCGACATCCGCGACGGCCAGCAGATGGAATGCATCACATGCGCCCTCTGCATCGACGCCTGTGGCGGCGTCATGGACAAGCTCGGAAAGCCACACGGCCTGATCGCCTATGCGACGCTCAAGGAATATTCGAGCAACATGTCGCTTGCTACTGACGGAGGACGGACAGCCATCCAGCCCTCCAATGTCCGAAACGACGACGGAAGCTTCATGCCAGCTGTCCGGAATTTCGACTGGCGCATCATCTTCCGCCGAAGAATCGTCTTCTACGGTGTCGTCTGGGCATCGATCGGCATCGCCATGGTCGTCCATCTCACCTTCCGCGATCGGCTCAGGCTCAACGTTATCCACGACCGGAACCCTCAATATGTTCTGGAAAGCGACGGCTCCATCCGAAACGGCTACACGCTGCGTGTCCTCAACATGGTGCCGAAGCCGCGGGACGTGACCATCACCCTCGTCGGGCTGGAGGGGGGCACAATGCGCATTCCCGAGTTCGGCAGGCAGGATGCCCGCAGCTTCACCGCTCACGTCGAACCCGACGCCGCCACGACGCTCAAGGTCTTCGTCACGCGCGCCCCAGACGGGGCAGAGATCAACGAATTCCTCTTCGTCATCGAAGATATAGGTCAAGACGCAGGTCAAGCCGACCGGGCGAGCTATCGCGCGGCGTTCAACGCGCCGGGAGACGTGAAATGAAGACTTCTACTCAGGGCTTTACCGGCTTGCACGTGCTGCTTGCCACCTCGGCATTCTTCGCCGTAGTGATCGCCGTAAACGCCACCATGGCCTTCTATGCTGCGTCCAGCTGGAGTGGCATCGTCGTGGAAAACACCTATGTGGCCAGCCAGGAATTCAACACCAGGGCGGCAGCGATGAAGGCAATGGCCGCCTCCGGCGTCGAGGGCGCGCTCGTCGTTAAGGGCAGCCAAATCCGTTACGACATCCACGACAAGGCCGGCACGCCTGCGATCATCGATGATGTCACGCTGAACTTCAAACGGCCCGTCGGCGATCATGAGGATTTCCGCGTGACCCTCCGGAAGACGGGCGAAGGGCGGTTCGAAGCCGATCACCAGGTTGTCGCCGGCGACTGGATCGTCGAGGCCATATCGAGAATGAACGGGGCGGTCGTCATGCATGAGGCCAAACGCTTCGACACCACGGAGTTCCGCCAATGACCTGCTGCTCGATGGATGCGGAAAGCGTTCTCGGCCTCAGCGCGACATCCGCCAGCGCCGAGGAGGTATGCCTTGCAAGCCACCCGCTCGGGGCTGGGTTACGCCAGGTCGACCTCAGCGTGCCCGACGTCCACTGTGGCGGCTGCATATTGACCCTCGAAAAAGCGCTGTCGGCGCTTGCGTTCGTCAGGAAAGCCCGGGTCAATCTCACCGCCAGGCGTGTCACCTGCGTCTATCAGGAAGAGATCGAGGCGAAGGCGACCGATCCCTCCGAAATCCTCGCCGCGATCACCTTGGCCGGATACCGCGCCCATCTCATCACGTCGACAGCACCCGAAACCGACAGGATCCGGAACCAGCTACTGCTGGCGATTGGAGTTTCCGGCTTTGCGGCCGCCAACATCATGATGCTCTCGGTGTCGGTATGGTCGGGCGCCGATGCGGCCACGCGCGACATGTTTCACTGGATCTCGGCGATGATCGCGGCGCCGGCGCTGGTTTATGGTGGACGCTTCTTCTTCAAATCGGCCTGGAGCGGGCTCAAGCGTAGGCGCACCAACATGGATGTTCCGATCTCGCTTGCAGTGACGCTGTCCTATGCGGTCTCCCTATGGGAAACCATGCACCATGGCGAACATGCCTGGTTCGACGCGTCGGTGTCTCTGCTGTTCTTCCTGCTGATCGGCAGAACCCTCGATCATGTAATGCGGGAAAAAGCCCGCGCCGCGATCAACGGGCTTGCCAGACTGGCGCCGCGCGGGGCGCAGCTGATGATGCCGGACGGGTCGCGGCACTACATCCCGGTCGAAGAGATCGCCGTCGGGGATAACATCGCGATTGCCGCCGGCCGACGCATTCCCGTCGATGGCATGATCGTCAGCGGCGAGAGCGATGTTGACCTCTCCATCGTCACCGGTGAAAGCAGCACGGTCGCCGTCGCCGCAGGCAGCGCGCTGAATTCGGGTGCGATGAACCTGACCGGTTCGCTCGTCCTGCGGGCGACCAAAGTGGCAAGGGATTCGCTTCTTTCCGAGATCATCGGCCTGATGGAAGCGGCCGAGGGCGGCAGGGCTCGTTATCGCCGGGTCGCCGATCGCGCCGCAGCACTTTATTCTCCCGCCGTGCACCTGTTGGCGCTGGCCTCCTTTCTCGCCTGGGGCTTGCTTGGGGGCGATTGGAAACAGGCCATGCTGGTCGCGGTCGCGGTGCTGATCATCACATGCCCCTGCGCATTGGGCCTTGCTGTACCGGTGGTCCAGGTGGTCGCCGCCGGAGAACTTTTCCGCAGGGGCATCGTGGTGAAGGACGGTTCGGCGCTCGAAAGACTGGCCGACGCGGACATCGTGGCCTTCGACAAGACCGGCACCCTGACGATGGGCCGGCCCCGCCTCGTCCGAATCGACTCGATCGCGGGCAATAGAGCCATCGTTTGCGCAATGGCGGCGCATTCACGGCATCCGCTTTCCCAGGGTCTGGTGCGGGACATAGACATCTCTTACCCCTTCGCCTTCGACAGGGTCACGGAAATCGCCGGCGGGGGGCTGGAAGCCTGGAAAGGAGCGGACTTCTATCGGCTCGGCAACCGGGCCTTTGCCTGCGGAACCGGGCTCACGCCCGCGGGCGATACTCCGTTTTCGGAGGTGGTCCTGTCGAAAAACGGCGTCGATCTCGCCCGTTTCCTGTTTGACGACACGCTTCGTCCGGGCGCCGCGGAGGCTTTCCGCCAGCTCGCTGCAGCCGGTATAGAAACGCTGATAGTATCCGGAGACAGGCAGGCCGTCGTCGACAACACAGCGCGGGCTCTCGGTATCGGCAAAGCTCTGGGCGACCTGGGGCCGAAACAGAAGGTCGAGGAACTCCAGAGGCTGGGCGCCGAGGGCTATCGCGTGCTCATGGTCGGCGACGGGATCAACGACGCACCGGCGCTGGCCGCCGCGCAGGTCTCGATGGCGCCCGCAACCGCATCCGACGTCGGCAGGCAAGCCGCCGACCTTATCTTCTTCAACGATCGTCTCGATGCCGTTCCTGAGGCAATCGCCGTTGCACGAAGATCCGCCAGCCTCATTCGCCAGAACTTTGCTCTCGCCATCGGTTACAACGTGCTTGCGGTACCGATCGCAATCGCCGGCGGGGCAACGCCGCTGATAGCGGCGGTGGCCATGTCGACTTCGTCGATCGTCGTCGTGACGAATGCGCTGCGATTAAATGCCTTCGGCCTATGGAGCGAGCCGCTTGCCGGCGGACGTGCGGAAGTTGAAACCACATGAACATGCTGATCTATCTGATGCCGATCGCAATGCTGATGGGGGGAATGGGTCTCCTGGCGTTCCTCTGGTCGCTGACGAACCGACAGTACGACGACCTTGAAGGAGCAGCTTGGCGAATCCTCGTCGAGGACGAAACCGATTGCAAAAGACCTTGAACCGCTCACGGCCGAAACGAAAGGAAGATCGATGCTATCGAGACATCCCATACTTTTGCGATCTGACCTGTTTCACGGCCTGGACAAAGCAAGGATAGAAGAACTGGCCGACACGGCTCAGTTCCAGAGCTTCGCACCGGACGAGCGGATCATCGCCGAGGGCCAGCAGGCGTCGTTCGTCTATTGCGTGATGCGCGGCTTCGTGCGACTTTCGAAGTCGGAATCCGCGGGGCGCCAGGCAGATATCTGCATCTGCGAACCGGGCGAGACGTTCGGTGAATATCTCCTGTCGGGAGGCGGCTCCTACACCTACAGCGCATGGTCCGCCGACGGCGCAGAGGTCGCGTTGTTCGACCTTGTGGAGTTGCGGGCGCTTGCCGACCGGGACCCCGTCATGCGTCGCAACGTCATGCGCATCATGGCCCGGCATCTGCTCGGTGCCATGGATTGCATAGCGGGAGACCGGCTGCACACGGCTGCACAGCGTGTTGCGAATTACCTCGTCAGCCGCTGCCCGGCCTCAGCATCGCAGGCCACCTTTCGCCTGCCTTACCGGAAGAGAATTCTGGCCGGCAAACTCGGGGTTGCGCCCGAAGCCCTTTCGCGGGCTTTCGCTGCCCTCGGTCCTGCAGGGGTCGAAGTCAGAGGCAGGGTCGTCGTGGTCGACAGCGTCGATCTGCTGCGGAAGGCGTGCTGACCTCGGGGCAGGGCGATAACCGCGCCGGAATTCAACAACCGTCAATATGGCGATCGCTTGCTCCGTTATGGCCAGGCGCAAAAATGCACCAGGACGGATTGTTTTTGTCATCTCGACTGTCTTCATCGCTTGCTTCAGGCCTTGTCCGCATCAACGGTGGCGCTGACGACACATGCGGATACCATTGGACTGGCGGGCTTATAGGGAAGTGCAGACGAACGGGCGCAACGAGCACCAACATGCGACGGAGAGCGTCTGGCGCTATTCTTCGAGGAGCAGGGCCGTCGCGAGGTAACCCATGCTGATGGTGCTTGCGAAGAGGTAGATGAACAGGCCCTGCGCGAGATAATCCTCAAGCGTGCCTGCCGCGGCAAATCCATTTTGCCGAACGAAGAAGCCCACGGCGGATCCAATTGCGAACCCCGTCGCCAACCGCGTGAGCATGAACCTGATCATGCGAGGCATGGCACCACCTCAGACTTAATCATTACAAATGGCCGGGCAACGGGAATGATGGCTGGCCAATTGAGTTTTGTCAACGACTGGCGCAAGCCGTCATCCAAGCAGCGGCGGGAGCCGGAGACTACAACAGTGCATCTTCTGTTTTTCGCAGCCGGCGTTATCACGCCTGCGAATGCGTCGAGGCTGAGTGAGTTGCGAGTTGCAAGGACGATGCGCGCTAAGGACCTAGCGCGGCGGCGGCTTCTGTGGTCGCGCGGTTTGCCAGACGTGTCGGGATGCGGGAATAAAGAACGGCACCGGCCACGCCCACGACCGCATAGAGCACGAACATCAGCTTGATGGCGATCTGTCGACCAAGCCCGACGAACGCCCTCGCATCAGGCAGGGCGTCGGCTAAGGCGCCGACGAAGCTGTGGCGCGCGAACGTCCTCGTCCCATCGGAATCGCCAAAGTGCGAGCTTGCTATGCCAATGATGCGGGTCGAGCGCGCGGTGCCGTTTCCATTCACCGAAGGCGCCCAATAGCTACCCTTCACAACAATGATTCGGCAAGCCTTTGGACGCGCGAGACGCTAGGAGAAGATGCGCCCCGACCTTGTCTCGTCGGGTGCTGCGCCCACATCGCGATCCAGTGAACACCTCTCCTCAATCCTGCGAGGGCGCCGAGAATTTGTTCAGCGGAGTGCCGGTCCATCAAGCCAGCTCATGCTCGGACGATTCATCAGTCAAGATCAAGCGAGTCGGATTTTTCAAGTCGAACTCAATAACACGTGGCACGAAGAGACGGGCATAGCGCGTGAAGGCGCTGGCCGGCGGAAAGCGAATTACCGTATCGCATCGGGCGAGAAGGTCGCATGGTCCATTATATCTTCGCCATTGCCGTGCCGTACGTGCACACCGATGATACTGCGCCCCTTGAAGTGCTCCTGATCGATGGCGTGAATACGAGCCGGAATTTCCGGTCTAAGGTTGAGGCTCTGAAATATCTGGCGTTCGGCAGCTTGGTCGCACCGCCACATTAACAGGCATCACAAACTACCGTGTTGGCATCAGTATCGTCCTGGGCTTAAGAAGCTCGGTTCACGTTCCCGGAAAATTTGTTCATCGGGGCGGTAAACACGCTCGATTGAGGGCTTGTTCCACTACGAGCTCGGTTACCTGCACTTGGAGGCCCATCGGGCCCGGGTGTTTTCCAAATGGTGTCCCGCGCTACGACAACGGCTCGATCCTGATCACCTCAAATGGTCGCGTGGTCTCACAGCATTATTGGACCGCCTGCTTTCACCTCTCGACGGTGGTCACCATCCGGGCGATGGGGTGAGTTCTTCAATTCGGCAAGTGGGACTAGTTCCTCGAGTCGTTTGACAGCCATAGCCGAGCGATCCTATCCGGCGCTTTCAGGCTTCCGGAAGGTTTCAATCTGCTCCAGAGCTTTACCCAGAGTAGGTTAGAAAGCCGCCAATGCCGAGCCGTGATAAGTTCTTCCAGGGAGCGACGACGCAAGTCCCCCGCCAGTCACGACAACAGGCTCGGTCCGTTTAGGAACCGTGGAGCTCGAATTTTATCTATGCTGTGAATGGGTATCATCCAAACAATCGATTTTACGAATTGAATGGCGTGATCCATTAGACGAGCATCTTGACGGAAATCAAGTCGTCGATGGCGCGCCCAGTGGTGTAGAGGGGTCAAATGTGTGGCTTTGGAATGTAATGCTTGCATAAGCGGTCGATCAGCCCATTGCATCACCTTGCAATCGTCGACAGCTCGGGGGTTCACCACCAATCGCACTCGGTACAGTCCGCAACGAGCCGCGGTATTGACAGATTCAGACGAGGCGGCCTGGTGACCGCTATTTAGGGGAAACGGCGTACGCTACACGCTGCCACGCGCGCGTTTCGACCTGCGTCCACGCGCGGCGTCATCATCCTACCCTTTGGTGGCCGGTCTCCGAATGGCCCACAAGGATAATTTACCGGAAAGGACGAGAGCAATGACGCACCTCGATTGCTCGTGCGAAGTGCACGGTGAGCGCGATGACGGCACTGGTCGTAACAGCGTTTATTTGACGTTCGACGACGGTCCGCATCCATTTTGTACACCGGAGATTCTCGATATTCTGGCTGAACACCGGGTGCCGGCAACATTCTTCGTCATCGGCGAGTTCCTGGCCGATCAATCGAAATTGATCCAGCGAATGATTGCAGAGGGGCATGAAGTCGCCAACCACACAATGACGCATCCAGACCTGTCTGACTGCGAACCCGACGAGGTGCAACGTCAGATACTCGAGACAAACAGAGTCATAAAAATGGCGGCGCCTCAGGCGGTGGTACGGCACATCCGGGCTCCTTACGGCATCTGGACCGAAGAAGTGCTCAAGGCTTCGGCGAATGCGGAACTCACTGCCGTGCACTGGTCGGTAGATCCACGAGACTGGTCTCTTCCCGGGGCCGACGCCATTGTCAATGATGTGCTGCAGTCTGTCCGACCGGGGTCAATCGTGCTCTTGCACGACGGTTGTCCCTCCAGTGAAATGCAGCAAGGAACTGACCGCAGTCTGCGCCACCAGACTATTATGGCGTTATCTAGGATAATTCCAGCTTTACATGATCGCGGCTTTGTATTCCGCTCGCTTACTCGGGAGTTCTGAAGATCCGATGGATATGCTTGACACAACCAGCACTGTCGCCGTCTCGCTTTATACACTTCTCTCGACTGCTTATAAAAGCATGCAGGCCGTTTATTCTCTGCCGACCGATGTTTCATTGGTGTCCCAGGGCTTGGACGGCTTTGACGAGCTGCCCAGCGTAGATGTCATCGTGCCAAGCTTCAACGAGGATCCCCGCACGCTTTCGGAGTGCCTGGCTTCTATTGCGGGTCAGGAATACGGGGGAAGGCTGCAGGTTTACCTAGTTGATGACGGTTCCGAAAATCGCGAGGCTTTGCGACCTGTGCACGAGGCCTTCGCACGAGACCCCAGATTCAATATTCTCCTGCTTCCCCAGAATGTCGGTAAACGGAAGGCACAGATCGCCGCGATACGCCGCTCTGCTGGAGATATGGTGTTAAACGTCGACTCCGACACGATCCTCGCATCTGACGTCATCAGGAAGCTCGTGCCTAAAATGCAAGATCCGGCTGTCGGCGCGGCCATGGGACAGTTGACGGCCCGCAACCGAAACGATAGTTGGCTGACCCGTTTGATCGATATGGAGTACTGGCTGGCTTGCAACGAGGAGCGTGCGGCACAAGCTCGCTTCGGAGCCGTTATGTGCTGCTGCGGTCCATGTGCTATCTACCGTCGCTCTGCGCTCGCTTCGCTGCTTGACCAGTACGAATCACAGTATTTTCGGGGAAAGCCAAGCGATTTCGGTGAGGATCGGCATCTCACCATTCTCATGCTGAAGGCAGGCTTTCGAACGGAGTACGTGCCGAGCGCCATCGCAGCGACAGTCGTTCCGAACAAGCTAGGACCGTATCTGCGCCAACAACTACGCTGGGCGCGGAGCACGTACCGGGACACGTTGCTTGGGCTGCGCCTGCTGCCCAACCTCAATCGTTTCCTTACGCTCGACGTTGTCGGACAGAACCTCGGACCGCTGCTTCTGGCACTATCGGTGCTGACGGGGCTCGCACAGCTTGCATTGACGGGCACCGTGCCTTGGTTGGCAGCCCTGATGATTGTGGCCATGACGATGATCCACTGCAGCGTTGTCGCGCTTCGGGCCCGCCAACTACGGTTTCTCGGGTTCTCTCTGCATGCATTCATCAATATTTTTCTGCTACTTCCCTTGAAAGCCTACGCGCTGTGCACGCTGAGCAATAGCGACTGGCTGTCGCGCAGCTCTGCTGGCAACTCGAATCAACATCCGGCGACTGATGCGCGCACTACAGAATGTTCTGGACATGCGACAGCGCCTCGAAGGCTCAACCCCGCCCGCGATCCTGCCGCGCGAACGACGTCTGACTGCATGTGCAGCGACGAGTAAGATCTATTTACCGAGGTGAACGAGTTGACACAGAGCGACAATTATCAATTGCTGAATCGGGAACTGGCTGCACCCGATCCATGGGGACTCGACGCCAATCCATTCGAGCGTGAGCGTCACACGCAAATGCTCCGCTTGGCGCTTGCCCAGGGATCCATCTCAAATGCGCTCGAAGTGGGATGCGCTGCCGGCGCATTTACGGTGCAGCTAGCCCCCCACTGCAAACGGCTCACCGTGATCGATGTTGTGCCTCACGCTATAGAAAGATCGCGTCGACGCATGAGGGATTATCCGCACATCAGCTGGATAGTCTCTGATGTTCAACAGTTTTCACCTGACGAGAGGTTTGATTTGATCGTTGTGGCGGAAGTGCTCTACTACATTGGAGGAATAGCCGAGATGAGAGGGGCTGTTCAGAATTTAGTGCGGATGCTTGCGCCAGATGGATATCTGGTTTTCGGATCGGCGCGCGACGCCAATTGTCGTCGCTGGGGCCACGTTGCTGGTGCTGAGACGGTCCTCGGCATGCTGAACGAAACTTTGCTCGAGGTAGAGCGGCTTGAGTGTCGGGGTGAGTCGGTCAACGAAGATTGCTTACTCGCCTGTTTCCGAAATCCGGCCTCCTAACGGCCCCAACCCTCGACGTTCAGACATGGAGACACTATGCGCGTCTGTGGTATTAAATTGACCCGTGACGGAGCGGACGCGCTTGTCGAGGGTGGGTGGCTCGCCTTCTGCGTCGAGCAGGAGAAGCGGGGCAACAACCCGCGATATGAAACTGTCGACAATCTCGACGCGATTGGCGCCGCTTGGCGCAACACGGTCCGGATCCACGCGTTATTGATCAAATCATCATCGATGGCTGGGATGCAATGCTGAAAGTTCTCTCGAATCCGTCGAGGGCTCCGGACTCGTTCCAATGACAGGGCATTTCCTTACAAGACTTATCCTCGTGATACGTGCCGCGCGGCCCCCGCGCCCGTGGCTCCGCCTCGTGGCGCCGATCTGCCTGGTGGACGGTGCGCCCTATATAGTCAGCCCTCGAACTCGGGATTGCGATATGTTGTTTAAGCATCAGACGCGGATGGGACGCCAGGAGAGAATTCCGGCTGTTGTCCATCTCGATGAATCTGCACGATTGCAGACCATTCCAGGCACTCTCTCCACGAAGTCGCCGAGGTACTCGTCGAATATAAAAAGCTCAGGGACATTCGGCTGCTCTGCAACACGATTGCCAATTACCACGGACGAGGCGTTTTCCCGGATGCTGCTGCAGCCCTTTAATGAGGACGCAATGAACACATACGGTGCGATAGACCAGGAAGAACCCACCCAACCGAAGAAATGCCAGTCAACGGCGCCCGACGGTCAGATGAGGGCATGTTCATGCCCGCAATAGATTTTTCCGACGTAAGCAAGACATATGGCGACAAGGCCGTGGTCAACGCGCTATCGTTCCGTGTTTCCCCGGGGGAATGCTTCGGGCTGCTTGGACCGAACGGCGCGGGCAAGAGCACGATCGCACGTATGATCCTTGGCATGGCATCCCCTGATGCGGGGAAGATTACTGTGCTCGGCGTGCCGGTACCTGCCCAGGCTCGTTTGGCGCGCAAGGGTATCGGCGTGGTGCCGCAATTCGACAACCTTGAGCCCGAATTCACTGTGCGCGAGAATCTGCTGGTCTACGGCCGCTACTTCGGCATGAATACACGCAGAGTAGAAGCGGTCATGCCGTCGCTCCTTGAGTTTGCACGCCTAGAGAGCAAGGTGAATGCGCGTGTGTCTGAACTTTCAGGCGGCATGAAGCGGCGCCTGACGCTAGCGCGTGCGTTGATCAATGACCCGCAGCTACTTGTCATGGACGAGCCGACCACCGGTCTCGACCCACACGCGCGCCACCTGATCTGGGAGCGCCTGCGTTCCCTGCTTACGCGCGGCAAAACGATCATCTTGACCACCCATTTCATGGAAGAGGCCGAACGGTTATGCGATCGACTCTGCGTACTCGAAAGAGGTCGCAGCATTGCCGAAGGGCGTCCGCATGACCTGATCGATGAACTGATCGGGTGCGAAGTCATTGAGATCTACGGCGGCGATCCGCATGAATTGGAATCGCTGGTCGGGCCATATGCCGATCGCATCGAAATTAGCGGCGAGACCCTTTTTTGCTATGTGTCCGACCCGGAGCAGGTGCGTGTGCGGTTACGGGAGCGCGCGGGCTTGCGTATTCTGCAGCGTCCGCCGAATCTTGAGGATGTGTTTTTGCGGTTGACCGGGCGCGAGATGGAGAAGTGAACGATGGGTGAAGGTTGTGCCGCGGCTCTGCCCGCCAACGCTTTTAACTGGATTGCGATATGGCGACGCAACTATCTGGCATGGAAGAAAGTAGCACTTGCGTCAATTGTTGGAAGTCTGGCCGATCCTATGATCTACCTGTTTGGCCTCGGCCTTGGTCTCGGAATTATTGTGGGTCGCGTTGACGGCACAACCTACGTTGCGTTCTTGGCGGGCGGCATGGTGGCGACAAGCGCGATGACCTCTGCGACGTTCGAAACGATTTACGCGGCTTTTACGCGAATGCACGCCCAACGCACCTGGGAAGCCATGCTCTACACACAAATGACACTCGGGGACATCATCCTGGGTGAGTTGGCATGGGCAGCGAGCAAGGCATTTCTTGCCGGTACGGGAATCATAATTGTCGCCACCGTGCTAGGCTATGCGACGTGGCCGTCAGTCCTCTATGTGTTGCCAGTTATCATGCTCACTGGATTTGCATTCGCGAGCTTGGCGATGGTAGTCACGGCACTTGCGCCCAGTTACGAGTATTTCATTTTTTACCAGACGCTCGTCCTCACACCAATGCTGTTCTTGTGCGGCGCGGTGTTTCCAATCACGCAACTGCCCCCGACCTTTCAGCAGGTAGCGCAGTTCTTGCCTCTAGCGCATGCGATCGACCTCATACGCCCGGCAATGCTTGGGCGTCCCGCGAGCAGCATGGGCCTGCATATAGGCGCGCTTTGCATCTACGCGATTTTGTCGTTCTTCCTGTCGGCAGCGCTGTTGCGTCGGCGCCTGATGTCTTGACGCTACTCGCAACCACGCCAGGAGGGGTATTGCGATGCAGTGTCTGGAAAAGACCCGCAGAGCTCTTAAGATAGTCATCATAGTCTGGGAACAAATGAACCCGTGTCGGCGCCGGTGAGACGATGCAGGTTTTCGCTCTGCAACTGGCCGAACTCGGTAGCAAACACCCTTCAGGAAGATCCGACGTGCATCAGGAGAAAAGCAAATGAAGGTCATCTCAATCGCCACGGCGCTCTTTGCTCTGGCGTGTCCCGCGAACGCGTTCGAAAACAAAGCGGTCGCGGCTACGCTTATCTTAAGGACCGATCGTACGATTGCCGGTCAGCCCATCATCGTTCCACGGAAGGACGTCGAGGTCATCGCTTCGATTTATGAGATTGCGCCCGGTGCGACGTTACCAATTCATCAGCATCGCTATCAGCGCTATGGCTATGTGCTTTCCGGGGAAATCACGGTCACCAATACAGAATCTGGGAAAGAAAGCATTTTCACGGCAGGGGATTTTGTCGTCGAGTCCCGGGGGATATGGCATAAAGGGGCGAACAACGGCACCGAGCCGGTAAAGCTGCTCGTGATCGATCAGGTGGAAAGGGGCAGTGAGAATGTTCTGCCGCAAAAATAAAGACGTTGAGGTATCACCGGAGGGCAATCTGGCGCCACGGCTCGGATGTGGTGAACCCGTCCCATATTAGGGGTTGGTTTGCCGCTCCTTGCTAGAGTCTGTCAGCGCTAATCGGAATCGTGCGGAGATTCCCTTGCCTTCAATTTTGTGATTCAAGGTCATTGCTGGTGTGGAGGCCGGCAATGATGGTGCGACCTCTTTCTCTGGATTTGCGAACGCGCATTGCGACAGCGTTGAGTGATGGCATTACGGTTCGCGCCGCAGCGGAGCGGTTTGGCATATCGGCTGCGACAGCGGTGCGGATCGGACAACTCGATCGTTCAGGTAAAGGCCTGGTGCCGGCGAAGATCGGCGGCTATGTCAAACCGACACTGAGGGGTGCGGCCGCCGATGCAGTGCGTCAGCGGCTACAAGTCAAGTCCGACTGGACGGTGCGCGCACTGTCGGCGGACCTGAAGGCTGCGGGGATCAACGTGTCTCACGACACCGTCTGGCGCTTTCTGCGCAGCGAAGGCAAGACCTTCAAAAAAAACGATGGTGGCAAGCGAGCAAGACCGCCCGAAGGTGGCCCGGTTCCGGATGCGATGGAAGACCCATCAGCACCGGCCTGATCCGGACCGTCTCGTCTTCATCGACGAGACTTGGGTCAAGACCAACATGACGCGCACCTGCGGCTGGTGTCAGCGGGGAGAGCCCCTCATTGCAAAAGTCCCTCATGGTCATTGGAAGACACTGACCTTCCTGGCCGGCTTACGCCGCGATAGCATCGTTGCCCCCTTCGTCCTCGATGGTCCCATCAATGGCATCGCTTTTACCGCATGGGTTCGCCAATGTCTGGTCCCGACACTCAAATCCGGTGACATCGTCATCCTCGACAATCTGGGAAGCCACAAGGGAAAGCCGGCCCGCGATGCGATCCGAGATGTCGGTGCACATCTCTTTTTCCTGCCGCCCTACAGCCCCGACCTCAATCCCATCGAGATGATGTTCGCAAAGCTCAAGACACTCGTCAGAAAGGCAGACGAACGAACCGTTGAAACTACATGGAGACGCATTGGAGAACTCTTGAAGGCGTTCAGCGCCAGCCGACGAAGGAGAAGCCTGGGTTGGTGCGCGGCTCCTTCACCACTTAGGGACCGGGACGATAAATCGGCAGAGGCCGCGGTAACTCCAAAAAATAACGCGGCGCTAAAAAATTGGCCTCAGGCTAGACCGTGGGTATAGACTGGTAGTCCGGTAGGCGCTATTCGTGCTGTTCCAGCATAACATCAGCCACCCCGTGGATTCTCCAAGGCCTCTTATATTGAAAAAAGTGCAACGCAGTTTTGCCGTCGAGTACAAGAACGGCAGGCGAAAACTTGATGCCAGATCGAACTCGATCTGGGGCAATGTGGATCTAAAGTCAGTCGCGCGCGATCTAGAGGAAGAGGCATTGCCTTTTCTGTCAGGTAGCTCTCAGAGTGGCAAACCCGACAGCGAAATGTCTTTGCCGGAACAAGATCAGGCCGAGCAGTTGTTGACAGCGCCTCTCGGGCCGTCGACAACTGCATCAGATACACAGGAGATGAGCATGGCCGACGAGACTAATACGACAACCAAGGTCGATGGACAGACCGTTGTCGAAACGCCTAATGCGCCGAAGAAACAGCGCAAACCGCGCGCCAAAAAAGTCGCGGCACTCGAGACCGCGTTAGCTGACGCTACGGCAGAGCCGGCAGCTGCGCTGGCCGGGGACGGTGGTGTGAAGAGGAGAGGGCGCAAGACAAAGGCTATCGAAGCCACGGCGAGCGCCAAACGCGCACCTGTGCACCGTGCTCCAAAGGCTGTGCAGGCAGCGCCGGCTGCCCCGATGACGGCGAGCGATGAAATGGCAGACCTTTTGCAGTTGGAAGAGGAAAATCAGCGGCTGCGCAAGCTTCTTGCTGAAAAACTTCGCGCTGAAAATGAAGATCTGCGCAAACGGCTCAAGCTCGATTGATATAAGCAGCCGGTCAATAAGCGACCGTATCTACATTCTTATCGAGACAAACAATTCGGCAACGGTAATGCTGTTGCCGGACCCCAAACTCACTGCCTGCTTGCGGGATAAAACGCGAGGTCGGATAGATGGCGTCTCCCTGGAAACTTCTTGCCCGACTGATCTCACCGGGTCGCGAACAAAAGCGAGAAAACGGTTCGGACCAGAAGGTTACGCCGGACACATTGGCCATTGCCGGTCCGACCGAAACGCCTGCCGAGAAGAGCCTGATAAGCGCCGTTCGACCGGCAAGCGAGGGGCCTCCCCGTCACGGCCATTCTCCTGCAATTTCCACCGAGTTTGTCGTTTCTAAGGAAGTTGGAATCGGTGGCCACGATCAGGTAGAAGGCCAAGATGCCAAAAACGTTGAGGCGGCCGATCCACCTCCATTCGGCGGGCTTAGTACCGACATCGCCGCTGGGCACGATGCTACGAGGCTCGAGCGAACTCTCGAGGTCGCCCCGCGTAAGAAGGCATCAGCCGCGATTGCAAACGCTGCCCCGGCAGTTCACACTGCGGACCAGATGAGCCTCGACGAAGACATCAGGGTGCTCAGGAGGCAACTAGCCAGAAAGCTAAGGCTGCAAAACGCGCAGTTGAGAACAATGCTGGAGCGGTTTGAACGGTGACCTGTCGCAGTGCAACAACCTGTCGCCCCGGGCATGTAGTGGAGCCAGCGGCAGCATCACCTGTGTACGGCAAGGACAAATAATTGGGGTCCGAACACGGTCCCATTTCGTCGAGATCAACGACAAGAGTGTTTAGGCCATGTTCTAGGCATTTAACCGCGCTCGATCGCCACCGTGGACATCGAGCCTGCCGCAGGTTTCCTGGATGCGCGTCTCCGCCGCCTGCGCAATCGAAGCCGCATTGGTGGCGTCAAGCTGAACTGTCCGGGCGTCTGGTCCGTTTTGAACGAAGGTGTCGCCTGCTTCAAGTTGGCGCGCTCAACCGAGCCGGTGAAGCCGTGCTGCGCCAGACCTTTCACGATATTTGACGGCGGATTTCTTTGCCAGTGGCGAGAGCTGAACTGTGACGCGATCGAGACCGACACATGCCATGGACTGCGAATTCAGCGATCGATTTAAAATCGAGCAATTGGGGGCTTGCCTCCTGCCTAACATCTCGACGAACTCGAGCTCGATTATGTGATCACTCCAAGGCCCTCCGTTTGCCAGTCTAGATCGGCTGGCGGCCAAGATAAGCATCGAACGCGGCAGCGACATGGCGAAGGGCAGAGCGACGTTCGTGCCGCACACGGACTAAACCGTTGTCAAACTCAACGATCCCATCCTCAGCCAGAATCTCTAGCTGCTTAGCTGAACTCACTAGATGGGTCTGATCAAATCCCTGAGCCGTACAGATTGCTGATATGTCCGCCTCCAAGTAGCACATGAGCTGTTCGATGATTGCAGCTCTTACGCGATCCTCGGTAGTTAAACGGTAGCCCCTTGAGATCGCCAAGCGGCCGGATGCTATGTGCCGGTTATAACAGCTTTGCGTGAGATCGTTTTGAACGTAACCGTCGCCGCAACGACCAATGGCGGACGCGCCCAAACCGATGACAGTTGAGCAGGTTTCGGCAGAGTAACCAAGCGAATTTCGGCGCAGACGACCAGCTCTCTGTGCTATTGCAAGCTCGTCATCCGGCAAAGCAAAATGGTCGAGACCAATTTGCAGATAGCCTGCTGCAACTAACGTATCGGCCATGGCTGAGGCCTGCTCAGCTCGCGCGGCTATATCGGGCAGTGCTGCTGTGTCAATCAAGCGCTGATTTTTTCGAAAAGATGGAACGTGGGAATAACCGAAAACCGCGAGGCGGTCGGGACGCATCGCAATAGCTAACATAGCGCTCTCGAGACAGGACTGGACGGTTTGGTTCGGCAAACCGAACATCAAGTCGAAATTGATACGCCTGACCCCATACAGGCGGAGGTTTTCGACGGCGGTCATCACTTGCGCCTCGCTCTGAATCCGGTTGATCGCTTTTTGTACGACGGGATCGAAGCTCTGCACACCGACGCTTGCGCGATTCACACCGGTCCTTTCTAGGGCTTCGGCCATATCGGTGGTGAACGTGCGCGGGTCGACCTCAACGGCAATGGTTGCACCTCGCTCAATCGCAAAACGGCCGCGCAGGAGTTCCATTAGCGACAGGAAGTCTGCCGATGGCATAATGGTCGGGGATCCGCCGCCAAAGTGCACGTCACCCACTGAGAGTGCCTGCGGCACTTGCTCGGCGACCAGGCGGATTTCCTCGCGCAGCATTGCTAGATAATTGGTTATCAAAGTGTCCCGACGAGTGATGCTAGTCGGAAAACCACAATACCAGCACATCGAGCGGCAGAATGGAATGTGGAGATAGAGCGAGACAGCGTCATCAGTTCCCTGGCTTCTCAGCCATTGCTCATAAGTGTGGGCGCCGATTTCTGAAGAAAACTCCTGTATTGTTGGGTAGATAGTATACCAAGGCAACTGCACCCCGCTATTTGTGTTCGGAACGAAAATCGACGACGGTGCGCGCAAAGACTTTCGCCTGCAGTCCGTGTCACGTTCACATACAATATTTGACACGTTTTTTTCCTTCGAAAGCTTGGTCCTATTGGGCACATGCCACGCCCGGAATGGACTTGATGTTCGATTTGACGTCGCATTCGGAAAGGGCCTTCGGCTCATCGCCAGGCTCGTCGCCGCTCGTTGCGACGCTGAGGTGCTTCTTGCGGCGCTTCGCCGCCTTGTCTGGATATTGCGCTAACACTTCCGCAATGAGCTGTTCATGCAAAACGCTGTCATTCTCGTAATCAAGGCTCATGGGCCCCTGCCCCCTTTCAAGGTTCGGGTTAGGTCGTCGTCGCCGAAGCGGCTTTCTTGGAAGGACGCGCTGGCGCAAGGGCCAGCGCGTCCTGTCGACAGCGGCAGTTATTGAGCCGCAACCACCGCTGACTCCTTGGCCTGTAGTTCGGCCAGCATCTGCTCGTCGCTCTTCATGATGCCGAAGTCGAGCAGCATGTCTTCGAGCTCTTCCATGGTAATCGGGGTCGGAATGGTCCCTTGGCCCGAATTGGCATGGATCTTCTCGGCTAGCGCCCGATATTCCCCGGCCTGCTTGGAGTCCGGCGCGTACTGGATCACCGTCATCTTCCTGAGCTCGGCGTGCTGGACGATGTTGTCACGCGGCACAAAGTGGATGAGCTTGGAATTGAGCCTGGCAGCCAGCGCCTCGGAGAGGTCGAGCTCGCGGTCCGTCTGGCGCTCGTTACAGATCAGGCCGCCGAGCCGCACGCCGCCGGAATGGGCATATTTCAGGATGCCCTTGGCGATGTTGTTGGCGGCATAGAGCGCCATCATCTCGCCGGACATCACGATGTAGATCTCCTGGGCCTTGTTCTCACGGATCGGCATCGCAAAGCCACCGCACACCACATCGCCGAGCACGTCATAGGAGACGTAGTCGACATCGTCATATGCACCGTTCTCTTCAAGGAAATTGATCGAGGTGATGACGCCGCGCCCGGCGCAGCCGACGCCCGGTTCCGGACCGCCGGACTCCACGCACTTGATGCCTTTGTAGCCGGCCTTGAGCACGTCCTCGAGCTCAAGGTCTTCCACCGAACCTTCCTGCGCTGCCAGATGCAGAACCGTGTCCTGTGCTTTGGCGTTCAGGATCAGCCGGGTGGAGTCGGCTTTCGGGTCGCATCCGACGATCAGGATCTTCTGCCCGAGGTCGACAAGCGCTGCGAGCGTATTTTGGGAGGTGGTGGACTTGCCGATCCCCCCTTTGCCGTAAAATGCGATTTGACGCAAATCTGACATATCGCCTTCCTTCTTTCGTTCCATCCATCGCTGAGTAAAAGGCAGGCAGCTCGCGCCGCCTCGCATGGCAATCTTCAAAACCCGTGCCATGTGGGCAGCAGCATATAAAACAGTTGTTTTGCTGATCTTCAGCTATTTAATTCCAAACTTTCGAAGGCGGGATCGACAAACTCTTGTCTCGAAACCGCCAAACTGGATGAAGCGGCTGCGAGGTCTTGTCGGTTGGAAATCGCTTGCGTCAAAGATCAACAAATCTCGTCCGTATCCTTACATCTCAGGCGAGGGACAGAAGTAGTGTGGCAAGTCGTAGAGCCAAACAGATCGGCACCGCATTGACGGCCAATCGGCTTCGCACCGCGCGTCGGAATTAAGGCCGGATGATCAGCAGAACGCATATGAAGGCACAGTAGAGATTGTCGCTTACAACAAGCTCGCTGTTATGCTGTCTCCACGAACAAATAGGAGGAATGCCGACAGCTTGGCAGCTGAAGTCTTGCAGGCCCGGATTGTTCCGCCATTGGCGAGATTGACAACGGAGCCGGTTTCGATCGTCAGCGGGCCAAATTCTGAGGAAATGCTCGAAGGCTACAGCAAAGATCGTGAGCAAGCTATCAAGTTAAAGCGCTAGTCGCGGACGCTTTTTTCCGGCCATACGCTCAGCTCCGACAAATTGTGGATCGCGTAGTCGAATACGGCGAAGAGCTTAAGGCAATTTTAGTAGGTGCTATCAGAATTGACCGATGATCATTATCCGACGACGACATCACCGCTCATCTTTAGGAAAGTGGCATTTGCGCGTGCCCGCACAGTCGTAATATCGGGAGCATTAATCCCCCGTATCGGTTCAACGTCGCCGGACAAGCCCGCCAAGTTGCATCTGTGGCCTTCACGTTTTCAAGATCTCGCGCCCGACGAACTCTGCCGCTCCAGAAAGACTTCCGCTTTCCTCAGGGAGAAAGCATTCATTAAAATCGCCGCATTCCTTGCAGCTGGGAGCGCTACAAAGGGAAAAGCCTTCAGCTTCGCAAATCTTGCGGTAAAAATACTTCTTCCACCTCATGTTGTTGGTGTTGCCTGCCACCAGCGCCGGAAAATGCGCGAACAGCAATCTCCTAAGTTCGGCTTTGTCAAGCAAGCCGAGATCCCGCCAGAGGTGGTCTTCGCGCATGGAACGTCGCGCAATGATCTTAGCAAAACGCACGCCCTCAGGGTCGCCTGGCCGCACATGCCCTAGGAGCATATCGCGCAACAGTTGCTCCTCCGCATCAGGCACGCAATCACTCGCCTCTTGCAGGGCAAAAGCGCGGATAAGCCTTGCCGGGAAACTGCGGGCTGGTATATCCCGCAGCTCCCTAAGCGAAAGGCCGGTTGCCTCGGTCGCGGTGGCAATCCCCATCTCAATTTCTTCAAGTGCGCGCGAAAAAACGCGGAAGAGCACATAGTCATCAAAATATAACTTGAGACCCATCTGGCATGGTCGGCTGAAATAGCGTGTTTGGCAATCGTCGCAGTGGTCGACGGCTATGCCGGTTTGACGTGCGGCGTCCGCAGCTGGCACCGCCACCGTCGAGACCCCGATGTGATGCACATTTGGCATGCGCTTCGTCGCTTTCTCCAATAATCGAATTCAGTTGGCTGCTTTGATCCCCGCAAGGCGAGCATTCAAAGGTTGTGCCAGCTTGAGCAAGTGACAGTTGAAGCCGGCTTTTCAATCACTCGATCGCCCGTGCAGCGGGGAGGCGATCCCGCCTCCCAGTTATCGCCAAACGGACAAACGCAGGCTTTCAATCTGCGGCGCCGATCGAGCAGTCTGAGTGTCAATCTGAGGGAAGATCAAAGATCAATTGCTGCGCAACGACGTGTTAGCCGCCGATAGAGTTATCATATGTCTCTTCGATAGTCCTCAGAGTAGTTGGAGACCGGCACTGAACGTCTTCCGACCTTCAGTGTTGACCTTTGTCCAGTTGAACGGGAGGCCTTCGGCAACGTAGTAAACGCCGCTTTGAGGCGTCAGCTTTCCGTTTCTCGAGCCCATGTCGCCACGCTCGCGGACTCTCAGCGAATCGGCGCGATAGAGTTCATTCTCCTGGATCCTATCATTCGTCATTGCGCTCATAGGAGCACCGGGGAGCGGCGATCAATACGCACTTGCAGGCCTTCCAGTGCGCCCGCAACGATGAGGCCCTTGTTCGCCACTCGGTCCATCGGAACAAACACAGGATCAAGCACCGGCCGGCAACATTCAAAACGTCGCGCGGCTTCCGTCATCGTTATTGACGGCGAACGATAAGGTTTACTACCATCGCCTCCCAAAAGCGCTATCTGCCCGGCAAGAGGGATCGGGTACCCGTCAAAGATCGTAAAGGCGGTTAACCCAACTCGCAAAGCTTCTTCGCCAACAAATAGCGAGTGCATGTCGTCGAAGCGGATCATCTGAATAAGATCACTGCCAATTAAACCGGCGATCGATGCAATGCTGTTGCGATCAGGGAGCTCAGCGGCGCGAAAGATCGCACTTTCTGGCTCCAACAGATACACAAAATTTTCCATATCCTTGCCTTCTAAATTCTTGAAAAGAGCTCGTGCCCAGCTGCTTTTGACGGGAGCGAAAGCGACTCGTGCATCAACTTGGGATAGCGACAACGCGCGGCAATATGCAGATTTCAGCGTGCTGTGTAAATGGTCCTGCGCCAATTCGGTTCGGTTCAATTCAAGCCAGGCTCCGGACGCGTCGCTCCGATGTCGCCCAGCCAGTTGATTCTATTGAGATATTTTAATGGGCGTGTTTTTATTCCGGCCAGCCCCCATACCAACTCCGGGCCAAACATGAACGCGACGATGTTAGACCATACCGGCAGCCGCGAGTCGACTAAGCGGGTTCAGCAATCGAACGCGGCGGCCATCGGCGTCGCCGCACGTATGGCTCGAATTTGTCCCAAATTTGCGGAACGGGATCCCGACCTTGGGCAAACTATGCAAACGGGTGCGTGTTCCAAGTTTGACGAGATCTGTACGTTGTACGAATACCCGGCAGAATTAGAAATCATTTCCCATGCTGCAGACGCGAGAGCCTGAACTCGAAGCTAACGAGTGGAGCTTCTATCAAGGCACCCCTTACGACGTATAAAGCAGAAAGAAAATTTGCAATCGGCGAGTTCCATCCGAGCATCACGACATTTGGCTAGCGCAACCGGGGCAACAGCCGCGCTCACTGTTGGCTGACTTAAAGTGTGCTGAAAGCCGCGGTCGCGAGTTCGCGCTCGGTCCCCAGGCGTTTTCGGTGCCGCGTTTTTAGCGTTATTCAAAACGCGGATGATGGCATCCAATCAATCTATTTTGCCTGATTAGCGACCTTGGTGCATGACCAAGGTGTCTCACCAAACAAGCCGATCGCGACCTCAGCGGAGAACGTACAAAAATGCAATAGATAGGAAGCGGCAGATTTTATTGCGTATCCCGGAGAGATACTGGCGCCGCCTTGTTGCTCGCTATGGCGGCGGCCTTCGGAGTCTGGCGAACAGGATTTGCCGAGTCGGAAGCCGCGAAAGAAGAAGTCGTCACTTTGGCGTATTCGCGCTGACCCAACTTTTGGCAACCTATGGCACTCACGGCGAAGTCATGCACGTTCATAGCGTGGACGAATCGGGCGAAACGTCAGCGTCGACGCAGTTCAAGTATTGGACGAACGAACGGGAGCAAGGCCTTGTCCTTTAGAACTTTTTTTTGCATCATGCTACTGGTCACGTGCACCAGCGCTGTTTCGGCCTACGCCGCGTCGCTTTCCATCTTCAAAGCGTTCGCCGTAACACTAGCGGCTTCGGTTTTCCTTCAGGTCGTTTATTTCTTGAGCCTGCTATTTATGTCCTTCCGGCCCACGCGCGAGAGCGACAGGTCGATACATTCAGGAACTCGGCAGGCAAACCAGCCACAAAAACATGATCGCGATGAAACTGAGCTGACCTGCCACTGAATTTTCATCCGGCGGCGATTAGAGCCTCGGCGGTTTTGAATACGCCAAGTGGCGCGGTGTGAGCAACCGGCGGAAACGCGAAGCCTTCATCTTGCGCAGCGTTGGAGCCGGTTGCGGCGATGGTCCCGGCATAATCTGCCGGGGTCTGATATCCGAGCGATTAGTGCGGCCGGAAATTATTGTGATCGTCCGCCCATTCGGCAATGGCGCTTCGGGCATGATTGAGGCCAAAGAACAGGCTTTCATTGAGCAGTTCGTCGCGCATCCGACCATTGATGGGGAAGACGGCCCCGCTCCGAACCGGTTGGTCGTATGATGATGCGCCAACTCAAACAGGAGCCACTGATATGATCGCCAGCACGATAGGCCTTGATCTGGCCAAACATAACTTTCACGTCCATGCGGTGGATGCCGACGGTTCAGTGATCAAAACCGCGGCGCTCCGGCGAAGCGAGATGATCAAGTTCTTTCAGCGTGCAAGGCCATGCGTTGTTGGTGTCGAAGCTTGTGCCACGGCGCACTACTGGGCTCGGGAGCTGATGAAGCTCGGTCACGAGGTTAGGTTGATACCGCCTTCGTATGTGAAGCCGTTTGTACGGCGCGGCGCGAAGAATGACGCCGCGGACGCTGCAGCCATCTGTGAGGCTGTTCGGCGACCCGATATGCGCTTCGTTCCGGTAAAGTCTGAGGCTAACCAGAGCTTCCTGATGCTACATCGAGCTAGAGGTCTGCTGGTACGGCAACGGACCATGACGGTATGTGCGATCCGCGCTCATCTCGCCGAATTCGGAATCATCTTCGGCCAAGGTCGACAACGCATCGAGACCATAATGCCGATGATAGAGGAAGTTGCGGCCTCGTTGCCAGAACATGCTCGGTATGCGTTGACCAGCTTGATCGGATCTGTTGGCGAGTTGAACAAGCAGATCGACGGGATTGAGACGAAGCTAGCGGAAATCGGTCGTTCAGATCCGGTCTCAAATCTGCTTTCGTCGATCCCAGGGGTCGGCCCAATCACGTCTACGGCCATCGCCGCCACCATTCCGGACGCTAGGATGTTCCGCTCCGGTCGAGAGTTTGCAGCTTGGCTGGGCCTGACGCCGCGTCAAAACTCCAGTGGCGGCACCACTCGATTGGGAGGGATTACGAAACAAGGAGATGCCTACCTGCGTCATCTGCTCGTAATCGGCGCCAGGAATATAGTTCGGTATCCGAAAGCTCGAGCGAAGGTCGGGGGAGCTTGGATCGAAGCTTTACTACAACGACGACGTCCTATGATTGTGGCCGTCGCCGTGGCTAACAAACTTGCTCGGATCATCTGGGCGATGATGACAAGTGGAGAGATGTTCAGGGAGGCACGCGTCAAGACAGCATAGACAGGAAACCTCAGCGAACCGGCGTAAGGTGCAGAAGCAACAGATGGTCATCCAGCGGAGCTGGGGATCGAGCAAACCCGGAGAGCTTTAGGCGCCGCATTCAAGCGCGACCCGTTGATGAGGCCTCGATCCGCGTACTCCATCAGGGCCAGCGACCATGGTCTCGGTCGCAGACAAAGGCCGAATACATGAACGCACCCGAATGATGACCTAAACTTGCAGAAAGCCTCTTGCGCCCGCGGGGCCGTCTATACATGAAGCTCTCGGCATAGCCGTTCTGCATCGGCTTTCCCGGCGCGATGTAGTGCCAGTCGACTTTGTGATCCTTCGACCACGCGAGGATCGCATTCGAGGTGAGTTCAGTGCCGTTGTCGGAGACGATCATCCCCGGCTTGCCGCGTCGTTCGATCAGCGTCGTCAGTTCTCTGGCGACACGGCGGCCGGAGATCGACGTGTCCGGGATCGCCGCCAGGCATTCGCGCGTTACGTCATCGACGATGTTGAGCACGCGAAACCTCCTTCCGCAAGCGAACTGGTCGTGCACGAAGTCTAGCGACCATCGGGCATTGGCCTTAGCTTCGACCAGAAATCGGAGCACGCGTGCGGACAGCACGGCGTCTGGCTTTGCGCTTGCGGACAGAGAGACCCTCCTCCCGATAAAGGCGATAGATGCGATTGACCCCGGACGGTTCTCCCTCCCGCCGAAGCAGGACGAACAGTCGCCGGTAGCCGAAACGCCGCCGCTCATTGGCGAGGTCGCGCAGCTTCGCTCGCAACTCGGTTTCCGGCGGTCGGTTCGACTGATAGCGGATCGTCTTGCGGTCGGCGGATATGATCTGGCAGGCCCGCCGTTCCGAAAGACCCATGACGGTCTTCAGATGCGTGACGGCGTCACGCTTCGCGACAGGCCCTACCATTTTTTTGAAAGAAGCTCGCGGAGTGCTGCTGCGTCCAACATCTGCTCGGCGAGCAGCTTCTTCAGCCTGGCATTCTCATCTTCAAGCGCCTTCAGCCGCTTGGCCTCGGAGACTTCCAGGCCGCCGTATTTGGCTTTCCAGTTGTAAAACGTCGCTTCTGAAATCCGTGCTTGCGGCAAAGGTCGGCCGCCTTCGCACCAGCCTCCTGCTCCTTCAGCACCGCAATTATCTGCTCTTCGGTAAATCTCTGCTTCTTCATTCGTCCGTCCTTTGATGGGCCGGACTCTAATCAATTCTGGAGGAAATTCGCAGGGGCAGGTCAGAGCAGTCCAACGTCCCCCAGCTTGACCTAAGGCGTAAACGGCGCACCCCTTAGTTAGCGGTGTAGGTATTGACCCAATTCATCAGGCTAAAGCTCAATTCGATGTCATGGAACTACTCAACAACCTCCAGCAACCGAGGACCGCTTTCTTCACCACGGTGCGGCGGTCCATGAGATGCTGCATTGGTCTCCCGATTGCTTCATCTTCGGCAGGAGGCTTCTGGATTGGGCATCGTCTGGTTTAGAAAGCACCTCCGACTCAGGCGACTGTTGCCGACCGCCGCTCCTGATTAGATGACATGTTTCCGGAAGAGAACATGCTTCGAAGTTTGAGCGTTTCCCGTTGCCTTTTCTACCTACGCCGATCGAGAAGCTCGACCGTCTCGGTAAGCGCGGGGGTGGAAACATTAAGAACAACGTCAACGAGATGACTACAAGCTCAGAACTTGCATTTGGCGGAAATAAGCTCCGCAAACTTTACTACCGGAGGGTCGAGGCGGGTCCAGTCTGATTTGCCCAGAGCCGGCGCTTTTAACGCGGCGGCCTCGGCGCAGTCGACGACGTTCCCGCCCATCGGACGAAAACTGGCGGGGCAACTTCGACGTCGAAGATGGCGCGGATTGTTGCACGAAAGCCCGCCGCGAGGGCATCCCATGCAGGTCGCCGACTATCGGACGCAGACCGGCTTAGAGCAGTCTTTTGTCAGACATGTACTCCGCGGTTGTCGGCATTGAGACTGAATGGCGGGAGCTTGACACTACGCGCTGCTACGAAATGCCTGCTGAACCCACGAATTCACTTCGGCACGCGATTTGCTCTGGTCACGGTATGTCGCCAATCGCAGCGCGATGGTCTTCGGGCGGCGCATCGCTGTTCGCGTCTCGTGAGTTCCGATGGTTTGCTGGGCAATGATAGTGGCTCGGTTGTGTGTGCCGGGAAAATGTGAGGAGTGTTAGATGCGATCTAGAGTTCTTCGTTTGCGACCCACAACAATCGCCCACGTCGCGAGCGGTACAGCCAAAGCGGCAGACCTTGAGCCAGGCGGGAAGCCGGGGGTGTGGGACTGGACTGGAAGTTCTGTTTGCGGACGGGTCGGTGGGCGGGTGCGGTCGAACCTGCTGCGCCAATTCCTACGGTCGGCCGACCTATGGCGATACCGACATGTTCGATTTCAACCGGCTGCAAAACCCGCACCTGCCGCTCGGCCAGGGGCCGCATCTGTGCCTGGGCGCTGCGCTGGCGCGCCTGGAATTGGGAAGTGTCTTCCCCCCGCCGTTCGTGCGGCCGGAGGATCTGGCGCTGGCAATCGCCGCAGAGGGCGTGGTCTACACGTTGCCTTAACTCATTTGCTGCCCGCAGTCTGCCCATCATCTTCCGCCCCTTCCGGGCTTAAAGAGTGAAGCGTCACCATGTCCGAACAATCCTTGCCGACGCTGCCGATGTGGCGGGTCGATCACATCGAGCCCTCGCCCGAGATGTTAGCGCTACGCGCCAAAGGTCCGATCCACCGCGTGCGCCTTCCGTCCGGGCACGAATGCTGGTGGGTGACAGGCTATGACGAGGCCAAGGCGGTGCTGTCTGACGCGGCATTCCTGCCCGCGGGAATGCCTCCGGCGGATTTCACCCCCGATTCGGTCATTCTCGGTTCGCCGGGATGGCTGGTCTCGCACGAAGGGGACGAGCATGCTCGGTTACGCACGATCGTGGCGCCGGCCTTCAGCAACAGCAGGGTGAAGCTGCTTACGCAGCAGGTCGAGGCGATCACCGTGCAGTTGTTCGATACGCTGGCGGTTCAGCCCCAGCCCGCAGACTTGCGACGCCATCTCTCCTTTCCGCTTCCGGCCAAGGTAATCAGCGCGCTGATGGGCGTGCCCTTCGAGGAACACGCCTTTTTCGCAGGGCTCTCCGACGAGGTGATGACGCACCAGCATGAAAGCGGCCCGCGCAGCGCGTCCGGCCTGGCCTGGGAAGAGCTCCGCGCCTACATCCACGGCAAAATACGGGGCAAGCGACAGGATCCGGGCGATAACCTGCTGACGGATCTGCTAGCCGCGGTCGACCAGGGCAAAGCGACCGAGGAAGAGGCGATCGGCCTCGCGGCGGGCGTGCTGGTGGCGGGGCACGAGAGCACCGTCGCGCAGATCGAATTCGGCCTGCTGGCCATGTTTCGCCATCCGCAACAGCGCGAACGCCTGGTCCGCGATCCTTCCCTGGTTGACAAGGCGGTGGAAGAAATACTGCGCATGTATTCGCCTGGCGCGGGGTGGGACGGCATCATGCGCTATCCCCGGACCGACGTTACCATCGCGGGCGTGCATATACCCGCGGAGAGCAAAGTACTGGTCGGCCTGCCGGCGACCTCGTTTGATCCGTGCCATTTCAAAGACCCGGAAGTCTTCGACATCGGACGCGACGCAAATCCCCACCTGGCGTTCTCCTACGGGCAGCACAATTGCATCGGGGCGGCGCTGGCGAGGCTGGAACTGAAGGCCATATTCGGTTCGATCTTCCAGCGCTTTCCCGCGTTGCGCCTGGCCGTGGCGCCCGAAGAACTGAAGTTGCGCAAGGAGATCATCACCGGCGGGTTCGAGGAGATGCCGGTGCTCTGGTGCGGACGCCCCCCGGCATCGCAATCTTCTCATTTGGCGGCGCCTGGCGCGCACCGGTCAGATCAGCCACTCGACAGGTAATCAAGATGGACGTGCAAGACACCACGGCAGCATGCCACGACGCCTTCGCCGAGCTGGCGTCGCCAGCATGCATCCAAGACCCGTACCCGTTCATGCGGTGGTTGCGAGGGCACGATCCGGTGCACCGCGCGGCGTCGGGCCTCTTTCTGTTGAGCCGCCACGCCGACATCTACTGGGCGTTCAAGGCTACGGGCGATGCGTTTCGGGGGCCGGCGCCATCCGAACTGGCGCGCTATTTCCCGCGTGCGGCGAGCAGCCTGTCGCTCAATCTGCTGGCGTCTACGCTAGCCATGAAGGAACCACCGACGCATACGCGTCTGCGCCGGCTGATTTCGCGCGATTTCACCGTGGGCCAGATCGACAACCTGCGGCCGAGCATCGCGCGCATCGTCGCAGCTCGCCTGGATGGCATGGCGCCCGCACTGGAGCGAGGAGAGGCGGTGGACCTGCATCGGGAATTCGCACTGGCCTTGCCCATGCTTGTCTTCGCTGAATTGTTCGGCATGCCCCAAGACGACGTTTTCGAGCTCTCAGCGATCGTCAGCGCCATTCTAGAAGGCCTGAGCCCGCACGCCAGCGATCCACAGCTCGCCGCGGCGGACGTGGCCAGCGCCAGGGTGAAGGCCTATTTCGGCGACCTCATACTGCGCAAGCGCGCCGATCCCCGCCGCGACATCGTGTCGACACTGGTCGGCGCACACACCGACGACGCCGATACGCTCTCGGACGCGGAGTTGATCAGCATGCTGTGGGGCATGTTGCTGGGCGGCTTCGCCACCACTGCTGCGACTATCGACCATGCGGTGCTGGCGATGCTGGCCTACCCCGAGGAGCGGCACTGGCTGCAGGGAGACGCCGCAGGGGTGGAGGCATTTGTAGAAGAAGTACTGCGCTGCGAGGCGCCCGCCATGTTCAGCTCCATTCCGCGTATCGCCCAGCGCGACATCGAACTGCATGGCGTGGTGATCCCGAAGGACGCGGACGTGCGCGTGCTGATCGCGGCCGGCAATCGCGACCCGGACGCTTTCGCTGATCCCGACCGCTTCGATCCGGTGCGGTTCTACGGCACCAGGCCTGGCATGTCGAGCGACGGAAAGATTATGCTGAGCTTCGGCCACGGCATCCACTTCTGCCTAGGTGCTCAACTCGCCAGGGTGCAACTGGCCGAGAGCCTGCCGCAGATCCAGGCTCGCTTCCCCACGTTGGCCTTGGCCGAGCAGCCGACCCGGGAGCCCTCAGCGTTCCTTAGGACGTTCCGCGCGCTGCCGGTGCGGCTGCACGCGCAGGCGGCGGCTGAGGTTCGCGTCGTGGTCGACCAGGACCTGTGCGGAACCACTGGTCAGTGCGTGTTGACGCTGCCGGGCACCTTTCGTCAGCGCGAGCCGGACGGCGTGGCGGAAGTGTGCATGGCGACGGTCCCGCAGGCGCTGCACGCCGCCGTGCGCCTAGCAGCCAGCCAGTGCCCGGTCGCGGCCATTCGGGTGATCGAAAGCGAAGCCGGCGATGACCATTGCACCAACCCCGGCCCTACGCCCTCTCCGGCAGACGCTGAGCGACATGCAGCGAAAGACCTACGCAATCCAGGAGAACATGATGGAACGATTTAAAGGCAAGGTGGCCGTGGTGACCGGCGCCGGCGCCGGGATCGGCAAGGCATGCGCCCTCGCCATCGCGCGCGAGGGCGGCAGAGTGGTGGTGGCCGACATTGATGGCCCCGCTGCCATCGCCTGCACCGCACAGATCGCAGCCGAAGCGGGCCAAGCGCTGGCCGTGGCCATGGACATCGCAGATGCGCAGGCGGTGGCAGAGCTGTTCAAAACGGCGAAGCGGCGCTTCGGTGGGGTCGACGTGCTTGTGAACAATGCGAGCGCCATGCATTTGACTCCGCACGACCGCGCGATCCTCGACCTGGACGTGGCGGTCTGGGACCAGACCATGGCGACCAATTTGCGCGGCACGCTCCTTTGCTGCCGGCAGGCCATCCCACAAATGATCGGCCGTGGTGGTGGCGCGATCGTGAACATGTCATCGTGCCAAGGGCTCAGCGGCGACACCGCACTGACGTCATACGCCGCGTCGAAGGCCGCAATGAACATGCTGTCGGCCTCGCTTGCCACCCAATACGGACACGCGAAGATCCGCTGCAACGCGGTTGCGCCAGGTCTTGTCATGACCGAACGTCTCTTCGCCAAGCTGGACGAGTGCATGCAACGGCATCTACACCGGCACCAGCTCCTGCCGCACGTCGGCCGCCCCGAGGACGTAGCCGCGCTGGTCGCGTTCCTGCTCTCGGAGGAGGCTGCGTTCATCACCGGCCAGGTGGTGTGTATCGACGGCGGCATGTTGGCGCATGTTCCAACCTACGCCGACGGTGGCAACAGCGCGGCTCGGCCGGCCGGTGACGCCGCCGAAGCAGCCGCAGCGTCGCATTGGTGATGGACATGCTGCTCAACCCGCTGAACCGCTGGCGCCGGCTACGGGACGACATCCCGGTCATGCCTGGCGCTTTCTCCCTGGTCGGGCATCTTCCCGCCATCGTCTGCGATCTGCCGCGCCTGCTGCGGCGCGCGGAAAGGACCCTAGGCAGCCACTTCTGGCTGGACTTCGGCCCGGCCGGACACCTGATGACATGCCTGGATCCAGATGCGCTCGCATTGCTCCGGCACAAGGAAGTGTCCTCGGCACTGATCGAAGAGATGGCGCCCGACATCCTTGGCGGAACGTTGGTCACTTTGGACGGTAGCGCGCACCGGCAGGCGCGCGATGGGATAAAAGCGGCGTTTCTGCCGAGGGGTCTGACCGAGGCCGGCATTGGCGAGCTGTTCGAACCAATTATTAGGGCTCAGGTCAAGGCGTGGCGCGACCGCGGTGAAGTCGCTATCCTGCCAGACACCCGCAACCTGATGCTCAAACTCACCTTCAGTCTCATGGGCATCCCCGCCCAAGACCTGTCGGAGTGGCATCGCAAGTATCGGCAACTGCTACAATTGATGGTCGCGCCCCCGATCGACCTGCCGGGGATGCCCTTGCGACGCGGCCGCGCCGCCCGCGATTGGATCGACGCGCAGTCGCGCCAGTTCATCCGGGACGCGCGCGCGCGCGCCGCGCGCACCGGGTTGATCAACGACATGGTGAGCGCCTTCGATTGCAGCGATGGCGCGCTCTCCGATGACGTCCTGGTCGCCAATATCCGCTTGCTGCTGCTTGCCGGCCACGAGACCTCCGCCTCGACGATAGCCTGGATGGTGATCGAGCTGGCGCAGCATCCAGAGCTGTGGGACGCCCTGGTCGAAGAGGCGCAACGCGTGGGCGCGGTGCCGACCGGGCACGAGGACCTGGCGCAATGTCCGGTCGCAGAGGCGCTGTTTCGGGAGACGCTACGAATGCATCCGGCTTCCTCGCTCGTACCGCGTCGCGCGATGCAGGAATTACAACTCGGCCAGCGGCGCATTCCTTCGGGCACTCATTTGTGCATCCCACTACTGCATTTCTCGACCTCGCCGCTGCTGCACGAAGCGCCCGATCAGTTCCGTCTGGGGCGGTGGCTGCAACGCACGGAGCCGATCCGGCCGGTGGACATGCTGCAGTTCGGTGCCGGCCCACACGTCTGCATGGGCTATCACCTTGTATGGCTGGAGCTGGTGCAGTTCAGCATCGCCTTGGCATTGACCATGCAGGAGGCCGGGGTGCGGCCGCGATTGATGAGCGGCGTCGAAAAAGGCCGGCGCTATTACCCGACCGCACATCCGTCCATGACAGTCCGCATCGGATTCTCGTGAGCTGGGATCCTCTGCCCCGTGTCAAGAGGCAGCGGCGACGACGATGGGCGGCATTGCTGCACTCGGCGCGCGCGCGCGGTGCGACGCCGGCAGCACCGCGGCGGCTCGCCGCTCGCCGCGGCATTCTCTGTCAGGTAGAAGGAGATGAACAACATGCAGAAGGGTTCCACGCTAAACGACGACCGAACTGGCGTTTCCCCGTTCGGCGGATCGGGCGCGCAGGCGTGCGGCGGACTGCCGGTGCGCGCGTCCATAGGCATTGGCGCGCTATGCGCCGTCGCGGAGGATGCCGCGCTTTACTCTGTACCGCGCACTGGATCGCTATCGCGCCTGTTTCGGCCTTGTATTGTAGGTGGTCGAGGATGACACGCCAGCGGATGACGCGACGCTGGGCAAGCCCCCGGCAAGCATGCGGCGGAGAAGAAAGCAACCGGCGTGCCGATCACGAAGCTGCATGCAGCGCCCCAGTCAGTGCCGGGCCTATGGCCAGAGGCCGAGGAAGCCATCACCTCGCTGCGCCCGCGTGCGGAGCGGTTGGCGCAGGCCGTGCAGCGGGCCAAAAGGGTATCTGTTCAAGCACGCGCCGTGCGCATTGGCGCCGGTCCGCACGGAGGCGCCGCCGTACCGCTGCGATCGGCCGGCGGCACCGCTAGATGCTACATTGTGTTCGATTCCACGGCGCAGATCGGAGCGGTTGCCCACCGCGGACCGCCGCCAGCATAGGTGCGCTTCGCCGCGCTTCTCGTCAACTGCCTGCAGAGGGAACATCCCGCATGAGTGCGCTGTCCGAACAGATCCTTTCTGAATTGCGCCACTTGCTGAACGAGACGCGCGATGGCGGCAGCGTGAGTCCGTCCGTTTACGACACGGCGCGCGTTTTGCAGTTCAGCGGCAACGTCACCGGTCGGCAGAACGGATACGCGTGGCTCATGGCGCAGCAACAGGCCGATGGCGGGTGGGGAAGTGCTGACTTCCCACTGTTCCGCCATGTACCCACGTGGGCGGCGTTGCTTGCATTGCGGCGTGCCGATCCTCTTCCCGGCGCTGCGGACGCAGTTCAGGCTGCAACGCGGTTCCTCGAGCGCCAGCCGGATCCCTACGCGGATGCGGTGCCGGAAGACGCGCCGGTAGGCGCGGAGCTGATCCTGCCGCAGATCTCCGGCGAGGCCACATCCTTGGTGGGCGACGTGGTGTTTCCGCGCTACCCGGCGCTGTTGCCGTTGCGGCAAGCGTGCCTGGTTAAGTTGGGGACGGTGGGACCGCTGCCGAGCGGCCATCCGTTGTTGCACTCCTGGGAAGCCTGGGGGACGTCGCCGACCACGGCATGCCTGGACGACGACGGCAGCATCGGCATCAGCCCGGCGGCAACCGCCGCGTGGCGTGCGCACGCCCTCACACAGGCGAGCGCGCCACAGGTCGAGCGTGCCGACAGGTATCTTCAGGCCGCATCGCGCGCGGCGCGCAGCGGCATCGAAGGTGTCGTTCCCAGCGTCTGGCCGATCAACGTGTTCGAGCCATGCTGGTCGCTGTACACTCTGCATCTGGCCGGGTTGTTTTCGCATCCCGCGCTCGCCGAGGCGGTGCGCGTGATCGTCGCGCAGCTCGATGCCTGTCTGGGCGTGCGCGGTCTGGGTCCGGCCTTGCACTTCGCGGCCGATGCGGACGACACTGCTGTTGCGTTGTGCATCCTGCACCTAGCAGGACGCAACCCGGCTGCCAACGCGTTGCGCCACTTCGAAATCGGCGGGCTGTTCGTTACCTTCCCCGGCGAGCGCAATGCCTCGGTGTCGACCAACATCCACGCCCTGCATGCGTTCAGACTGTTGGGAAAGCCCACCGCCGGTACCAGCGCTTACCTTGAGGCCAATCGCAACGCGGACGGTCTATGGGACAATGACAAATGGCATGTTTCGTGGCTGTATCCCACCGCGCATGCAATCGCTGCGCTCGCGCAAGGCGCGCCCCAGTGGCGCGACGAGCGCGCGCTGGCGGCGCTGTTGCAGGCGCAGCGCGACGACGGCGGCTGGGGCGCGGGTCGCGCGTCAACATTTGAGGAAACCGCCTATGCGCTGTTCGCGTTGCACGTGATGGATGGGCGCGAAGAGCCGACAGGGCGCGCCCGCATCGCGCTGGCGGTCGCGCACGCGCTGGAGTGGATGCTCGCTCGCCATGAGGCGCATGAATTGCCGCAGACGCCGCTGTGGATCGGCAAGGAATTGTATTGCCCGACCCGGGTCGTGCGCGTGATCGAACTCGCCGGCTTGTGGCTGGCTCTTCGTTGGGGGCGGCGCATCCCGACCGAGGGAGCAGGAGGAATGGCGCAATGATCCCGACGGAAAGCGCGCTGCAGCAAGTACTGGAGTGGGGGCGTTCCCTGACCGGATTCGCCGACGAGCATGCCGTAGAAGCAGTTAGGGGCGGACAGTACATCCTGCAGTGTATCCAACCGAGCTTGCACGATATCAGCGCCCGCACCGGCCGAGATCCGCAGGACGAAAAGCTGATCGTGGCGTTTTATCGCGAGTTGGCGCTACTGTTTTGGCTCGACGATTGCAACGACCTTGGCCTGATCGCGCCGGAGCAGCTGGCCGCGGTGGAGCAGGCGCTGGGGCAGGGCGTGCCATGCGCGGTCCCCGGTTTCGAGGGCTGCGCTGTGCTGCGCGCTTCCCTGGCCGCGCTCGCCTACGATAGGCGCGACTATACTGAGCTTCTAAACGATACCCGGTGCTACTGCGCGGCGCTGCGCGCCGGACCCGCGCAGGCGGCGGGGGCTGAACGCTGGTCGTACGCCGAATACTTGCACAATTCCATCGATTCGATCGCCTACGCGAACGTGTTCTGTTGCCTGTCGTTGCTATGGGGGCTGGACATGGCGACCCTGCGCGCGCGTCCGGCGTTTCGCCAGGTGCTGCGGCTCATCTCCACGATAGGGCGCCTGCAGAACGATCTGCATGGATGCGCCAAGGATAGGGCGGCGGGAGAAGCCGACAACGCTGCCATCCTGCTCCTGCAGCGTTATCCGGCTATGCCTGTGGAGGATTTCCTCAACGACGAGCTGGTCGGCCATGCGCGCATGCTGCACCGAGTGATGGTGAAAGAACGCTTTCCTGCACCATGGGGACCGTTAATCGAGGCCATGGCGGTCATTCGCGCGAAGTACTACCAGACCTCGATCAGCCGCTACGGCAACGATGCGGCGGGGGAGGCCAGCGTGCGCCGGCGTGAACGCGCGGGAGGCGGCGGCGTGCGCGCGGCGCCCTCGGTCCGATCCGACGCAACGCCAACGCCCAATACGGCGGATCGAGCGAGCGGGTGCGACGACGCCCTGACCCGGCGCAAGGACGACCATCTGGACCTCGTGCTGGATCGGCGAACGGCGCCAGCCACGGTCGCTGCCGGCTGGGAGCAAATCCGGTTCGAACACTGCGCACTGCCCGAGCTGGACCTGACGCAGATCGAACTGCGCACATCGCTGTTAGGCAAGCCCATACGTGCGCCGCTGCTGATCAGTTCCATGACCGGCGGAATGCCACGCGCAAAGGCCATCAATCGGCACCTGAGCGAGGCGGCGCAAGCCTTGGGGATCGCCATGTGCGTCGGTTCGCAGCGCGTGAGCCTCCAATCGCGCAATTCCCAGGGGCTGACGCGCGCCCTACGCCGCCTGGCGCCTGACATTCCCTTGCTGGCCAATATCGGCGCTGCGCAACTGCGCGAGGCCGACGGCCTTGATCTGGCGCGCCGGGCTGTCGATGCGCTGGAGGCTGATGGGCTGATCGTCCATCTCAATCCGCTGCAGGAAGTGCTACAGCCGGATGGCGACCGCGACTGGCACGGCGTACTGGCGCAGGTGGCTCGCGCCGCGCGTAGCGTGGGCGTGCCTATCGTGGCCAAAGAAGTCGGGTGGGGCCTGTCCGCCTCGGTGGCCTGCGCGCTCGTCGAGGCGGGTGTTGAGGTGATTGATGTCGCCGGAGCCGGCGGCACCAGTTGGGCCGCGGTGGAGGGCGAGCGCGCCCGCGATGCCGCCGGCCGTGCAGTGGCGATGGCGTTTGCCGATTGGGGGATCCCGACACCGGCCAGCTTGCAGGCGGTCCGTCGGGCACTGCCAACGGTGAAGCTTATCGCGTCCGGCGGGATCCGCGACGGCGTCGACGTGGCCAAGGCCATTCGCCTGGGTGCGGACATTGCCGGGCAGGCAGCCGGCGTGCTGCCGGCGGCTACGGTATCGACCGAAGCGGTCGTTGCGCATTTCGAGGTCGTCATCCGCCAGTTGGCCGTCGCCTGCTTTTGCACCGGCTCACCTGATCTGGCGACGTTGCGCCAGGCGCGCTTGTTGCCCTCCGCGCACTTGTTGCCCTCCGCGCATCCGCCAGTCGGATGATGCCGGCGTCGCCCGCTCTGTCGGCCGGCCCTCCAAGCTGGTTGCAAAAACCGCTAACGCTAAAGCTAGACCTCTAATCCACCTTGGCCCAGCGGTTCGATGCAGGGAACGAAATGTTCATGAAGCAGCTGTTGACGATGAAGCGGTAATGATGCCGCCGGCTAGGTTATGCGTACCGTAACTCGGGCTTACAAAGGCGCGCAATCCAGCGCCGTTTGTTGAATCAGACCGGCTTTTCCCGGTCCAGCCACGCCTTTGCAAAGTGCATGATTAAGCCAGTCAACGAAGGACCGTTTTTGAGGGCTGGCAGGAATGGTGTCACCTATCTGTTCGAGATACGCATAAAATCTGGCGGCTGCGCTGTCCAATCCTTGGCCGCGAACGATACTAGGTCGATTCAGCTGCGTGTCCACGGCAGGCAATTTGCCAAGCACTTCTGCGCGGCCGACTGTATCTGCGATGTCGTCGGCGATCTGATACGCGTGCCCGAGCAATTCCCCCACCTTAGACCATGGGGCCGGATCTGCACCACTTGCCAGGGCACCGCAAGTGGCCGCCGCGACAAAGAGGGAGCCGGTCTTGTAATGGTGATAGCGGTCGATTGGGACGTGCGTCATTGCCTCCATCGACTGTCCGGCGATCAGTCCGTGACTGGGGCCGACCGCCTCCGCAACCACCTCGATCATGCGCGCGCCCAACTCAGGTGTTAGCGCAGCCTGCAAGCTGAGGTATTTGAAAGCCATCACAATCAAGGCATCGCCGGTCAAAACGGCGATAGGCTCTCCGAAAAGCCGGTGCACCGTTGGTCTGCCGCGGCGTAGCGCCGCGTTATCGAAGCAAGGCAAGTCGTCATGCACCAACGAGGCACAGTGCAGCAATTCAATTGCTGCCGCGGCTCTTGTCGCCAGCTCAGGATCTTTTTCGCCGCACACATAGGAGACTTTCAAGCAGAGCTTGGGGCGCATCCGGGAGCCCCCTGGAAACACTGCCGCGTCCAGCGCTCCACGCAGGTGAGCCGGCGCAGCCGGACTTAGAGCAGTATCCATGGCAGCTCGCAGCGCTTGCTCGATGAGCTTGTCGCTATCGCCAACCACGTCGGCTTGGTGATTCGAAATCATATCGCATCTCCACTTTTGAGACGAAAACGAAAACGGGCCTAGTCCAACCGGTGCCAAACAAAAGGCCGATTTCGCTGTGTCTCTTCAGGTTCTAAGGCACCGTTAAGTTTAGCGGATTGCGGCGGCCAACATGCGGCACCGGCGTGACCAATGAAACCGTGTGCCAGTGGGAGCCTTAACTCGGCAAGGCGATCTCCCACTGGAATCCCTTGAAGCAGTCTCATTCGTGGCGACCTGACATCTGAACGTCGGTTACTTCGATCGCGCGCGAAGAACATTGGCTCCGGCGGCGCTGTCGGCCAGAATGGCATCGCTCTCAACGTCTTGGTCCAAAGCTGAAGAGGCTCCCGCGCTGAGCAGTGGCTGGTGACAAAGCTCTTTGGATCGGCTGCACGCCGCCGCGCGTGATGATCGCTGACGAGCTCCGTTCGTACGGTACGACATGGGCGAAGATGGGCCTTACATCTAAAGGTGTTGGTCATCGTCGATAGTAGCCACTGGAGCTTGGACCGGAACCATTGCTGGCAGAGATCTGGGCTCCTACAAGCAATTGGTGTGCCACCAGATCATTGTTAGTGAATGTTTCAATGGCGACAGAAGGCGTCTTCCGGTGCTCACCGTGTGTCGGGAGTCGCGGATTGTGCCACTCCGCCTAGTATTTGAACAGCGTCAACCTTGCGAGCGATCCGTCCGAAGGCCAACCCAGCATTGGAGTGATTTGGGTTGAGGTCACAATGCACGTCGGCGCTTGCATCATGCCAGCCTGTCAATGTGCGCGATCGCACACGACTGTCAGCTTTGCGTCAATTACGATCGAACCGATGCTTTTGACGTTTCACGAGGTTACGCTGCCGATAGACCCAGCGTGAGAAGACGACTGAGCCTTCCAGTTGTTCTTCGGCGCGATGTTGCCGAAGCCTTACACTCGACCGGCTTGGCGAGGATTTCAGCGCTGCCGTAGCCCTTGTCGGCCGGCAGGAAACCGCTTCGAAAAGTCGGTCCCCTACCGCCTTTTGCTAGCGGACTAAAAGGGCGGAGCAGGTGGATCTATACAGCGCTTTCTTTCAAAGCCCTGGTTGCGCCTTGTGTTCGTCAGCGATCAGGAGCGCCTTCGGCTCCACATGCTTGGCGACGGCCGCCCATGCATCCTTGCCGTTCTCGTCCAGGATCACCCGCGTCACCGTTCTGTTCGGTGCATGGCGGTTGGCCTCCCTCAGCGCCAGAACTCACATACGCTTGCCGTTCTGATTTTCCTTCTTGCGCCCGTCCTTGCGCTCTTCCTTCTTGTCACCTTGCGGAGGACGCCGCCCACATACTTGCCGTCGATCTGCACCGTACCGTGCAGCTTGATCGCATCACGGCGAAGGTCGGCTGCCTCCCGGAGCTTCTGCAGCAGGAAGTAGGCGGTCTTGTACGTACCCATCCGGCGAAGGCCGTCTGTCCTGACTTGCTGATTGGCTTTAAGTCCATGCCTTATGTCATGCGCTACAATCATTTCCCCCATTGAGGTCTTGTCCGTCGACGATCTTGGTCGCCGACGGGATTGGTCGGACGAAGAGAAGGTTCGGATCGTCGAGGAAAGTCTACAAGGCTTTCGGAAAGGCTCGGTGACGGCGCGGCGATATGGATTGTCACGGTCATTGTTGACCCGTTGGCGTCGGGAATACCGTAGTGGTCTTCTGAGCAGTTCCGCTACAACGGGCTTCGTGCCACTTACGATTTCGCCACCGGCGGCGGCATCTTGCGAGGTAGCCTCACGGCCGCGATTTGAAGACGACATGACGATCGAGATCGGCCTGCCGAATGGCCGAGGGCTGACGATCCCAGCCTCGCTTGATCCGACCATTCTTGCCCGCCTGTTGCCCGTCGTGGATGGGTCATGATCGCGTTTCCCGCGGGGGTAAAGGTGTGGATCGCGGGCGGGGTGACGGACATGCGTTGCGGCATGAACAGCCTGGCGCTGAAGGTTCAGCAAGGTCTTGGCCGCGATCCTCATGGCGGCGAAGTCTTCTGCTTCCGGGGTCGCAAGGGTGTCCTGATCAAGGTCCTCTGGCATGACGGCGTCGGCATGTCGCTTTACCTGAAGCGGCTGGAAGCTGGAAAGTTCATCTGGCCGGTCAGCCAGAATGGCTCCGCCGTGCCTGTATCGTCGGCGCAGCTCGGCTATCTCCTGGAAGGGATCGACTGGCGCAACCCGCGCTGGACGCAGCGGCCTTCGAAGGCAGGCTGACCGCCTGCATTCCTCTGTTTTTGTTGGGCTTTCGGCATGCGGCATGGTAGCTTTCGGCCATGGATGATGCTGCTTCGGAGATAGCCAGACTGCGCGCCGCGCTTGCGGCATCGGAAGCGCGTGCCGCCTCTGCCGAGGCCGACCTCGCACAGGTGCGCGCGGTCGTGACGACGTCTGAGGCGATGATCCGGCATCTCAAGCTCGAGATCGCCAAGATACGTCGCGAGCAGTACGGCCAGAGCTCGGAGCGCCGCGCCCGGCTGATCGAGCAAATGGAATTGCAGCTCGAAGAACTTGAAGCCGACGCCACCGAAGACGAGATCGCTGCGGAACGCGTGGCGACGAGAATCACAAATGTCTCCGCTTTCGAACGCCGCCGGCCGGCCCGCAAGCCGTTTCCCGAGCACCTGCCGCGCGAGCGCCTGGTCATCGATGCCCCGTCGACCTGCACCTGCTGCGGCTCGCACCGCATCGTGAAGATGGGCGAAGACATCACCGAGACGCTGGAGATCATTCCGCGCCAGTGGAAGGTGATCCAGACGGTGCGCGAGAAGTTCACCTGCCGGGACTGCGAGAAGATCAGCCAGCCACCGGCCCCTTTCCATGCGACATGCGGGGATGGGCAGGACCGCACCTGCTGGCGACGATCCTGTTCGAGAAGTTCGGCCAACATCAGCCATTGAACCGCCAGGCTGAGCGCTACGCCAGGGAAGGCGTCGCTCTCAGTCTCTCCACACTGGCCGATCAGGTCGGAGCCTGCACGACGGCCCTGCAGCCGATCCATGACCTGATCCGTGCCCATGTTCTGGCCGCCGAGCGGCTGCATGGTGACGACACCACCGTGCCGCTTCTGGCCAGGGGAGCAACAAAGCAGGCGAGGCTCTGGACTTACGTCCGCGATGACCGCCCTTTCGCGGGCGGCGCGCCTCCCGCCGCACTCTTCCACTTCTCTCCCGATCGCGAGAAGACCCACCCCAACACGCATCTCGCCGGATGGCACGGCACCCTGCAAGCCGATGCCTATGGCGGCTACAACGACCTCTATCGTGCCGACCGCCGCCCCGCGCTGGTGATCAGCGCACTTTGCTGGAGCCACGCGCGGCGCAAATTCTTCGAACTCGCTGACATCGCCGGCAACGTGCGCAAGGGCAAACCTGCCCACGAGATATCGCCCGTCGCGCTTGAGGCCGTTGCCCGCATCGACGCGCTCTTCGACATCGAGCGCGGCATAAACGGAATGCCTGCCGAGGATAGGCTCGCAGCGAGGCTGCAACATGCTCGCCCGCTCGTCGAAGAACTGCACGATTGGCTCATGGCCCAGCGCGGGCAAATGTCGAAGCACAACCCCGTCGCCAAGGCGATCAACTACATGTTCGAGAAGGAGGGTCGCTGGGAAGCCTTCGCCCGGTTCCTCGACGACGGCAGACTGTGTCTGACGAACAATGCCGCCGAACGAGCCCTGCGCGGCGTTGCCGGACCTGAGTCATTGTGCACTCCCTCTTTAAGTATCTGTAAACATTGGAAGCGTCTCGGTGTCAGCAATGCGACACGGGCGGCCCTTTCGGGCTATCGCGGCTTGGACGGTTGCCGAAGTCAGATTGCTGGCCCGGATTTGATACGGCGCGCCGGGAACCACCTGCTCGGCAGACAACACGTTCGTCTTGATCAGGTGGCGTATTCGGTGGTTGGTCACGCCCAAAACCGCCGCCGCCTCTGTCATGGTCAGCCATTCGCCCTCTTTATCGGCTGATTTGTACGCGTGAATGGCCCGGACCCGCCTTACTGAAGCGACCCGGTGTGCAGTCCAGGTTTTTCCTTGCCCCGTGGGCATTCCCATTCGATTGAGCGACGCGGCGATATGTTCATCGGACCAGCGTCCTGCCATGCTCCGCATCACTGCCAAAGCATCTTCCGTTGTGGCGCACCCGTGTTCAACCGTCTGGGGCTTGCGAACCTTGAGCTCCGAATGCTGACCGCCTTTCCAATGGATGGTCAGCACCACGTCGCGCACCTCATCACGACATCGACAACAATGTCGGCGATCAATGTACGTAGCAGTTGCTGGCGCACGCGCATGGTGACATCCGGCGACTCCCAGGCCGCCTGCAGATTGTCGGCGAGGTTTGCGAAAGTGCCTGGGTCAACTTCGATGGTTGAAGGACTTTCGGTAGGCCGCGCACTTCCAGATCACGGACGCGGCGTAGCGCCGTTTCCCAATTCTTCTCAAGCTGTGCAGCTATCAGGCGGTTGTCGGGATCGCATGCCGCATAGCGGCGCTCGGCGAGGCTAGCCTCGTAGCGGGCCTGTTGTAGCTCCAGATCGTGAATGTGGCGCTGGTCTTCCTGTCGCTCCCGGTGCATCCGCTCTGCTTTAAAAGTCGCCTCGATCGCTAATGGTTCTACCGCGCGCAACAACTCGCGCGCAACCGCCGCATCGACCTTCGAGCCGCCGAACGTCATGCAACGGGGCAAGCCCATCATCAGGTTCTGTTTATAGCAGCGATAGACAGGATTTTGTGGATTTCCCGTATAGGCAACACTCAGTCGCCGTCCAGACCGTCCGCAGGTCAGGAGACCTGATAATAATGCTTTGCCGCCGCGGCCCGATTTAGTCCCACCCGATCGGCCATAATTATTGAGGGCCAGTTGCTGTTGGTTACGCTCGTATTCGCCCCAACTAATGTAACCTTCGTGATGGTCCCGGATCATCACCTCCCAGGTACCGACGGGCTTGCCGTGCCCGTAACTGCGCCGAGCCCATCCATCGACGATGGCAGTCCGCTTCTCGCTCTTCCCATAGACGTAAACGCCGGCGTAGAAGGGGTTTTTGAGGATGCCGATCACATTGCGATAACGTACTGGCATCCATACGAAGTTGGTCATGCGCCCTTCATCCGACGGCCGAGGGAAGTGAATGTGATCTTTCGTCATCGACAGCAGCACCTGACGCGCGCTTCCAAGGTCGTGGAAGCGGGCGAAGATGGATCGAATTACCTCTTGCAGACGCAGATCAGGATCGAGCCCAAGCCCGGCCTCCCGATGCCAAATGTAGCCGAACGGAACAGAAAGTCGCAGTTCGCCACGGCGCGCCTTCGACCTGGCGGCATCGAGCATCCGGGCTCTCAGCACGCCCAGTTCGAACTCGCTGATACTGCCCTTCATTCCCAGCAGCAGCCGATCGTTGGGTCGACATGGATTGTAGACGCCGTCATGGTCAATGACGCGGGCTTCGACCAGGCCGCACAGTTCGAGCAGGTGATGCCAGTCCCGACCGTTGCGCGCAAGCCGTGAAGCATCGAAGCAGAAAACGGCACCAACTTTGCCGGCGCACAGTAGGGCGACGAGACGATCGAAGCCCGGACGGGCGACGGTTCCGCTGGCAGAGCGCCCGAGGTCGTCGTCGATCACCTCGACGTGGCTGAAGCCGTGGTGTCGCGCAATGTCAACAAGATCATACTGCCGTCGCTGGCTTTCCAGATTGGTTATAACCTGCGACTGAGTGGATTGCCGCACATAAACGACGGCCTTGCGCGCGAGCAGCGCTGTCGGAATCAAATCAGTGATGGTCATCGTTGAGCTCCTCGAATATCAGGTCGAGCTGCCGGCCCGACGCCGGCACCAGCGTATTGCGGGATCTCATCATGGTCCTCCTGAGTGATTCTACGTCCACTTCGGAAGGGTGCCGCTTTGCTGCCGCCAGAGACCAGCCTGTTCAATTCGATTAGCGTCGCAAGATCGACGCGTGGCGTTCCCATGGTCATGCCGCGGCAGACCACGGGATCGATCATCCACCCTGAGATCGCGATGACGACACCTGTCGGCCCCAGAACCTTCAAAAACCGGCCTGTCGCTCGTTCTTCGACGCGACGAATGGAAACCTTCTGGCCAAAATATGGATGCCAGCGATAGTGAACCTCGACTTCATCGCCGACATGGGCAGAATGAACGGGGCATTGCTCTCGGAAGAAAGGCATGGCTATTCGCCGGTTCCCAGCGCGGAGGCGAGCGTGCTGCCTTCATGTATTCCCTAATCGTCACGGCAAAGACGAACGATATCGATCCGCAGGCCTGGTTGGCGGACGTGCTCGCCCGCATGCCTGGCATTCCCGTATCACGGCTGCCGGAACTGCTGCCGTGGAACTGGCCCGCCGGAAGCGCCCGGCAGATGGCGGCCTGATGGCGCGCCCGACGCATGTCTACACGATCAACTACGTCGCCACGCTGATTGGCGAGAACCTCGAACTCATCCAGGAGGTCGCCAGCAACTCCGACAACATCGACTATGGTGAGATGATCCATGCCCATGACGGCAGCGAAGAGGGCATCACGACCTTCACCGACCGGGGCATCGAAAGCTTGAAGGAGTTCCTCGCCGATATCCGCACCTGGGAAGGAGGTGTTCGGCAGTTCCTTGTCGACGAGCAATGCGATCGCGACAAGATTCGAACGCATCATGGCAGACGAGCCGAAATCATAAGTGCCGCGGCCTTCGCCGGATGGATACTCTTGTACTGGACGTTGACCTTGCGGCTCAGATGGAGCGCCGCCATGCCCTTGGCGGCCGTGATTCCTCCCAGATTGCCATGATGATCTTCTTGAATGAAAGCTTGCGGTCGGCGAAAACCGAAAATTCGGCGCGGCATTCCGGCTCCGAGCATCAGAACGACGACGCCGTACGGCGCCAGGCAGCCACAGCGAGGGCAATATGGCTTCCCGACGTTCTTGGGCCAACGGAAGTCGACGAACAGGCCGTAGGTGTCGTCCTCGGCTGCCCGAAGCCTCTCTCGGGTCAGGCCAGGCGCACTGGTCGTATTTCGAACCTCCGGTCTCCTGCGGAGAAAGCGTCGTAGGAATTCGGTCTCAGGATGGAATTCGCTCCTGCAGCATGTTCAGGCTTCCGGTCCATACGCGAGACATAAGCAGACAACTCCGTCGTAAGGACGGAAGCGAAAGGTCAGTGCTCTATTCGTATCGATTTGAACATGAAAGGACCCTTACCAGGAGAACGAAACCACGTTCAGGGGTTAGCACTTTCGTAAGGTTGTCAAACCCGTGCCCTTATATCGGGAGAAAATTCAATGTCTCAGAGCCAGACTACCCAGCGCAATCTATAATCCAGTTCAGTGAATGGGTCCAGATCGTGAGAGCTGTCTTCGGGTGACCGCGCCTCATGACGACTATTAACGACTCGTTCCCAACAATCGAACATCCGCAAGGTAGATTCACGTTCGAGCATCTTGTGCCTACCTCTGTATGCCTTACTGGGCAGGTAACATTGCCGTTTCAGGCCCTGTCCTGACCTCTGGCCTTAATGATCTTGTTGTTTATTACCTTTTCCCGAGCAGATCAGACGAACACAACGTAGAACTGGTGGTAAAAAGCGCTGATCAGAAAGAAATTAATTTCAGCCGCATCAAGCGAAGGTGTAACGTCTGCCAACTCGTAAAAAAGGCTCATTTCCAGCAAATAAGGGTGCCCTAGAAACAAAAAAGGCCCCCTAAAGGAGCCTTCCCATGGCGTTTCCGCCGAACGCGTGTGCCCTACCGTGGTGTACCGACCTCTAAGGGTGCACCTGCAACAGCGACCTTTCGGAAGCCTCGTTGTCTGCTGCTCACAAAGATATAACCCACACGGTCGACTATTTCAAGCCCTTTGTGTGGATGCGATAAGGTGGCGGCTTCGTTTAGCAAAGTTCACGTTTGTGGCACTTGCTCCATGATGCCGGAATTTTCAGAGAGCATCGAACCTACACGCTAGCGGGAGCGGTAACCGATATGGGTTCTTGGCTGAGTGATTTCCAGCACGGCGGAGCTTTCCCAGCTAGCCAAATGGGATATCGTGGGACGGGGAAATGGATCGGTTTTCGAGGATCATGTCTTATCGTCCTCAACGAAGACCGCTTAGAAGATGTTGAGCATTGAATGTGAATTTTCGCTCAAATTCGACGCAACCTAGATGTTTCAGTGGCGGGTGCGGCCATAGCCGACTCATCTTTCATGGAACTGGGCCATCGGTCTAGCGAGACTGTTTTGAATGCATTCATGAAGCAATTTGGCTAAACTCTCAAATATTTGCTATAACGCAAAAAATGCCCAAAATGGGTATTTAAAACGGTTGTAGTGTGGCGATGACAAGTGGTTCAAATCGGTTCAGGTTGGCTCAAGCCTACAACGAGTGGCAGGAAAACAGGGACGTGCGGTGACGGAAGATCTAGCAAGCTACAGAAGTTCGAGAGGCCTCGTCAGCACCGCCGATCCGGAGGTTGACAAGGCGATCTATCGAAAGCCAGGTTTCGGCGGCGAAATTACATCGTTGGGTCACATGGAGGAATTGATCAGCGCGTTCCTGAAAAAGACACGCGAAGCGCAGGGCCTGTCTCGCGCAGACGTTGCTCCAATGCTTGGTCTGTCCATCCCTGTATACGGACGCTACGAGCGGGCATTTTCCAAAATGACTGTTACTCGGATGATCCATCTGTGTGAGATTCTTGGCTTCATGCCTATCGATATGATCTTTGAAGCTGCGCCACATCTTTGGGGCCGCACATCGGAGGAGGCCGAGGATTGTCTCACACTGGCGAGGATTCTTAGGAGACTTCCGAACGGCACGACGCGCGATCTTATTCGGCTCCTGCAGCGAATGATCCCCGATGACGACGAGAGCGACAGAGGTATCAGTGATGTAGCGGAGCCCGTGAAGTGAGCTGGGTTTGTCTATGACGCCCCGACCAGTAGTTAGCAGTATTGGTGATAGCTGTCGCAGCCGACGCGCTGTCGTCGGTGTGCAGACACCCGCAATCTCACAACTTAGTTTTTCACTCGAATTTCCGTCTGATCAACAATACGCGCCGATTGCGCAATTTTTCGATCTTTGGTTGGCGTTGATCTCGCTCGATGCTCGAGCGATTCGTCGGCGAGCGACGCCAAGTCTATTTGCATGCGCTTTGCTTCGACAGTAGGGTCTGTGTTAAACTCCCTCGTTGGGTTTTCCCGCTCAATGCCATGTGGGTATTCGAGCTGCCGGCGCGCATGCTTTGATTTCGATTGCTGAATCTAAGCCCGTCCTCTCCGCGCCTCCGTTCCATCGCGCCGATCCTTTTTGCCATTCGGCTCGGAAACAGCCTTTTGACATCACGATCAGGTTCCGCGAAAACGGGGTCGAGTCGCTGAGACTGGAAACGCTGTTCATGGCTGTCGCCGTTCAGAGGTAAGGGCATCGCCTAGGTGTTTAGTCCCGGCATTTGATGGATGGGGTCGATGATGAATCGATCCGGCTCCAAAGTCCATCGTCTACAGATGAACTCGTAAGGCGTAAGGCCCTTTAACGTCTTGAGCCGGCGCCCGAAATTGTAGGCGTCGATAAAGTCGGCCAGATGTTTTTTCAACTGCGCATGATCGTCGTAGTGGAAGCGCTTGACGGTCGCCTCCTTGATCGTTCGGTTCATCCGTTCGACCTGTCCGTTGGTCCAGGGATGCTTCACCTTGGTCAGGCGATGCTCGATGCTGTGATCGTCGCAGACCCAATCGAAGATGTGCTGGAAGGCATTTCGATCACAAGCTCGGTTGGTGAACTGAATGCCATTGTCGGTCAAAACGGTGTGAATGGTGTAGGGCACTGCCGCGATCAGATTGCGCAAGAACTGAGCGGCATTCATCTTGCCGGCTTTGGTGTAGAGTTCCGCGAACGCGAACTTGGATGTTCGGTCAATTGCGACAAAGAGATAGAGCTTGCCCTCAGCCGTCTGCACCTCGTCAATATCGATGTGGAAGTAAGCGATCGGATAGCTTTTGAACTTCTTCTTCGGCTCCTTGTCGCCTCTGACCTCCGGCAGACGTGAAATGCCGTGGCGCTGCAAACACCTGTGCAACGACGAACGCGTCAGATGTGAAATGGTCGGCTGAAGAGCGTAGAGGCAATCATCGAGCGGCAGCAACGTGTGCCGGCGGAAGGCGACGATAGCGGCCTCTTCTTCGAGGGAAAGGGTCGTCGAGTGCGGGTCCTTTGGGCCTGTAGGAAGGTCGACCAACGATGTCCGCTTCTTCCATTTCGCCACGGTTTTCTGGTTGATCCCGTATCGCTTCGAAAGCGTTTTCAGGCTCTCTTCACTATTGCTCGACGGATTGCCTCTGTCGTCGTGGCGCTCCCGTGTAGAACCTGGCCCATAGTGCTTCCCTCCATGCCAAGGAAAATATTGCACCATCAAATGCCGGAACCAAACACCAGAGCAGCCAGCGCGCGGAGCCGTGATTGGTCTGCCGTGAACCGAGAGCTCCACGTGCAGGACAAAAGGCCACCATGCCCGCACACGACGTCCCGGGAGCTAGACGAGGAAATGAAGCGACCGTTATGGTCGTGTCCCTACAGATGGTGTAGCTCGGCGGTAGCGAAGCCGCTCGCGAGCGCGCCCTCAACAGCGCGGTAGTGAGCGGGCGGCGAAGCGGTGGTCATCGATGTTCTTCAGTAGGGTTGGGTTGCTGACACCAACCTGATTCGAAGGAACCACCGATGACCGACGACATGATGAACCTGCGTGCGCTCGTGGAGAAGTCCCCCGACGCCGATCTTTTGCGCGAGATGATCGGCTTTGCCGCCGAGCGGCTGATGGAGCTGGAGGTGGGCGCTGCCACCGGTGCCGGCTATGGCGAGAAGAACCCGCTGCGGACGGCCCAGCGCAACGGCTACCGCGAGCGGGATTGGGAGACGCGCGCCGGAACCGTCGAGCTGCGCATTCCAAAGCTCAGGAAGGGCTCTTACTTTCCGGGCTTCCTGGAGCCGCGGCGCATGGCCGAGAAGGCGCTGACGGCGGTCATTCAAGAGGCCTATGTGCAGGGAATCTCGACCCGCTCGGTCGACGATCTGGTCAAGGCCATGGGTATGAGCGGCATCTCCAAGAGCCAGGTCAGCCGGCTGTGCGAGGAGATCGACGGAAAGGTCAAGGCCTTCCTCGAGCGGCCGATCGAGGGCGACTGGCCATATCTGTGGATCGATGCCACCTACCTAAAGGTCCGCCGGGGCGGCCGCATCGTCTCCGTTGCCGTGATCATCGCCGTTGGTGTCAACAACGACGGTCGCCGCGAGGTGCTGGGCATGGAGGTCGGCACCTCCGAAGCCGAGCCGATCTGGACCGAGTTCCTACGCAAGCTGACTCGCCGTGGCCTCAGAGGCGTCAAGCTGGTCGTCTCCGACGCCCACGAGGGCCTCAAGGCCGCCGTCACCAAGGTGCTAAACGCAACCTGGCAGCGCTGCCGGGTCCACTTCATGCGCAACGTTCTCGCCCACGCCGGCAAGAGCGGTCGGCGTGTCGTCTCCGCCTTTATCGCCACCGCCTTCGCCCAGGAGACGCCGGAAGCCGCAAGCACCCAATGGCGCGCCGTCGCCGACCAAATCCGCCCGAAGGTCCCGAAGCTCGCCGCCATCATGGATGATGCCGAAGAAGACGTTCTCGCCTACATGACCTTCCCGAAGGAGCACCGCGCCAAGCTGCACAGCACCAACCCGATCGAGCGCCTCAATGGCGAAATCAAGCGCAGGACCGAGGTCGTCGGCATCTTCCCCAATGACGACGCCATCGTCCGCCTCGTCGGCGCGATCCTGCTCGAGCAAAACGACGAATGGGCTGTCCAACGCGCCAGATACATGACGCTGGAAACCATCAGCCAGATGAGCGATGATCCGCTCATCAGCCTGCCAGCCGTGGCGCGCTGATCGTCCCGGCCCATGCCGGAGAACGCGGCGACCAAAGCCGCCACCTACACCACTCCCTGGGACATGATCACCGTTATCACCAAAATCACTGAGGGTCATAGCCAATTTGGCGCAAGTGGATAATCCTTGCGTGAAGCGATTTCGGTATGATCTATGTCTATGTACTTGCGATCACTTATATATTTTGGTGAACGATAGCTATCGGGTGAGGTCCGCGTGGCCCAAAATGCGCCAAATTAGATCGAAACGAAACATTGGTGGTTCCAAGCACATCACTTTCCGTATAAAGAGCTTTGGCGCATTTACCTCAGTCGGAGCAATGTCAGGACCACCATTGAAGCAATGGATTAATGAACTCGGTTTGCAACAAGTCGATGATCCGGGCATAGACAAGCCGGTCTATCGAAAACCTTTTGACGGACGGATTGCACTTAGCGCCGAACTCGAAAACTTGATCAGCATCAGCCTTCGCGAAGCCCGCGATAAGCGAAAACTCCCGCGCTCGAAACTGGCGCCCTTGCTTGGCATCACTAAGCAGGTCTACGGCCGGTACGAAAATGGAGTATCCCGCTTGACCGTGAGCCGACTGATTCATCTGTGTGAGGTTTTGGATGCCACTCCGGAAGAGATTATCGCCCCGGCGGCACCTTATCTTTGGGGCGAAACTGAAACCAAAGCGGTTCTGCTGCTGGCTACTATCGTGAAGTTGCGGACTTTCGATGAAGAGATCTTGCAAGATATTTTCAGCTTACTAAGCCGCATAGACGAGACCGGTAGCGATAGCGGCGATCGTGCCATGAAAGTCGCGTCTACCAGCGCCACTGCAGACGATCGCGAATAGGACGTAGATCGCTAGCTTCAATAAACAGAACGTGCGTCCCTGATGAAGTTCCATCAGAAACCGCGAAGGACTAGCTGGCGACCGTTCATCGCCACTCCGGGACATAGGTGGGTAAACCGGGGAGGGCGCAGTTGGGTCAACTGGTCCAACGCATCCCTGCTCTCGGCCGCTGGAGGGGACGCGCGGTCGTCTTTACGCCGCGAGTGCCAGGGAGGTCACGTCAAAGTCTAAGAAACCCGTATATTCGACATACAAAGCATCGATAATTCCATTCATACAATCCATTTTACCAATCTCCCGTGATGATGCATTAGGAATGATCTCAGACGCGAGTGACGGCGAAACATTTGACGATCCGGACTGGCTATAGCGCGAACCCGAGCAACGGCGCCGACATGCATCGGGGCGGCCACTGCTTCGATCGCACAGTGCGGGCTTCAAAAACAGCAGCAGGAAATACCAAAGGAGGTCTTTGCATGTTCTGAGGTGCGGTGGAAGCTGTGCTGGGAAAACGAGCTGGAACTCATCGACCACGTCGATCCTCCCGAGCTCTTTCGCAAAGCCCAAGGGCCGACCGGGGTCTTCAATTTCAGTGGCAGCCAAAGCTGGGCAAGGCGCGCCGACAACCTGCATTGGCAGGCGACCGACGCTGACAAGGGCGCGCGCGGCGATGAAGAGTCAGCAGCCAGCCGTCCTTTTGTTCACTGGACTTTCCGGCTCCGGCAAGTCGACAATCGCCAATGCGCTCGACCGGCTGCTGCATGCCCACGGGAAGCACACCTACATCCTCGACGGCGACAACGTGCGCCACGGGCTCAATCGCGACCTGGCTTCAATCAACCCGATCGCGTCGAGAACATCCGCCGCGTTGCCGAGGTCGCCGAGCTGATGGAGGAGGGGAGCTTATTGAAATCCTCGTCGACACGCCGCTTGAGGAATGCGCGCGACGCGATCCGAAGGGGCTTTATCGGAAGGCGCTCGCCGGCAAGATCGCCAATTTCACCGGCGTTTCCTCGCCGTACGAAATCCCTGAGGGCGCTGAATTACATCTCGAAACGGTTGGCCACGACCCTGCGGGATCATGTCCCAGGGAGTGGTGTAGGTGGCGGCTTTGGTCGCCGCGTTCTCCGGCATGGGCCGGGACGATCAGCGCGCCACGGCTGGCAGGCTGATGAGCGGATCATCGCTCATCTGGCTGATGGTTTCCAGCGTCATGTATCTGGCGCGTTGGACAGCCCATTCGTCGTTTTGCTCGAGCAGGATCGCGCCGACGAGGCGGACGATGGCGTCGTCATTGGGGAAGATGCCGACGACCTCGGTCCTGCGCTTGATTTCGCCATTGAGGCGCTCGATCGGGTTGGTGCTGTGCAGCTTGGCGCGGTGCTCCTTCGGGAAGGTCATGTAGGCGAGAACGTCTTCTTCGGCATCATCCATGATGGCGGCGAGCTTCGGGACCTTCGGGCGGATTTGGTCGGCGACGGCGCGCCATTGGGTGCTTGCGGCTTCCGGCGTCTCCTGGGCGAAGGCGGTGGCGATAAAGGCGGAGACGACACGCCGACCGCTCTTGCCGGCGTGGGCGAGAACGTTGCGCATGAAGTGGACCCGGCAGCGCTGCCAGGTTGCGTTTAGCACCTTGGTGACGGCGGCCTTGAGGCCCTCGTGGGCGTCGGAGACGACCAGCTTGACGCCTCTGAGGCCACGGCGAGTCAGCTTGCGTAGGAACTCGGTCCAGATCGGCTCGGCTTCGGAGGTGCCGACCTCCATGCCCAGCACCTCGCGGCGACCGTCGTTGTTGACACCAACGGCGATGATCACGGCAACGGAGACGATGCGGCCGCCCCGGCGGACCTTTAGGTAGGTGGCATCGATCCACAGATATGGCCAGTCGCCCTCGATCGGCCGCTCGAGGAAGGCCTTGACCTTTCCGTCGATCTCCTCGCACAGCCGGCTGACCTGGCTCTTGGAGATGCCGCTCATACCCATGGCCTTGACCAGATCGTCGACCGAGCGGGTCGAGATTCCCTGCACATAGGCCTCTTGAATGACCGCCGTCAGCGCCTTCTCGGCCATGCGCCGCGGCTCCAGGAAGCCCGGAAAGTAAGAGCCCTTCCTGAGCTTTGGAATGCGCAGCTCGACGGTTCCGGCGCGCGTCTCCCAATCCCGCTCGCGGTAGCCGTTGCGCTGGGCCGTCCGCAGCGGGTTCTTCTCGCCATAGCCGGCACCGGTGGCAGCGCCCACCTCCAGCTCCATCAGCCGCTCGGCGGCAAAGCCGATCATCTCGCGCAAAAGATCGGCGTCGGGGGACTTCTCCACGAGCGCACGCAGGTTCATCATGTCGTCGGTCATCGGTGGTTCCTTCGAATCAGGTTGGTGTCAGCAACCCAACCCTACTGAAGAACATCGATGACCACCGCTTCGCCGCCCGCTCACTACCGCGCTGTTGAGGGCGCGCTCGCGAGCGGCTTCGCTACCGCCGAGCTACACCATCTGTAGGGACACGACCCCCTGCGGCGTTGGCGTTTGAGATCGAACAGTTCCTCGAAAGGCGAATGGAGCAAGTGACGCATGAGTGTGAGAGTGGGGAGGCTTGACCATTGGCGGCTTGAAGCGGCCGCGGCGGTCCTTGGCCTATTAACTACGCGGCGACCGTAGCAGCCCGCAGGCGGCCCGCGCCAACGTCCGATGTGGCTTCAACAGGAGACGGCCGATCACGCGCTCACGACTCGGCTTACTGAAACGGAGAAAAGATATGGCTGATGCAAAGCTGCAAGCCGTGCTTTCGGCTCTTTCGCCGATGGCGAGACAGCTAAATGCGCTACCCTCCAATCAACCGGGGCGAGATGCGAACTGCGTTAAACTAAACACGAATGAGAATCCGTTTCCGTTGCCGATGATGGTGTTGCAAAGTGCGCTGGCGGCCCTCGAACGGCATTATCTGTATCCCGAAGATGACAATCTGAGCTTGCGCGACGCAGCCGCCAGCGCGTATGGCCTCTCCCAGGATCAGGTGGTCGCCGGGAACGGCTCGTCGGAGCTGCTTGGGCTCATCTACAGAGCATTCCTCGACCCGGGAGATAGCGTTGCGATGATATCGCCAGGTTTTTCCTTTAACCGCAAACTGGCCAAGTTGCAGGGTGCCAGATTTCTCGAAATCGAATGGGGCGAGTCTTATTCTCTGCCAATCGAGCAGCTGCTTCTTGGTCCAGCAAAAGATGCAAAATTCATACTGCTGGCCAATCCGAACAATCCAACGGGAACATTCGTTCCGGTGGCTGAAATCGACCGCCTCGTCGCGCAATCGGACCAGTTGATAGTGGTGGATGAAGCGTATGTCGACTTTGCACCCGATGATGCCCTGCGCCTAGTCGATCGTCATCCAAACCTTCTAGTATTGAGAACACTTTCGAAAGGCTTTGCAGCCGCGGGAATTCGCGTCGGTTTCGGCTTTGGTCATCCCGAACTTATTGGGAGGCTACGCAACCTGCAAAATGTCTTTAACATGAACGTGATCGGCCATGCGGTGGGCATTAGTATCCTTTCGCACCGCGCCGACTACGACGAGAACCACAGATATATTAAACATGAAAGACACAGAACGACCACTGCCTTGTCTCAATTGGGCTTTTCTGTCATTCCCTCCCACACAAACTTTTTGCTAGCTCGGGTGCCACCCGGACGAGATGGCAAATGGTGGCAAGCGTCTTTGGATAGGCAGAACATACTTGTAGCCGTCTTTCCCGATGCCGGTTTGGAAAATTTTATCCGCGTCAGCATCGGCACCAGAACCCAAATGGACGCGTTCCTTTCAGCCGCCAGGGACATCATTTCTGGAAGTATGAAGACGCAGAGCTAGGCGGTTAGAATTATTGGCCACACTGCTTGTCACTTGGAAACACCAAGTATCGAAGTCCATATTGTGGGATAAAGATCACAAATAAGCGCAAGACCGTAAAGCGTGTGCCGTCTCGATCCCGTTGATTACGCGTGTTATTGGCGCACGAGTGGAGCACCCGGTGGCCGATGCGAGGCTTATTTCTGGCGATTCCGGCCGCGGCTCTGCCGCTGTATTGGGAATGGTTTAGGTTTCTTCATAATCGGTCCTTCGATTGACATTGAGTGAACAGTAATCTGCGGTCGTCGCCGATCTTCCGTCGATCACCTGCGACAGAACCTCGATCCGCTAAAGATCACGCTCGCTCATCGCCATTGATCCCACCCGCAATCCCCCACGCCAGCAAACGTGGGCAGTATGGCATTCGAACTTGGCAGAAACAGAACGTTTTCAATCTGCGGCACTCTAGCCGCTACAGAGATTGAAGCGGAAGCCGTGCGGCCATGGTCACCATCCGCCTTGCTACCAAATGGTACAAGCAGAGCCGCGGCTTCGCCGATCGGCAGGTCGACCACCGTGATTCCGCTTGCTGCAAGGAAACGGCGCTCGTTTTTGGTAAGGCCTTCCGCATCAAGTACTGCAAAGTGGGGGCCGTGAGAGCGCTTGATGATCTGTCGAGCGTAGATCCGGAGCATCTGATCGTTGAAGCGGCAGCCAATGAAAAGAAAACCGCGATCTATACGCCGTTCTTTCACCATTCCAGGTATTGGCGTCTGGATATCGATTTCGGTTAGGACTTCCACGTAATCGGAATCGGACACCAGAAAGTTCGAAGCTGGTATAACACTGCCGTACGGCGCATAGAGGACCGTCTTTGGCGCTGAGACGCATTCGACGTCTCTCCCGGACAGATCGTAAGTTTTTGTCCAAATGTCGCCGCCGCCGTTTGCACGCGTGACGCCCTGAATCTCGACGACATCCGTTCGACCGGTCTTCGCGAAAGCCGCACGCATTGTCCCGTCGTACCAGCCGTCGACGATAAGGGAGAGCGGCAGCGTTGCGAGCCAGTCGTGGAGGGCGGTCGGCGCCACGGGTGCTCCAAATATTTCTGCCATCCAGGCCTGAAGCGTCCGGCGATGCCGTCGCTGTTCAATAAACTGCGCGACTGACCACATATTGCTGCGTATCCTGGAAGGGGCAGGTGTGCGTTCGTTGAGTGCCGCGGAGACGGCTTCCGGGGTGTCCGGTACAGGTGGTTCCGTGGATTGCAGCCGAAGGAGATCTGGACCGAGATAGGGAACGATCCGATCCGCAGCGAGCGCTTCCTGGAGCAGCCTAAGTCTTTTTCGGCGTCACCGTTGCGAATGATCAGGAGACGGTCCGAGGTTAAAATTTTGTTCATGCTGGTTTCTCTTACCTCTCGTTTGCAGCATCAGTCCTCGTCAGGAATCTTCCTTGCGTGGACGGTGATCGGCAGAGGCGTATCCCGCGATAGCTTGGGCAAGACGAGTCTCCAGCCGTTCCTGAGAGTGATCGTGCCGCCCCACATGTCATCAGCCTCGACATCTACGATCGGCTCTTCGAGATCTTTCTTTGGTACGTAAGCCGACAAGCCGGCGCTCGTTCTGCGAATCATTATCTTCATGTCGCTATTCCTTCGTTGGGGGCCCCGCGATTTCAGCAGGGCCGCAAGCAGCGGCGTTGTCTAGACTCGTCAGTTCACGGGCACGCATGCCGACGATAGTGCCACGTTCGACCCATTCGACGGCATAGATGTAAAACTGCTGGAGAAAGGTGCCGATGTCGCGCACATAGCCTTCGTCGCCCTTCCGCACCAAATTTTCGCCAATTTTTTTGCCAGCATAGGTGCCGTCATTCTTTACGTGAAGTCTGGCCCGCACCCGCTCGCCGGGTGTAAATCGTGGAGGCCTGTGAATTTCGACCTCCTGTTCACGTCCAAGGCCCATGGGCATTCCTCCTTGCAGGATGTCATTGAAGGCTTCTCCGCAGGAGCCCCGACCATGCTGAAGGTCAAATCGCAGGTGCGGCGGGGACGCAGGTCTTCGGCACGGGGCAAACCTCCGCGCATTGCTGCGTTTCGAAGGTACCCTTGCATTCGGTGCATTTTTCCGGGTCGATAACGTAGATCTCACCTTTGAACCTGATCGCACCGGAGGGGCATTCGAACTCGCAGGCACCGCACTGGGTGCATTGGGACGCTATGATCCTGAAGGCCATTTTTAAACTCCTGAAGATGTTGGATTAAGAGCGCTCACGCCGTCGCCGCTTGTGGTTCGACGCCAAACTTGGCGGCGTAGAGGGTGCCGATGGCGGTCTCGATGTAGTCATAGCAATAAGCATCCGTTGCCCGAACCCCGGCCTCCATGAGCTTAGTCTTAGGGCACTCCCCGATCTTGGCGCATAGCACGACGTCAATACCGACCAGCGCAGTTATGATGCCGTCGAGGGTGGCTTCCTCGCCCCTGCCTCCGAGGCAATACTGTTCGATCTTGCGATGCCCGACGTAGGTGATGCCTCTCGACGAAGCTTCGTATACTTGGAACTCCTTCGCATGGCCGAAGTGCTCGTTGATGCGACCGCCACCCTTTGTCGCGACCGCGACGTGGAGGGACCCATCGGCGGCTGCTTTGACTGTCTCGATTGCCTCGCTCTTGGCGGTCGCGTGATCGCCGCGTTCGCGGGCGATCACTTCCCGATAGGCCTCGCGCTTACGGGCGTCATAGGTGATCTCTCCGGGAAGCTGGTCGAGTGCGAACTCCTGGCCCCGATCATCCCCAAGCAGGCCGACGGCATCGGCCCTACACTGCCGGCAATGGCGCATTAGCTTTGCGCCGCCTTCGAGACGATCCTGGAGCGCCTTCAATTCGAGCGCCCGCGGGCCGCGCTGTCCGGTCAAGCCGTAGTAGGTGCCATGGGCCGGATCGGAAATAAGCGGCATGACGTTGTGCAGGAACGCCCCCCGCTCCTTGACCCATTTATTTACCTCGACCAGGTGTTCGTCGTTGACACCAGGAATCATCACCGAATTGACTTTGGTGATGATGCCGCACGCGGTCAGCATCTCCAGGCCCACCATTTGCCGCTCGTGCAGAATTCTCGCAGCTTCGATGCCGGTGTAACGACGGTTGCGGTAAAAGATCCAGGGATAGATCTTTGCGCCGATTTCAGGGTCAACCATGTTGATCGTAATTGTCACGTGATCGACATTCATGTCGACAAGTTCGGCGACGTGATCCGGCAGCGCAAGCCCGTTGGTGGAGATGCACAGCTTGATGTCGTGGATCTCCCCCGCAACTCGTTCGAACGTTTCCTTTGTCTTCTTCCAGTCGTAACAGGCATCGCCCGGTCCGGCGACACCCAGCACGGAAAGCTGCGGCACTTCGTTGGCGACGGCAATGACCTTGCGCAGCGCCTGGTCTGGCGTCAACTTTTCCGAGACGACCCCAGGGCGGCTTTCGTTGGCGCAGTCATATTTACGATTGCAATAGTTGCACTGGATATTGCAGGCTGGTGCGACCGCGACATGCATGCGCGCGAAATAATGGTGAGCCTCTTCTGAATAGCAGGGGTGGTTTTTGATCTTCGCCCAGATAGCCTGGTCCACGTCGGCCGGTTTTGTGGACACGCCACATGACGAGGATGTGCAGCCACTCGGTTTCGCGGTCGCCAGCAATTGATCCAAGGATGTCGTGCTGGTCGCACTTTCAAGCGAAATCATCGGTGCGGACATTGAGTGCTCCGTTGCTAGTTGACGTCGCCTTTCAAAACGCAAAAGCCATGCCATCCCAAGGACGGGATTTGCTTTAAGAATTTGCATTTATTGCCCGATTCCGACCGTGTTCGGACACAGACTTGTCAAGCTTCCGACAGTCGACAAAAGAGTTGTCCGTAAGCCACCAAACCAGGCATTGGAGATCGAGAAGGTCCAACATCACCCAGGCGCTTAAAGCTTTTTCACCTCGATGCGATGCTGGCGTAGAGCATAGCCGACCTGACGAGGCGTAAGGCCGAGAATACGAGCCGCTTTGGCCTGAACCCATCCGGCCTTTTCCATCGCCTCGATCAACCGGTCCCGTTGCGTGAGGCGCGACTCCATTGCGGGACAACCGGAACCGTGCGGATCACAAGCCTTGACGGAAGATACCTCGTCCGACGCACCGATGCTCCCGCCCGAGCGCGGCGATGAAGTCGGCATCACATTGCTCCGGGCATGCCCATCGACGGTGATGCCGCCGGGCGACCCGTCGGTTTTCCAGAGGAGCGACGAAAGGCACTGGCTGTTCTTGCAGGCAAAATCAGACGAAACGATCGAGCTTGAACGCGCAAGGGTGGCAGTCCTTCGCACGCAGTTTTCGAGTTCCCGGACGTTACCTGGGAAATAGCATTGCGACATCACCTCGATCGCCGACGACGAAAACGTCAGCTCGCGTTGGTTCTCCTTGTTGAATCGGTCAAGAAGAGCGTTCGCAAGGCGTGGAATATCGCCGGGTCGCTCTCGAAGCGGCGGCAGGACAATTGGAACTACGCTGATGCGGTAATACAGGTCGGCCCTGAATTCGGCGTTTGCAACAGCCATCTCGAGGTTCTTATTCGTGGCGCATATGAGCCGGACGTCGACCGCAAGCGTCTTGGTTCCGCCCACCCTCTCCAGTTCGCCTTCCTGCAGGACGCGCAGCAGTTTGGCTTGAAAGGCGGGCGAAATCTCGCCAATCTCGTCAAGTAGAAGCGTTCCGCCATTTGCCAGTTCGAAGCGTCCGGCGCGCTGCGCGATGGCCCCGGTGAAAGCCCCTTTTTCATGCCCAAACAGCTCCGATTCCAGGACGCCTTCGGGCAGCGCGGCGCAGTTCAATTTGACGAACGGCTTGTTTTTACGAGGGGAAAGTTCATGGATCGCCTGTGCAAAAAATTCCTTGCCGGTGCCGCTTTCGCCCCGCAGAAGCACGGTGGAATTCGTCCTCGCCACCACCGAGACGGTTTCAACCACCTGCTGGAGAGCCGGGCTATCCCCGATAATCCCGTCGATTTTGACGGGTGGATGTCGGCCCGGCGCGCCCCTTTGCGCGATGATCGGCTTCTCCGGTCTCTCTTGTTCGCCGATAGGTCGCCGACCCTCCAGGTTCAGGAAACGATGAAGCCTGATCGTCCGACTGACCAGATTGGCGACCATGGTCAGAAAGCGAACGTCCTCGTCGGCGGGGAAGGGGGCGGCGTCGTTCCTGACGCGATCGATCGATATTGTGCCAAGTATTTTATTATCGGCTTTTACCGGAACGCCAATAAAAGAAATTGGGACGGTGCCGCTGCTCCAAGGCGGTTGCGGCTCAGCCTGAAATAATTCGGACTTGCTGACATCCTTTACGATTAAGGGCATACCGGTCGTCGCGATATGGTCGATTACGGCCTTAGGTATAACGCCTCGAGCGGCTGATTGAGAGGATGGGGGGATGTCGCCAGTTGCGGCAATCTCGGGCTGACCTTCAGCGTCTAGAACAACGATTGCTCCGCATCGAATCTGCAGAAAGGAAGAGAGGACGTTCACGACGTTGGCAAGCGTAATCTCTAGCCGGGCGGGGGCAGTCAGTACCTTTGATATCTCGTAGATTCCGCTGCGCTGCGTGCCCGCTTGGCGCATAGGTCCAGCAGGTAGCGCAGATAGGGGTTCCGCTCCATCGACCGGTCGGGCGGGCATGTGGGTCATTATATGGCCTTGGGTTGTCTAACGTTTCTTATCACCCTTGCTTGCATGTATATATAGTAATTTCTAATACCAATCTGCAACGCGCACCTCTGCAAGTTTCCGATGCGCCCGTCTGCAAACCCAAGTTGGTTCTGAATCGTGGAGTTGCAAACCTTTATCCGAACTTGAAGAGAACGCCGAAACCGCCTCTCGGATAGTTCCACTCGATATCTCCACTTGCCTCGCAGAGTACGCGGCACGTGCCGCACTCCATGCACCCGTCGGCGATAACCTCCACTTGGCCCTGGTCATTCAATTCGTAGCACTTGGCCGGACAGACACTTGTGAGGGCATACAGATTTACGCTTGGCCAATCGTGTGGACGCACCCTGATATGCGGGCGTCCGGCATCGACCACGTATCGATTTTGGTAAAGCTTGTCCTCTACGCGTATGTTCGTCACTGCAACCGTCATCTCATCTCTCCTTTATCGCCACGCGCGCGCCAAGCGAACCGCGTCACCAAACAGCCCCCAGCGGGAGCGTGCCTTGATGAAGGTGCCCGTGGTCGCCCGTTCCTTGTCGATCTTCGGGGTGCCATCGACTCGCACAAAGTTCTGTGCGGCCTGCGACAGCAACCTTGGATAAGTCGTGAAGAAATTGCGGGAATTGGTGTGCAGCAGGGCAGGCATGTCCTTGTATTTCCGCAAGTCTTTGATAACGAACGACTTTTCAAGCATCGACTTGTAAAGGGAGAGGTTCTCCTTGACCATCGGCTTTTTGCGATTCTTGATCTGGACGATTGCTTCGCCGGCGATGCGCCCCGACGTCATGGCGAGGTTGGACCCCTCGCGGTGCACCGCATTATTAAGTTGTGCCGCGTCGCCGACGACGACCCAGCCGTCACCAAAAAGCTGCGGAATTGCCTTGTAACCACCTTCTGGAATGAGATGCGCCGCATATTCCTTGACTTCCGCTCCTGCGATCAGCGGCTTTACCGACGGATGGCTTTTGAATTTTTCGAGCAGATCATAAGGACTTTCCATTGTTGCCGCGAATTCGGAGACAAGGCAGCCAATGCCGATCGAGATCGATTCTTTGTTGGTGTAGAGGAAGGCAAGCCCGGCCATGTTGCGAGAGATCGTGCCAACTGCCTCGATGACGCAGCCTTCATTGGCCTGGAGGCCGAACCGCTGGTCAATTACCTCTTCGGCCAGGAAATGCATTTCCTTGACGGCGAGCGCGACAGTTTCCGGTTTTGGCGTGTCACGCAATCCAGCACGCGTGCCGAGCAGCCCATTGACGCCCTCTGCGAGAACGACCACGTCAGCAAGAATCACGTCGCCGGCGCGGTCGGTGCGAACGCCAATCACCTTGCCCTTTGGATCACGAACGAGTTCCGTCACGGTCGTCTCGCATAGAAGCGTCGCTCCGGCCTCGCGCACCTTGCGTGAAAACCATTTGTCGAATTGGGCGCGAATGACCGTGTAGCGATTGTGTCTCGACTCGTTGAAGTCGTCCGACCGGTATTGCATACCGATGTGGGACGAGTCGTCCATCATCCAGAAGCGCTGCTCGACTAAGTGCCGCTCCAGAGGCGCATCATCCCGGAAATCCGGCAGGATTTTCTCCAGCATGTCCGCGTACATGATGGCGCCCTGCACATTCTTGGAGCCCGGATACTCGCCACGCTCCAACTGCAGCACCTTCATGCCGCGGTTCGACATCGTGTAAGCAGCTGCGTTTCCGGCCATGCCGGCCCCGATAACTATGGCGTCGAAGTTTTCCTCAGTCATGGGGCGCCCTCAGTTTGCAAGCTTATCGCGACTGTGCGGCGACAGTCGATGGGTGAAGAGTTCCGTTAATGACGGCAGTAAACGGATCGCATCGGTGACGACGCCGAGGTGGGCGAAATCAAAAATCGGCGCGTTAGGATCGGTGTTAATGGCTAAAATAAGATCAGCTCCCTCGACGCCAACGCGATGCTGGATGGCGCCGGAAATGCCGGCTGCTATGTAAAGCTTCGGCCGGATAGTTTTGCCAGTTTGGCCGATCTGCCGATCAGCAGGCATCCAGCCCTTTTGGACGAGGGGGCGCGAACAGCCATAATCGGCCCCGATCGTCCGCGCGAGTTTCTTCATAAGCTTCACGTTCTCCACCGCGCCGAGACCGAGGCCTCCAGCAACCACGACGTCCGCATAGGCGAGATTCGCCGTCGCCGACTGGCCATCGGACAAGAAACCGAGGACCTTAGTGACGATCTCTTCCTCGATCATCGACACTTTGTGTTGAATGACGCGTCCGATCTTATTATTCCCGCGCGGAGGCATGGCCATGACCCTCGGCCGGACCGTTGCCATCTGCGGCCGGCAGTTGAGCGTGTAGATCGTGCAAAGCAAGGAGCCGCCGAAAGTCGGCCGGGTCGCCGCAAGCGAGCCGTCCGCATCCACATCAAGTTCGGTGCAATCCGCCGTGAGCCCTGTCAACAAGGTCGTCGCCACGGAACCGGCAAGGTCGCGCCCGAGCGTCGTTGCCCCTAAAAGAAGGATTTCCGGTTTGTAGTTAGTAACCAGATCCGTCAATGCTTTGGTGAAAGGCTCATTTCGGTAGTCGGCGAGCAGTGGGGCCTCGACGAGGTAGGCCAGGTCGGCGCCATAAGCAAAAGCCTCGGCGATGGCAAACCACGTGGCCTCTCCCGGTGGTCCGAGAACGACGCCGGCAAGCTGGACGCCCAGCTTGTCGGCGAGCTTGCGGCCTTCGCCGAGCAGCTCGAAGGAGACGGGATGCACCTGATCGCGCTCCAGCTCCATGAAGACCCAAACGTGCCGATGGTCCTTAAACTGATCGGGCAGCTCTTTCTTCATGGCGGCACGGCCAGCGGCTGGAGGAGGGCTCTCTCGATTCGTGCTCAACATCGTCGCTCCTTGCCTTCATTCGCCGTCAAAGGCGAGTTCGCTTTCGAGCGCCGGCTGGCGCAAAAAGATCCCAGCGATCAACTCCTCCGCGAGATCGCGCGGTGTTTTTTCCGCGGTGTCGATCTGCTCCGCCTTTTCCGCCCGCTCAGGAGGGGCAAAGACCCTCTTAACGACGGTTGGCGAGCCACGCAGGCCGCACTTGGTGAGGTCCTCTATGCCAGCGTCGGCCGCATTCCACTTCACGATCTGGCTGCGCGCGGCCCGTAGCGCGTCATCGAGCGAGCCGCGGCGGATTTCGTTTGTGCCTTCGAGCATTGTAATTAGGCAAGGGAGCTTGCTCATCAGCGTCTGCGTGCCCCCTTCCGAGCGGCGCTCCACCGTAATCTCGCGCCCATTGATGTCGACAGAGACGATTTTGGCAACGTAGGTGAGCTGCAGGAGGTCGAGGCGCTTGGCGATGCCAGGCCCAACCTGGGCGGTATCGCCGTCGATGGTCTGTTTGCCCGTAAAGACGATATCGGGCGTACCGAAGGCCTCTCCGATCTTCGCGATGGCTCGCGAAAGAGCAAACGAGGTCGCCAGAGTGTCGGAGCCGGCAAAATGACGGTCGGTCAAGAGTACGGCGCGGTCGGCGCCGTAGGTGAGCGCCTTGCGCAACGCGTCCTCTGCCATGGGCGGCCCCATGGTGAGCACGGTCACCTCGCCGCCATGGCGGTCGCGCAACTGGAGCGCCTCTTCAAGGGCGAACAGATCATAGGGGTTGATGATGGTTGGCACTCCCTGACGCATGATTGTGTTCGTCACCGGATGCACTCGTATTTGTGCGGAGTCCGGTACCTGTTTGATACAGATAACTATGTGCATGGCGGTTTCTTACTCCCTCCCTCTATGGGTGGCGGGCTTGTCAGTACACATGCTTGCGTGCATCATTCGTGCCAACCGTTTGGCGTTCTCTATCACATTGAAATGGCTTCGATTCCGACGTTGCTAGCATATGACTGAATTGTAAGCTTCCCGACATTGTCGTGTCGCAACCGTGCTCACTTCTTTTCGAACGGCTTCAGGAAAGAGTCTAACGGGACAACGGTGCGGCCGGGTGTGACAGGTCTGTTCGGATTGTGGTCCTTGAGCACCTTGAAGACCCGGTGCGAGAGCGGCGCGGAGGTCGCGAAATCACAGTAGGCCCTTTCCAGTATGGCACGGGCACGAGCAGCGATTACCCGGTCTGGGAGATGGGAGAAGTCCTCTGCCGCGAGGTATTGGCCCATACGCTTCATGATATGGAGTCGTGAGACATCGAGAACCTTAGGGTCATAGGGGACCCCTAGGGCTGCGAAGAACTCCTCCGCAGCCGAGAGAGATTTCAGCCGATTGAGGATGTCTTTGACATCGACGGGACTGCTGTCAGCGGAGCAACGGCACATAAGATTCCCCCTGGTCGTGAGCGGTGATCGCGAGATCGTTCTCCCGTAGCTTAAGCTGCAACGTACGGAATGCGTGGTTCGACGCGGCTAGGCGCAAGGCAGTCGCGTTGCAACTGGAGTCGGCATAGGCTGGTGGTCGGATGCGATCCACCGATGGTGTCGAGAGATTGATTAAGATGATATGGCGCTGGGCCCCCTCCACGAACACGCATGGGCGGTGAACCGGCGATCTATGTGACTGAGAGCCCCGGCTTTTACCTGATCGTTCATACGATGCCGGTGCCGTCATGCAGGTCGTATCGGTGAAAAGGAATTGCCGTTTCATGAGCGTGCCTGCTCCTACTCCCCTGAACGAACCCGGCTGCTCGTGTCGGCCACGTGGCCGGAACGGCATTGGCTCCGGAGCCTTTCAACGATGCCCGGTAAAACTTCGAGCACCCGGTCGACATCCTCGTCACAGTTATCGCGCGAGAACGAGAAGCGGATTGTTCCGTGCGCCATAGCATGAGGGATATCCATTGCCCTCAAGACATGGCTCGGCTCCAGCGAACCGGAGGAGCAAGCAGAGCCGGAAGAGCAGGCGATGCCATAGCGGTTGAGAAGAAGGAGCATACTGTCTCCTTCGACACGTTGAAAGGCGATGTTCGCCGTGTTCGGCAACCTCTTAAGCCTATCGCCGGTTACGAAGGCGCCTGGAACACGCTGGACAATGCCGTTCTCCAATCGATCTCGGAGCGACTTTAATCGGGTGCTCTCGTCGTCTATTGATTTCAGGGCGAGTTCGGCAGCCTTGCCTAAACCGACAATCCCGGCCGTATTTTCTGTCCCTGCGCGTCGGTCGCGCTCCTGATGACCTCCCTTGATCAGTGAGGAGAAAGATAAGCCCCGCCTGAGATAGAGTGCACCAATGCCTTTTGGTCCATGGAATTTGTGTCCGGACAACGAAAGCATGTCGATTGCAGTAGGTTGGAGGTCCATTGGAACCTTGCCGACCGCCTGGACCGCGTCGGTGTGGAAAAGTGCACCGATTCTCTTGGCCATCTCGGCAAGCTTAGCGACCGGGAAAATGGTTCCCGTCTCGTTGTTCGCCCACATGATCGAAGCAATCGCTACACGATGAGTGAGGGCGGTCTCATAGGCGTCAAGATCGAGACGTCCATGTCGATCCACTGGGATCCTGTGTACCTTAATGCCGCGCGTCTTCTCCAGATGGCCGCAGAGTGTCAGCACCGCTGAATGCTCGACTGCGGAAGTCACGATCTCTGTGCGCTCAGGCATCACCTCCAGCGCCGAAAGGATCGCCGCATTGTCGCTTTCCGTCCCCCCCGAGGTGAACACGATCTCATGATCGAACTCGGCGCCGATCAGCGCTTGCAATTGCCGGCGCGCCTTCCTCACCGCCTCGCGGATGGAGGAGCCAAAAGCGTGCGTCGACGAAGGGTTTCCAAACTGATCCGCAAAGAACGGCAGCATGGCTTCAACCACTTCAGGATCGACTCTGGTCGTTGCATTATTGTCGAGATAGATCGCTCTCATGGGTGGATCTCGACTGAGGGGAAGCGGTGACAATGCTGCGGCGTCTTGCACATGCTGTTGTTTGCTAACCTCGGGCAAGCAGCGCGGGGTGGAGTCGTGCGATGGCGCGTCACGCGATCTTGTTGGCATCGATAACGTCGCATCGCCGCCATCAGTAGGAAGGGAAGAACGTTGTGCGCTCGCGCCTTTTCCAACGGTTGGATTCGCCGCGGCTGCTTAACTAGATGGGTCGCCAGCTTAGCTTGTCGCTGAGAACTGAACTGTTGCAGGCTGCGGCGATTTTTAGACCCTGTCCTACGCGATTGCCGGCTACAACATCGATTTCGACCCTGCCAATTTCTCCAGGCCTCAGATTTCTGTTGTGACGGTCTGATCGTCCTCCTCTGCCGGAGCGAGGCTTTCGACGACCAGTACTGTATAAACCGCTGACACGTCTTCGACGGCTTGAACGAGTGTCGTCCGTCTACTGCCAGATCTAGCGAAGTGAGCGACTTGGTCATGAAATCAAGCCTCTTGACACGCACGCGTCTTCGCTCACCTTTCCTCGGCGCGGAACTGCTTGCAGAGGGAGCGTCTCCTTTGGAATCCTGGCCCGGATGCCCGCCAAAAAATTTTGCTGCCTCAGGATAATCCGTTGATGAGCAGACCTTTTTCTCCGGCAGCAAACCGCTTAAAAAGCCTGCTGTCTCCTGACGGACGGTTTGAGGCGCTTCGGCGGGCTTTAGGGTTATGAGTTCGGCCAGCGCTGGCGAGAAGGCGGTCGCTGGGTTGGAACGCAAGGACGACGGCGTCACCAGAAACGCTCCCACCGTTGGATCGACTCCAATTATCAATTCAGGCCCTCTACCGTAGGAAACTGCCGCGGTCTCGCTGAGGGGATTTTCCTGCACGCCGTCGTTCTTCGGATTGAAAAAGGAAACCATGACCTTTTCGCAATAATTCCGCATGGCTCTCTCGCTTTCTCGGTGATCAGCCGAAGGATTTGCCGCAAGTGCAGTTCTGGTGCGCATTGGGATTGTCGAAGACAAAACCGGAGGTTTCTGGTCCCGTCACGAAGTCGATCGTCATGCCGTTGATGTGTGCTTGGGAGTCTGCGTCAACGAACACCTTGACCCCATTTGTTTCGATCACCGCGTCGCCCTCGCCCTGGACGCTTTCTAGCCCCACCAGGTATTTGTAGCCGGCGCATCCACCTGCCTCGACCGCGATGCGAAAGCCTTCCGCCTGCTCGGCTCGGGAAAGCGTTACGTTCATGATGGCGGCGGCATTCTCTGTGAGCTTGATCATGGGATGATTCCTTTTTGTTCGATGGCGCATTTTCGGATTACCGTGCATGCGTCGTGCCAAGCGGTAAGGAAGGCCAAGAGTTCGATCAGCCCGCGTGTTGTATTCCTGCGTCGTCGAACATCGGAGATCTCGAAAGCGCGCCAACTCCAGAACGTCTGCCCGCGTATCTCCGTCTATCATTTTCGGTTGAGGCTCTCGTTGCCGCCGCACCGAAATCCCAGCGGTTCGGCGAAAATGAATGGGAGGCGACAACTGCTTCTAGATTTGTCGCTTGCGCGACATAAAAATTCTGCACGAGTTTCGTGATTAACCGCTTAGCCCCTAAGCGCTTGGGCTATGGAACAGACATCTAATCTTTTCTAGAACGTTAGCTTAAGCGGCCGGAACAACTTTTGAAGCTCCCGTGACGAGGCTGCGGTCGCCAGCCCATATGAAGTCGATCCTCCATGGAGAGGACTAGGCACAATGTCACATGTGCCTCAGTTCCGCGGTTTTTGGGAAAAGGGCATCACCTACGGTACAAAGGACTTATCCCTCCGCGGCCGCCAGTACAAACCGTTTCTCCCGCCGGCGTTGCGCGGACGAGGGGATGTTCATCGCCTCGCGATATTTGGCGACTGTGCGGCGAGCAATGTCGACGCCTGTTTCCTTGAGCTTGGCAACGATGCCATCGTCGGACAGCACATCATGGAGCGTCTCTGCGGCAATAAGTGCCCTTATCTGATGGCGCACAGCTTCGGCCGAGTGCGCGTCACCGCCTTGTGAGGACGGGATCGCGACGGTGAAAAAATACTTGAGCTCGAACACGCCGCGGGGCGTGAGAATGTATTTGTTCGACGTTACCCGACTTACAGTGGACTCGTGCATGTCGATCGCGTCAGCGATGGTCTTAAGATTGAGAGGGCGAAGATGAGCAATGCCATCTTCCAAAAAGACATCCTGGTGGCGCACGATTTCGGTCGCCACCTTAAGGATCGTCGTGGCGCGCTGATCGAGACTCCGAACCAACCAGCTCGCGCTCTGGAAGCATTCGTTGAGGAATGACTGATCTTTCGAGCTTTGGGCGGTTAGGCGAGTAACTTGCGCAAAATAGGTTTGGTTGATCAGTACCTTGGGCAAAATCTCCCGATTAAGCTCGACGTGCCATCCGCCTCCCGGCGAGGGTAGGACGAAGACGTCGGGTATGATGGATTCCGACCTTGCGGACTGGAACTGGTTTCCAGGCTTTGGGTCAAGTGCACGAATTTCGTTCAACATATCGAGAAGGTCGTCTTCATCGACCCGGCAACGTCGCTTCAGTGCTCGAAAATCGCGTCGCGCAAGCAACTCGAGATTTGCGACCAGAGCTGCCATGGCCGGGTCGAACCGGTCTCGTTGGCGCAACTGAATCTCGAGGCATTCGCCCAGACTTCGCGCAAATATGCCCGGCGGGTCAAATAGCTGCAAAGCCTCAAGAACCCGCTTCACTCCAGCCTCAGGGCTATTTAGCCTCTCTGCTAGCTCCAGAAGGTTCACTTGCAGATACCCAGTGTCATCCAGATGGTCGGCAAGCGCGCCAGCAATCAGCCGCTCCTGGGGTGTGAAGGCAGTGAGGGCGATCTGATGGGCGACATGTTCGTGCAATGTCTCAGTTGAGGCGGCGAACTCATCCAGGGAAGGCCTTTCCCCCGGCGAAAGGTTGCCTGTGTCACGGATTGATTTCCAGGGACTAGACAGCTCAGGCATGTCCGTCCTGGCCGGTCCATCAACGTGGTCTTCGCGTGCGCTGACATTTGGATCATCCGCCGCAGTTGGCGATACGCCAGAAGCCCCGCCGTCATTCGACGCCAGGTCGAGAAATGGGTTCTTCTCGATTTCCTGTTCCACGAACTGATTCAGTTCGGTGTGCGCCAGCTGCAGCAAGCGAATAGACGCGATGAGCTGGGGCGTAATAACCAGCGATTGCTGCTGACGCTGATGAAGGCTTGTAAAGGACTTCATGGTTCGAGCAAAACTCCTATCGTTCGGCGCAGGTGTGCACGACAAGTCGTAGCTGCTGGTCGTTGGCTTCAATGCTCATACGAAGGCTGGGGCCTTAAGGCATTTCAAAATGTTTTGCGGCGAAGAAACGCCATACGGATCGGTTGCGCAGTTGTCGCCAAAGCCTTCTTCCTCGAACCACCCCTCCACGACGCCATTATTGATCACGGCAGCGTAGCGCCAGGAGCGCAGACCGAAACCGAGATTGTCCTTGGCGACGAGCATACCCATTTTCCGAGTGAATTCTCCCGAACCGTCCGGGATAAGCTTGACATTTTTCAACCCCTGAGACTTGCCCCAAGCATTCATGACGAAGGCATCGTTGACGGAGAGACAGTAGATGTCGTCAATGCCATTCTTCTTAAACTCGACATAAAGACTTTCGAAATCAGGCAGTTGGAAGGTGGAGCAGATTGGCGTGAAGGCGCCCGGCAGCGAAAAAAGGATTACCCGCTTACCGCTGAAATAGTCGTCGGTCGTCTTGTCTTCCCAGCGGTAGGGGTTGGGACCGGATATAGACTCGTCGCGAACCCGCGTGCGAAAGGTGACAATAGGGACCTGCTTTTCCATGGTCATCAATGAAGCTCCTCTAGGAAAATTTGTTTGCGGCCTCTCAGTCACGGCTAACACGAATCCGACCTCGGCCCACACGCCAGGGCAAGCAAGCGTCATGCCATTTGGCCTGAAGGAGATGGACTTGCGGTCAGCACAGGGCCTTCGTCGCCGCACTCGTGCGCTGCTCGTGCGGGCGAGCGAATTGTGAAGCCGTTGTGCCGCGCTGACGGCCGGGCGCTGTTTCGGCTACTTCCGACCGCATCTCGATCAAGGTTTCTCTGCCGCCTTTTAGAACCTTAGCATACTGCCCGCCAGTCCGGTCGCGGCGGGAAGGCGCGGGTCACGGGGTTTGAGGTTCTGCTCGTGCGTATGTCTACCCGCGCACGTTTTCTTGTTTGAAACTGCACAAGAAAGTTTGAGGTCCGACAAAAAGGGGGCGCCAGGCTCGGACCGCGCATCGAAAAATGGTGAAACGCAAACGGCTCCGATAATTTCGTCACAGAAGACGACGATGGCGGATATCCGCAGGTTGGGGGCGTGAAGAGCTCGCAGCCGCCAATATCGATCGGCTGATGCCGACCGGCACCCGGGTCGCGCTATGTAGCCTTTGGCCTACGAGCATTTGTTGCTCGGCTGACGTCGCCGCGGAGCTGATATTTTGTTCCTCTCACCGCTCACCGCTCAGCTCGCTGGCGACCTGCTGGGCGCCCGGCGCCGATGGCGACGCCACCCACCTGCCCGGCGGCTATCCCGAGCTGCAAGCCGGCGGCTCCGGGACTAGGAAGTTTTCTCGCCCGGAATGCTCGATGTGGTAGCGCCCGGCACGTCCGTCTGCATCCCGACAATGCCGCCTAGTTCTTTACGCTGGCGCGCCAGGCTGGCCTTTCCAATACGCGGGTGGTAATTACCCGCTGATTTTCTTTGCGAGCGCATCCATGTCGGGCACGGTGATATGCCGGATGTTCTCGATGCGGATGACGCCCTCTTTGCGAAGCCGGGCCAACTGGCGGCTGACGGTTTCGATCGTCAGCCCGAGAAAGTCGGCAATCTCGGCACGCGATAGCGGCAGATCGAAGGCAGTGCTCGTCGCCGTCTCGGCGTGGGCGGCAATGAGGTGGAGCAGGCTTGCGACCTTCTCCTCGGCGGTCCGCCGGCCGAGCGTCAGCATCCATTCGCGCGCGGCATCCAGCTCGTTCAGCGCCTGAGCGTGCAGGCTACGCTGCAATTCCCTAGTCTCCAATATCATGCGTTCGAGCAAATTGCGGGGGAACACGCAGATCTCCGCATCGGTCGCGGCCTCGGCCGACAGCGTGCTTTCGCGCACGAAGGGGCGGCCGACGAAATCGGGGGCGAATTGCAGGCCAACGATCTGCTGGCGCCCGTCCGACATCACCTTGCAGAGCTTCACCACGCCGCGCGTGATGTTCGAATAGAAAGAGTTTTCCGATCCTTGTGCAATGATCTCGCAGCCTGCGTCGACCTTGCGGCGCAGCGAGTGGCGGCCAAGTTCGCTAAGCTGGCCAGCCGACAAGGCGCCGCAAACGACGCCGTGCCGCGCCTGGCAGGAACGGCAAGCGACGGAAGTGCCAATCACGAGAACCTCACTGCGTGCGACGTCCATGTCCTGATCCCTTCGAAAACCGCCTATGCCGGACATGCCCGAGACGACCACGCGGCCGTTGCGACTTCGGCTATCCCTATTTCTTCCAGCGCGTCTTTGATGGCTATCAATTTCATCGGGATTGCGATTTGATCCAGATCAAATCTCCGTACCCACGCTCTTGCCGTGCCAGGCAGGGTAGTTTGTGGATTTGTTTCGGACGGCATTTTCGGCCCGCCGCTTGAGCGGGCTTTCTGCGGCCATCGCCTTCCGTCTCGGCGGACGGTAGGCCACCATACCCATTGCTGTCAGGCAACACCCAATCGGCAGATTGCCGCCGACTCTTAGGGTGGTGTCGTCGGGCTGGTAGAACTGACATTCAGGACAAAGGAGTAGCACGCTTCGAGCTGTTCCCGGAATTCCGCCGCTAGCTCGATGCCACAATTCAAAGCTACCCACCCTCAAGCTATCCCACTGCATCGCAGTACATCAGGACATTCGTTACTCGTCGCGCTGTCTCTGGCCCCCGGCTGTGGTGGCTGGAAAAAAGTCGCACCTGAATAGATGGCATCCGGCACCTGATGTCGGGTTTTGTTAGATACGCGACACGGCCTTGATCAGCCAATCTTTAGTTCTGCCTTGAGCCAAAGCGCTGAAAGGCAATTGAAAAATTTCTTTCCGGCCAAATCAATCAAATTGGCATGAACTTTGAAGTTCTTCTTGCGGGGCGGCAAGGACTGTCGGCCGGTTTCTTTGGTGACCGCCATGGAGCGGAGGAAATCAAAATGCATCTGTGCTCAGAACGCATTTACCGGAAGAGAGGTACCCGTGAAAATCCGATGTCGACCGGAAGGGCGGGCGAGGCATCCAAGAAATTTCGACTTCGGCCAACAAAGCAGCGTGGATTTCGAGCCGCACGGCGATCTGATCGCTGCATCGCATGTCATTGGCGCCTCGCGCTGCTGAGATTGGAAATCTGGCGCTCAACGATTTTGCTCGCTCCCTCTCCGAGGAGAATTCGTTCTCGGCGAAGGGGCTTTGATGACAGGAGAAAAGCAGTGGCTACCATTAGGGTTCCAGAACATGTCCCTCCCGAAATGGTGAAGGACTTCAGCCTGTTCACGTCGCCCGGCATGGAGCGCATGCCAAATGGGGATCCGCACGCAGCTGTCGCTTGCCTCCATAATGGACCGAGAATCTTTTATTCTCCCTGCAATACGCGCGATGGCCGAGGTACCTGGGTCATCGTTCGCGCTCAGGACCAACGCAAATTGCTGCAGGACACCGGAACCTTTTCCAGCCATCGGAGCCTTTTCGCCTCGGCGCTTGGCGAAAACTGGCCGCTGATCCCGCTTGAACTCGACCCCCCGGCTCACAGCGTGTTTCGCTCACTTCTCAATCCGCTGCTTTCGCCCAGGCGGATAATGGAGCTTGAACCGGCGGTCCGTGATCGGGCGATTGCGTTGATTTCCAAGATTTCCGCGTCGAGCACAAGCTGCGACATCTTGACGGACTTCGCCTTTCCTTTTGCGGTTAGTATCTTCCTCCGTTTGCTCGGCTTATCCGATGAGCGCCTCAATACATTCGTGGGCTGGGGGAAGGACCTGCTCCACGGCGACGGCATCAGACGAACCGCAGCCGCCCGAACAATTTTGGCGTTCATCGATGAACTTGCAGCGATGCGCCGCAAAGAACCGGCCGACGATTTCATGACCTTCGTCGTGCAGGCAAAGGTCGACGGCCGCCTGTTGAGAGACCAGGAAATCCATGGAATAGGCGCGCTTCTATTCGTCGCGGGACTGGACACCGTGGCAACGGCGATCGGCTTTGACCTGGCCTATCTCGCGCGCAATCCGACAGAACAGGAATTGCTGCGGAGCAAACCGGATCGAATTGTGCTCGCAGCCGAAGAACTGCTTCGCGCCTATTCGACCGTGCAGATGATCCGTGTGGCGACGAAAGATATCAATTTCGAAGGCGCGCCGATCCGTAAGGGGGACTACATTTCCTGCGCCACGATGATTGCCAATCGTGATCCGGTGGAATTCGAAAATCCGAACACGATCGATTTGGCACGAGAAGACAATCGCCACACCGCTTTTGCGTACGGTCCCCATCGCTGTCTTGGATCACACCTTGCCCGGCGAGAGATCGTCATCGGCCTGGAGGAGTGGCTGTCGCGCATCCCTGACTTCCGTATCAAGGATGGTACGGCGCCCATCACCTATGGGGGCCACGTGTTTGGAATGGAGAATCTGATCCTGGACTGGTCCTGATAATTGAGAGGAGGAAAGACATGGAGTACCGTATGCGCGTCATAGTGCACACTTCCAAATGCCAAGGTCATGCAAGATGCTGGGCCCAAGCGCCCGAAATATTCAATCTTGACGACGAGGGATACATACTGCCCGGTGCAATCGATGTCGAGGAGAGGGACGAACTGTTCGCGTCGCGAGGCGCTCGATCCTGCCCTGAACGTGCGCTGGAGATAGATTGCGTTTCGGATGCGTTGCTCGATCGCCTTTTGTTCAACCAACATTGTGGGGGTTGAAACGCAACGCGACTGGTGCATGACGGCGCCGTCGCTGTCCAAACACCTTACCCGCAGCTCTCCCATTGATGTCTACTTCTAAGGGCAGTTGTTTACATGCATGCCTAAGCAGAGGGAGGGTTTTTCCTTACGTCAGCCGAGCAGTTGAAAGCTGGCTGCGTCACTGGATGGGTAAGCGCCCCGATATCAGATGTGCGACAAGCGATGAAACACAAAAAAATTACCGAATTGCTCGACCGCGAGGCGCTCCGCGACTGCCTCTATCGGTATTGCCGCGGGATAGACCGCGCCGATGAAAGGGCGCTGCGCAGTTCCTACTGGCCCGATGCACGTGACAATCACGGGACCTATTCCGGTTCGGCCGAGGGCTTCATCGAGTTCGCCCTTGGTGTCTTCAAGACGGGACCGCGCAACATCCATCAAATCACGAACATTCTGATTGAGTTCAAAGCCGACTGATAATGCTTTCATCGAAGCGTTCAATGGCCGCTTCCGTGCAGAATGCCTGAACCAGCATTGGTTCCTGACCCTTGCGGATGCCCGCGAAAAGATGGAGGATTGGCGTAGATACTACAATGAGGAAAGACCTCATGGTGCGATCGGCAACAAGGCGCCGATCTCGTTGGTGAATTCGGGAGGCGCAACCAGCCCGCCTCCCTGAATGAAGCCGGAAAACTCTAGCATCCGGTGGTCCAACGTTTGGGAGCGGTTCAAGACCGCCGAGGCTCTAATCGCCGTCAGCGGCAGGTCAGGATCGAAAGCTTCAACATTTTTCGATTGGGAGCTGGGTGCGATTGTCTCCAGTTTTCGGATCCGTTGTCCTGCTGATAGTCGCGGTCGACCTAGCGGTGCAAGTGATGCCATCACGACACCGTCTGTCGGCTTTGTCTGATCGGCGACATTAGGTTTGTTTGGCAGTTTCCTGTGGTGGTTCGGAGTAACTTTCTGAAACCCAACAAAAAGATCTTTCCTTTGGCTCGATCGGCCCACATGGCACGGGTTTTGAAGATTGCCATGCGAGGCGGCGCGAGCTGCCTGCCTTTTACTCAGCGATGGATGGAACGAAAGAAGGAAGGCGATATGTCAGATTTGCGTCAAATCGCATTTTACGGCAAAGGGGGGATCGGCAAGTCCACCACCTCCCAAAATACGCTCGCAGCGCTTGTCGACCTCGGGCAGAAGATCCTGATCGTCGGATGCGACCCGAAAGCCGACTCCACCCGGCTGATCCTGAACGCCAAAGCACAGGACACGGTTCTGCATCTGGCAGCGCAGGAAGGTTCGGTGGAAGACCTTGAGCTCGAGGACGTGCTCAAGGCCGGCTACAAAGGCATCAAGTGCGTGGAGTCCGGCGGTCCGGAACCGGGCGTCGGCTGCGCCGGGCGCGGCGTCATCACCTCGATCAATTTCCTTGAAGAGAACGGTGCATATGACGATGTCGACTACGTCTCCTATGACGTGCTCGGCGATGTGGTGTGCGGTGGCTTTGCGATGCCGATCCGTGAGAACAAGGCCCAGGAGATCTACATCGTGATGTCCGGCGAGATGATGGCGCTCTATGCCGCCAACAACATCGCCAAGGGCATCCTGAAATATGCCCATTCCGGCGGCGTGCGGCTCGGCGGCCTGATCTGTAACGAGCGCCAGACGGACCGCGAGCTCGACCTCTCCGAGGCGCTGGCTGCCAGGCTCAATTCCAAGCTCATCCACTTTGTGCCGCGTGACAACATCGTCCAGCACGCCGAGCTCAGGAAGATGACGGTGATCCAGTACGCGCCGGACTCCAAGCAGGCCGGGGAATATCGGGCGCTAGCCGAGAAGATCCATGCCAATTCGGGCCAAGGGACCATTCCGACCCCGATTACCATGGAAGAGCTCGAAGACATGCTGCTCGACTTCGGCATCATGAAGAGCGACGAGCAGATGCTGGCCGAACTACAGGCCAAGGAGTCAGCGGTGGTTGCGGCTCAATAACTGCCGCTGTCGACAGGACGCGCTGGCCCTTGCGCCAGCGCGTCCTTCCAAGAAAGCCGCTTCGGCGACGACGACCTAACCCGAACCTTGAAAGGGGGCAGGGGCCCATGAGCCTTGATTACGAGAATGACAGCGTTTTGCATGAACAGCTCATTGCGGAAGTATTAGCGCAATATCCAGACAAGGCGGCGAAGCGCCGCAAGAAGCACCTCAGCGTCGCAACGAGCGGCGACGAGCCTGGCGATGAGCCGAAGGCCCTTTCCGAATGCGACGTCAAATCGAACATCAAGTCCATTCCGGGCGTGATGACGATCCGCGGCTGCGCCTATGCCGGTTCCAAAGGCGTGGTATGGGGGCCGGTCAAGGACATGGTCCACATCTCGCACGGGCCGGTCGGTTGCGGTCATTATTCCTGGTCGCAACGCCGCAACTACTACGTCGGCCTGACGGGCATCGACACGTTCGTGACGCTGCAGTTCACCTCAGACTTCCAGGAAAAGGACATCGTGTTCGGCGGCGACAAGAAGCTTGAACAGGTCATCGACGAGATCGAGGAGCTTTTCCCCCTCAACAACGGCATCAGCGTGCAGTCGGAATGCCCGATCGGGCTGATTGGCGACGACATTGAGGCGGTGTCGCGCAAGAAGGCCAAGGAGCACGAAAAGACGATCGTGCCGGTACGCTGCGAGGGCTTCCGCGGCGTCTCGCAATCGCTCGGCCACCACATCGCCAACGACGCCATCCGTGACTGGGTTTTCGACAAGAACGAAGTCGAGTTTGAGACCGGCCCTTACGATGTCAACGTCGTCGGCGACTACAATATCGGTGGCGACGCGTGGGCTACGCGCATTCTATTGGAGGAGGTGGGGCTGCGCGTGGTCGGCAACTGGTCGGGTGATGCCACGCTCGCTGAGGTCGAGCGCGCGCCAAAGGCCAAGCTGAACCTCATCCACTGCTACCGCTCGATGAACTACATCTGTCGGCACATGGAGGAAAAATACGGCATCCCGTGGATGGAATACAATTTCTTTGGTCCGTCCCAGATCGAAACCTCCCTGCGCGAAATAGCCAAGCACTTCGGTCCGGAAATCGTCGACAAGACCGAGGCTGTCATCACCAAGTACCGGCCCCTGGTCGATGCTGTCGTCGACAAGTACCGGCCGCGCCTCGAAGGCAAGACGGTGATGCTCTATGTCGGCGGCCTGCGTCCTCGCCACGTCATCACGGCCTATGAGGACCTCGGCATGCGGATCGTCGGCACCGGCTACGAGTTCGCCCACAACGACGACTATCAGCGCACCGGCCATTATGTGAACAAGGGTACGCTGATCTATGACGACGTGACCGGTTACGAGCTGGAAAAGTTCATCGAAGGCATCCGCCCCGACCTTGTTGGGTCCGGCATCAAAGAGAAGTATCCGGTGCAGAAGATGGGCATCCCCTTCCGCCAGATGCACTCCTGGGATTATTCCGGCCCGTATCACGGCTATGACGGCTTCGCCATATTCGCCCGCGACATGGATCTGGCCATCAATAATCCGGTGTGGGATCTCTACGACGTCCCCTGGAAAAAAAAGGCCGCGCCAGCTGAGGCGGTTGCGGCCGAATGAGAGCCTGGCCTGTCTTGGAAGGGGGCAGGCCAGGCCCTTCCCATCGGACTTGATCCGCACTCGTGACAGATGACATCCCATTGCCGCCACCGGTGCGGCGCGATGAAAAGAAAGGTGCTTACTATGCCGCAGTCGGCGGAAAAAGTTCTCGACCATGCTCCCCTGTTCCGCGAGCCGGAATACAGGCAGATGCTCGCCGAGAAGAAAGCCAATTTCGAATGCCCCCACCCGGATCAGGTCGTTGCCGATCAAAACGACTTCACGAAGACCTGGGAGTATCGCGAAAAGAACCTGGGCCGCGAAGCCCTGGTCGTGAACCCGGCCAAAGCCTGCCAGCCGCTCGGTGCCGTCTTCGCAGCCGCAGGCTTTGAGCAAACGATGTCCTTCGTCCATGGCAGCCAGGGCTGCGTCGCTTATTACCGTTCGCATCTGTCGCGTCACTTCAAGGAGCCTTCATCGGCGGTCTCGTCCTCGATGACGGAGGACGCGGCAGTGTTCGGCGGGTTGAAGAACATGGTCGACGGGCTCGCCAATACATACAAGCTCTACGATCCGAAGATGATCGCCGTCTCGACCACCTGCATGGCCGAAGTCATTGGAGACGACCTCCACGGCTTCATCGAAAACGCAAAGAACGAAGGGTCGGTCCCGCACGACTTCGATGTTCCTTTCGCCCACACGCCTGCCTTCGTCGGCAGCCACGTCGATGGCTATGACGGCATGATCAAGGGCATTCTGGAGAACTTCTGGAAAGGCAACGAGCGGAAGGAGGTTGCTCAAGCCATCAACATCATTCCCGGCTTCGACGGCTTCTGCGTCGGCAACAACCGCGAACTGAAGCGCCTGCTCGACATGATGGGCGTATCCTACATCTTCATCCAGGATGCCTCCGACCAGTTCGACACGCCGTTCTGACGGTACGTACCGCATGTATGACGGCGGCACGAAGATCGAGGACTTGAAAACGGCGTTGAATGCCGAAGCGACCCTGTCGCTGCAGCACTATAACACGCGCAAAACGCTGGAATATTGCAAGGAGGTCGGTCAGGTTACGGCTTCGTTCCATTATCCGCTGGGTGTTCAGGCGACCGACGAATTCCTGATGAAGGTCTCGGAGATTACCGGCAAGGAAATTCCTCCGGCAATCGGCCTGGAACGCGGCCGTCTCGTCGACGCTATGGCAGATAGCCAAGCCTGGCTGCACGGGAAGAAATACGCGATCTACGGCGATCCTGACTTCGTCTACGCCGTTGCCCGGTTCGTCTTGGAAACCGGCGGTGAGCCGACCCACTGCCTTGCTACCAACGGCACGTCGGCCTGGGAAGCCGAGATGAAGGCGTTGCTCGCATCCTCGCCCTTCGGCAAGGATGCCCAGGTCTGGGCGGGCAAGGACCTGTGGGCGTTGCGCTCGCTGCTCTTTACCGAGCCGGTTGATCTTATGATCGGCAATTCCTATGGCAAGTATCTCGAGCGCGACACCGGCACCCCATTGATCCGGCTGACCTTTCCGATATTCGACCGGCACCATCACCACCGTTTCCCGCTCATGGGCTACCAGGGCGGCCTGCGCGTCCTGACGACGATCCTCGACAAGATCTTCGACAAGCTCGATCGCGAGACGAGCGAGCCGGGTGTGACGGACTATTCTTACGACCTGACCCGCTAGGAGCGGCGGCGGTCGGCCTTGTGAGGCCGGCCGCCTTCATCTGAACTTGGAGACCGCAATGCCCTTGCTCAATGCTAAAGTCCAGGATGTCTTTGACGAGCCTGCCTGCGAGAAGAACCGCAGCAAGGATTCCAAGGCGCGCAAAAACGGCTGTTCGAAGCCGCTGATCCCCGGGGCGGCAGCCGGCGGATGCGCTTTCGATGGCGCCAAGATCGTGCTGCAGCCGATCACCGACGTCGCGCACCTGATCCATGGGCCTCTCGGCTGTGAGGGCAATTCCTGGGACAACCGCGGATCGGCTTCCTCAGGTCCAACGCTCTGGCGCACCAGTTTCACGACCGACCTCACTGAAACCGAAGTGGTGATGGGGCACGGCGAGCGGAAACTTTTTAAAGCAATCCGCGAGATCAAGGAGGCCCATGCTCCACCGGCGATTTTCGTCTATTCGACCTGTGTGACAGCATTGATCGGCGACGACATCGAGGTCGTCTGCAAGCGGGCCGCGGAAAAATTCGGCCTTCCGGTGGTGCCGGTCAACGCACCGGGCTTTGCCGGCTCCAAGAACCTTGGCAATAAGCTCGCCGGTGAAGCGTTGCTCGATCATGTGATCGGCAGCGTAGAGCCGAACGACGTGACCGCCTACGACATCAATATCATTGGTGAGTTCAACCTATCCGGCGAGTTTTGGCTGGTAAAGCCGCTTCTTGACCGGCTGGGGATCAGAGTAAGGGCCTGCATTCCAGGAGACGCCCGATATCTTGACATTGCTTCTGCGCATCGCGCCAAGGCGTCCATGTTGGTGTGCTCGACAGCACTCATCAACCTCGCCCGCAAAATGGAGGAGCTGTGGGATATCCCGTTCTTCGAAGGCTCCTTTTACGGAATTACCGACACCTCGGAAGCACTCAGACAGATCGCCAAGCTGCTCGTGATGCAGGGGGCGGATCCCGAAATCCTCGAGCGCACCGAGGCATTGATCGCGGAGGAGGAGGCGATTGCCTGGATGAAACTCGCAGCATATCGACCAAGGCTTGAAGGCAAGCGCGTGTTGCTCAACACCGGCGGCGTCAAGTCCTGGTCGGTTGTCCATGCGCTGATGGAGGTGGGCATCGAGATCGTGGGCACCTCGGTCAAGAAATCCACGCCTGAAGACAAGGAACGTATCAAGCAACTCCTGAAAGACGAAAACCACCTGTTCGAGTCAATGGCGCCGCGCGAGCTTTATAACATGCTCGCCGACGGTAAAGCCGACATCATGTTGTCTGGCGGGCGCACGCAATTCATCGCGCTGAAGGCCAAGACACCTTGGCTCGATATCAACCAGGAACGCCACCACCCCTATGCCGGCTATGACGGCATGGTGGAGCTCGTTCGCCAGATCGATCTTGCTATTCACAATCCGATCTGGATGGAGGTGCGGGAGCCGGCACCGTGGGAATGCCAGCATGCGGTGGAAGAAGAACTGACGAATACCAAGAGCGAGAACGAGACTGGGTACGTCTTGCAAAACTTTGTCGGCGCGGTCGCCGGCAGCTTCTGCAAGCGTTGAGGAAAGCCGATGGTTCAAGTCTTTCCCCAGACCAAATCAGCTGCGGTCAATCCGCTGAAATCGTCGCAGCCGCTCGGCGCCGCGCTCGCCTTTCTTGGCGTCGAGCGTGCCGTGCCGCTGTTCCACGGCAGCCAGGGCTGCACCAGCTTGGCGCTGGTACTTTTAGTCCGGCACTTTAAGGAAGCCATTCCCTTGCAGACAACGGCATTGGACGCAGTGGCGACCATTCTTGGCGGCGCAGGCAATCTGGAAGAGGCGATCCTAAATCTCAAGAGGCGCGCAAAACCCAAGCTGATCGGAATTTGCACGACAGCCCTGGTGGAAACCCGCGGCGAAGATTTCGCAGGCGATCTCGCCAACATCAAGCGGGATCGTGCCGATGAGCTCGCGGGTACGGAGGTTGTGCTGGCGAATACCCCGGATTTCGAGGGAGCGATCGAAGAGGGATGGGCGAAGGCCGTCATCTCTATGGTCGAGCGCATCACCACTCCAGGCGAGCAGAGCCGCCACCAAAAGAAGATTGCGATCCTACCAGGATGGCATCTGACAGTCGCTGACATCGAGCTTCTGCGCGAAACGGTCGAAAGCTTCGGTCTGAAGCCGGTGATCCTGCCGGACATTTCCGGCTCTCTCGACGGCACGGTGCCCGGCGATCGTTGGGTTCCGACCACCTATGGCGGTACTCCCGTCGACGAGATACAAGAGCTTGGCACGGCGGCGCAATGTATCGCGATCGGCGAGCATATGCGCCGCCCCGCAGAGCTACTGCGGACCCGGACGGGAGTCCCTTACGCATTGTTCCAGTCGCTGACAGGATTGAAACGAGCCGACCGGTTCGTCTCGTTTCTTTCTGAGATTTCTGGTGCGCCGGTGCCAGCAAACATCCGCCGTCGCCGAGCACAGCTGCAGGACGCCCTGCTCGACGGACATTTCCATTTCGGAGGCAAGAAGATCGCAATTGCTGTGGAGCCGGACCAGCTCTACCAATTCGCTACCTTCTTCACCGGCATGGGCGCCGAAATCGCGGCAGCGGTCACCACGACCGGCACCTCAAAAATACTCGCGGAAATGCCGGCCGAATCGCTCCAGGTCGGTGATCTTGGCGATCTCGAAGAACTTGCCGTCGGCGCTGATCTTCTCGTCACGCATTCGCATGGACGACAAGCGGCGGAGCGCCTTGGGATTCCGCTCATGCGGGTGGGCTTCCCGATATTCGACCGACTCGGCAGCCAGCATAAGCTCACAAGTCTCTATCAGGGAACGCGCGACCTGATCTTCGATGTTTCCAACATCTTCCAGGCCAATCAGCGCGCGCCGTGTCCTGGATCGCTTGATCCCTCCCGCAAAGGAGAACTGCCTAGATGATCGCCGCTCGTCGCCTTTCCCTCGTCCCTGACGGGGTTCACTCGTCAGCTCCAAAACGGAAGGCTGGCGCGTTGCGCGTCGCAATCGCCACTCAAGATATGAAATCTCTCGACGCCCATTTCGGATCGGCAAAACGTTTCGTCGTCTATGATGTGAGTCCCGACGACTGGAAACTGGTGGAAGTCCTGGACTTCGAAGACGTTTCCGACCAGAGCGGAAAGCATCGGAACGAGGACGTCGATCGTATTAACCCGAAGGTGAAGGCGTTGGAAGGTTGTCACTTATTGTTCTGTCTGGCGATCGGTGGGCCATCGGCAGCCCGAGTTGTTTCGGCCAAAATCCACCCAATTAAAGTATCCGATCCTCAACTGATCGAAGATGTTTTGTCGCGAACTCGGGCGATGCTCAGGACTACTCCGCCACCCTGGTTACGCAAGGTGCTAACCGAAGCAGGCGCCATTGAAAAGAAGCCTTTCGATGAGGAGGACTAAGAAATGGGTACATTGACAGGAAGTACGGATGGCCCTGCTGTCAACGAGGATGGGGATCTCGCCACCCCTTTTCTCAGATGCCTGATAAGGCTCATTCGCGCTCAGGATGCCCATGGGGCGTGGGAAGGCAAATCGGACACTGACCTGCTGGCCGACTTCATCCTCACCAAGGAGCAGCGCCGTAAGATCCCGATCATAGGCGATCCGGATCCGTATGTGCTGTGGAGGCTACAGAACTTTTACAGTTGCGTGGGGCTTGTGATCGAAGAGTGCACAGGCCTGTTGGCATCGCCGATCATGACGATCGGCCATGAGGGCTTCGGCCGCTTGCTTTTGACGACTGGACGGTTGGTCGTTCTGTCGAAGACCCTGCGCGATGTCCACCGGTTCGGCTTTGAGACGCTAGGCAAGCTCGCCGAGACCGGCACGAAAATGGTCGATGACGCTATTGAAGTTATCGAAACCTATCCCGACGTGGCGCGGGCATCATGAAATCAATTTTCGAGGAAAGAGATCATGTCAGACATTGTGGAGCAGCTGAAGAAGGTCCGCAAGCTGCAGTCCCGCGCCGCCGCTGCCAAAATCTCAGCATTTGCAATGGCCAGAACGAGAGTTCGATGGTGAGCTCACTGGCATGATCATGGCTCTCAACCACGCGGCGGTTGCCGCCTGAAGAACTGCCAGACTCTCGTTGCCGCAGACGACATTGCTGCGCAATCTCGCGAACAAATTAGGAGAACGGTGTTGCGTTTCACAATCTTTTGCGGCCTCCTGCTGCTCGTCGTCTGGGCGAAGGCACTAACGAGTTACTTCGTCTGGCATTCCATCCACGAAGTCATCGTTGCAATGGTGGCTAGTTTGTTGCTTCTTCAGTGGGCGTATATCGCAAGCCTGCTCTTTTCCATCTGGCAATCCAGCCGTAATTGCAGGAGTCGCCAAAGGGCTAGACGATCCGATCATCGCTAGACTAGAACGTGGTGTCAGCCACAGCCTATCATGAGGGCGAAAACCTCGGCGTTCTTTGGAACGCCTCTCATCAAATCAGATCCAACCATGAGTCAACGGAATTCGAACCTGCCGGATTACGTGGATGCGTCGAGAGCCCTATCGCCGCGCAAGCTCTGCAACCTCGGCCGTGCCATGATGACGTGTAACAGGTGGCCTGCTCATGCCCTATCTGTGGTGGCTCCGACTTCATTCGCGGCGGCGAGACCGTCAGCGAAGTGCTGGACTATGTTCATGCGTCCTTCCGTGTCGTGCATCATGTCCAGCCCCGCTTTACCTGCAAAGCAAAATTGGCCCTTGTTTAGATAGTCGAGGCCGCACTGCCAGAACACAGCGAGGCGATTTTGTCTTGTGGCCAGGTATGTGAAAGACGCTCATGCGAGCCCACTGGACAGGAGAGGTCAGCATTTGAATTTAAAAAGGTACCTTGATCCAAAAGTGGATGTGCTCGCTTCAGTAGCTGAATTGGATGGTCTGTACCGCGTCCAGAGGACCATAAAGAAACGTAAGTTATAAGGCTGAGCCTATGAATTTCATGAGAACGGAGCAGGGGCTTCTCTGCGTTTCAATTGCCGTTACCATCCTCCTTGCCTGCATCGGCATTTTGTTCGGGATCATTTCAGGTTCGTTCGCAATCATATTCGATGGTGTCTACGCATTGACGGACGCTGCTATGACTGTCGTAGCTCTGCTTGTTACAAAGCTCATCGCGTCATCCGAAGCGCCCTCCAGCAAAGGAAAACTTATCGAGCATTTCACGATGGGGTTCTGGCATCTTGAGCCCATAGTCTTGGCTCTCAACGGCATTCTCATAACCGGGTCGGCTGTTTACGCACTTGTCAACGCAATCGGCAGCATTTTGCATGGGGGACGTCCGCTCAACTTTAGTCAAGCGATCGTCTACGCCGTCGTAACACTCGGTGTGACAGCCACCATGGGGGTTATTGGTGATCGAGCTAATCGTAAGATCAAATCTGATTTCGTTGCCCTGGATACGAAAGCTTGGCTGATGTCCGCCGGGCTAACGATCGGGTTACTCGTCGCGTTTGCCATCGGATATTTAATTCAGGGGTCTTCTTACGAATGGATCTCGCCGTTTATTGACCCGGTCGCGCTGGCATTAATCTGCATTGTGATCATTCCCATTCCGGCGGGCACGGTTCGGCGAGCGCTCGCCGACATACTGCTTGTTACGCCATTAGATCTCAAACAACAAGTTGACGCGGTCGCCAAAACAATCATCGAACGACATGGATTCATATCCCACCGGGCTTATGTGGCCCGGGTCGGCCGAGGCCGGCAAATCGAGCTACATTTCGTTGTCTCAGAGGACCTCCCGGCGAGGAAATTGCAGGAATGGGATAAGATCCGTGACGAAATCGGGCTCGCGATTGGTAACGAGGGTCCGAGTCGTCGGCTCACCATCGCCTTTACAACCGATCCTGAGTGGGCGGATTAGGATTTTGAACCGAATTTGGAGCCCTGTATCGCAGGCATTCCATAACGGGCGTGATCCTCGAACCGGATGCATAGCTCGGCGTTTTTTCCAGCCACCATGCGTCAATTTCACGGTTCGTACCAATCTTCGATCAATGCGGCCAGTTTCGATGCCGTAGTTTTCCGTTATGCCTCCAGGCGCGATACTCGATTCAGCGAATAGGGTTGGCTGAACCCAGATCGCGCCTTTGCGTTCAAGCTCCACAGGCGGTTTCGCCGTCTTGATCTTGTTGAGATCCTGCCGGAGGCCGATTGTCTCGCGTTCTTTGAAACGAGCGACGCCTATGTCCTTGTACTGGCTCAGGAGGGCGCGGCCCAGCTGCCCAGGTTCCGATAGATGTCATCGCGCAGCTGTCGGACCTGTCGATTGAGCTCACCAAGTTGCGCAGGGGTATGGTCAGAAATTTCCAGAAGAGCGTCGCCCAGGCAGCCAGCTCGCGACCTCAGCTCCGGCCCGCGTCGGTCAGTGTAACCCGCCGGGAGATGCTGCGGGCGGCAAGGGTCATCAGCGACTATGGTTCCGCGAACGCGACGAGGCGCCCGCGGATAGCCGTCGGCAACATGAAGTCGCCTCGTAGGTCAGACCTTGTGCAGAAAATCGACCACGCCGGTATCGAGATCATAATAGGCGGGCACGATCTTCACCTTGCCTTCCTCGACCAGGCGAGAAACAATCGCACTTTCCGTGAGGATGCGCTCGGCGCCGTTGAAGGCATTGGCATGGACGGTCTTGTCGACAAAATTGTCGCCGCGATCGGTCTCCCCCAAAGCCACGGGCAGGATCGGCTGGGTCATCTTGCCGATTGAGCCATCGAGCTTGGTGCCCTTGGACACGACCTCGCAGGCGGCGGAGACCGCCCCGCAACGCTTGTGGCCCATGACGACGATCAGCGGCGCATGCAGATGTTCGGTGCCATATTCGATCGTGCCGAGCACATCGGTGTCGACCACGTTTCCGGCATTGCGGGCGACGAAGAGTTCGCCGAGCGTCACGCCGCCGAATACAAGTTCCGGAACGACACGGCTGTCGGAACAGGTCAGCACGATCGCCCAGGGTGCCTGGCTCTTGGCGACGTCCTGCCGGCGCTTGGAAATATTGGCGGCGCAGGCTTCCGTGTCGGCGACGAATTTCTTGTTGCCTTCCTGGAGTTTTGCCAGTGCTTCATCCGGCAGAAGGGCGGGAGCGTTCGAGGCGAATGCCGGCATGGTCATGTCAAAGCCTGCAGTCATGACGGCCACGCCTCCGATGCCGGCAAATTTCAGCAGGGAGCGACGGCTGAGTGGGGAGGAATTGCATTCAAAGCACATGGTATCGGTCCTTTTGCAATATCCGGGATGGCTGCGGAGAAATGGCACCTGCTCCAAGTCATGTCCGGCAATTCTCCGGGAATCGGAGAATGGCCGATTGGTTATGCCTTGATATGGCACTCATCAAGCGGAATTTTGACGCATCGGAGGAGCTAAGCCAATCCTGGAGTATTGCCCCGGCCGGACGGTAGATCAACCCGGCCCTGACGGGTTCTGGCGAGGGATGCTCATGCGCGGCATATTGGGTTGCAAGGGACCCTTTGGGCGCTGCCTTCTGCTTCTTTAGTGGCTCCGCTGCCGCCGGCGGGATCGCATTCATTAACTCACTCGGGAACCTAGGAGCATTTGTGGGGCCGTTCGTTATAGGGTATCTCCGTAGTCAGCCCGGAGGTTTTTCCACAGGCCTATACGCTTTGGCAATCATGGGCCTAGCCGCGACAGTCATGTTGATTTTCCTCCTGCGCCTCCTGCGCCAAACTCGATAGAAACAACCAGATGTTCTTGTGTTTGTTGTCACGTGAGCCGAGCTGGTTAGGTGCACAACGAGATGCGGCTCGGGTCCGCGAGGAACCAACAGCAAGAGCTCGCAAAATTCCTCAGCGTCACCGGCCGCCGTCTTCGCACCCAAGGCCGAACCCGGCAATGCCGCTCATGTCGGCGCACCGATGCCGGGCGCCATCTCGCGCGTCTTTGTGTCGCCCGGACAGGCGATCAATGCCGACGATGTGCTGGTGTCGACCGAAGCGATGAAGGTGGAAACGGCAATTCACGCCGAGGAGAACGGCACGATCGCCGAAGTTCTCGTCAAAGCCGGCGACCAGATCGATGCCAAGGACCTGCTTGTAACTATCGCGGCCGGTTCAGCGTAAAGTTCCATAACGTTGATTATGCTATTTGGTGTTTGTAGCCGGTACATTCTATTTCCAAGTGCGACATGCCAGAAAAAACAATGGCTTCCCCTTGGAGATTTTGGAATGTCCCGATGCTATTTGCAACTGACCCTCGCCGATCGCCGTCGGCTGCACCAGCTTGTCGAACGCAAGGTGCCGGTCAATGAGATGGCCCGCCAGCTCGGCCGGCACCGCTCAACGATCTATCGCGAGATCAGGCGCAATACATTCCATGATCGCGAGCTTCCCGAATATAGCGGCTACTTCTCGACGGTTGCCAACGACATCGCCAAGGACCGGCGGCAGCGCCTGCGGAAGCTCAGACGGCATCCGCAATTGCGCGACCTGATCGTCGACAGATTGCAGGCCTCCTGGTCGCCCGAGCAGATCGCCGGCCGTCTATGGGCGGACGGCCTCAGCCTCGTTAGGATTTGCGCCGAGACGATCTATCGCTTCGTCTATTCCAAGGAGGACTATGGGTTGGGCCTCTATCGTTACCTGCCCGAGGCACGTCGCAAACGCCGTCCCCGCGGCTCCAGGAAACCACGCGACAGCGTGTTTCCTGAGGCATGCAAGATATCGCAACGACCTGATTTTATTGACGATCGATCGCAATTCGGTCATTGGGAGGGTGACCTGCTGATCTTCCGACGTGATATGGGTCCCGCCAACGTCACCTCACTGGTCGAGCGCAAAAGCCGCTATACCGTCATGATCAAGAACCAGAGCCGGCACTCGCGACCGATCATGGACAAGATCATCAAAGCATTCTCTCCCTTGCCGGCATTCGCACGCCAGAGCTTCACCTTCGACCGCGGCACGGAGTTTGCCGGATTCAGGGCTTTGGAAGATGGCATCGGCGCACGCAGCTGGTTCTGCGATCCCAGCGCACCGTGGCAGAAAGGCGCGGTGGAAAACACCAACAAACGTATCCGCCGCTTCATGCCAGGCGAGACGGACCTGACGGCCATCTCGCAGCAGGACCTGATTCAGCTCGCTCGCCAGCTCAACGATCAGCCTCGCAAGTGCCTCGGCTATCGAACGCCAGCCGAAGTCTTCCTCACACATTTGCAAGACGGGGCCTGATCCCCTACCCTTAAAAACGGCATGATGCGCTTGGGTTAGATTCTCCACCGCAAAGTTAGAATGTCCTGATTCTGCAAAGTAAGAATGTCACTCTCTCCCCGTTTTCGATGACGGCGGAGATTTGCGGATGGGATTGATAGCGATGAGCGAGCGTGATCTGCAGCGGATCGCGGTTTTGTCGAAGGTTGCCGACGGCCGCATGACGATGGTGTCGGCGTCGCATGTGCTTGCTCTCAGCGAGCGCCAGGTGCGGCGGCTGTTGGATCGCATCAGAACGACCGGTGCGGCATCGATCCGGCACAAGGCGATCGGCCGGCCGTCGAACAACCGGATCAGCGATGGTGTTCGCGATTATGCGGTGACGCTGGTTCGTGAACGTTATGCGGATTTCGGTCCGACGCTGGCGGCCGAGAAGCTTGCCGAGCGCGATGGATTGCGTGTGTCGCGCGAGACGTTGCGCAGTTGGATGTCGGAGGCCGGCCTGTGGCTGTCACGCAAGCAGCGGCGGACGTTTCATCAGCCGCGCTTGCGGCGCGAAGCCTATGGCGGGCTGGTGCAGATCGACGGGTCCGAGCATCGCTGGTTCGAAGATCGTGGAGATCCGTGCTCGCTCCTGGTGTTTGTCGACGATGCGACGGGCCGGTTGATGCAGTTGCGGTTCGTGCGCTCTGCCTTTTATTCCGACAAGCACTCGGTCTTCCGGGTGACGAAGAAGGAGGCCAAGGGTGGTCAGGGCATGACCCAGTTCGGGCACTCTCGGAGCTAAATATCGAGATTCTCTGTGCAAACTCCAGCCAGGCCAAAGGCCGTGTCGAGCGGATGAACCGGACGCTGCAGGATCGTCTGGTCAAGGAATTGCGACTGGCAGGCATCGACAGCATGGAGGCGGGCAATACATTTTTGCCTGGCTTCATGGAGGACTACAATGCGCGGTTTGCGATTGTCCCTGCCCGATCAGACGATCTGCATCGGCCGATGAATCTGGCTCCGGGTCGGTTGGCCGAGATCCTGTGCAAACGCGAACAGCGTTATGTTGGAGCGCAGCTGACGTTTTCGTTTGAGCGCAAGCGGATCATGCTGGTGGAAAGCGAGGTGACGCGCGGATTGGCCGGCCGCTATGTCGAGACCTATGCCTATGCCGACGGCCGGCTCGATGTACGATGGAAGGGACATTCCCTGCCCTACAAAACCTTCGACAAGGACCAGCGGGTGACGCATGCGGCGATCACCGAGAACAAACGGCTCGGCGACGTTCTGTCTTTGATGACCAACAGCGAGATGAACGGCTATGTGCGACGTGCTCACGGTCCGGGAATATCAAGGAGCGTCAGGAGCAGCCGTCGAAGCCGGTGGTACGGCGGAAGGATTTTACGAACGATCCGGCCGTCATCGAACGCCATAAAGCTGCGCTGGCAAAGCGCGATGCTGCC